>JBIOWI010000325.1:0-8286 GCA_044868325.1 Hyphomicrobiaceae bacterium
CCGCTCTCGACCAGGACGACGCGCAGGTCGGGAAGCTCCTCGAACACGCCCTCCACCACCAGGCTCGTCAGCAGCGACTGCATGGTCTGCACGTTCGAATGGTGCTCCTCGATGTAGTAGGAGGGCCAGCCTGTGCTGGTGACGCAGTGCCCGCCCTGGCCGCCGACATGGATCGCCACCGGGCGCTTGGCTGCCGCCGCAGCCGCCAAGGTCGGGCGGTAGCGGCGCCGGCCCAGCGGCTCGCCGGTGCGTGGCGGCATGAGCACCTGCACGAACAGCGGATCGTCGGCGCGGCGCTCGATCTCGGCCACCGCCGCCGCCGGGTCCTCGGCCGGCACCATCACCGAGCCGCGCAGGCGCGGCTCCTTCTTGAGCCAATACTCGATCTGCCACTCGTTCAGCGCTGTGCACAGCGCGGCGGCGTAGTCGAGGTTGCGCTGGTCCGGTCCGCGCGTGGTCAGCGGGATCAGGTTGCCGATCTCCACGCCGTTCGGGTCCAGGTGCTGCTGGCGCATGAACTCCAGGTCGGAGCCGGGAGGCCCGCCGCCAGGCGGCCAGGCGTCGGCGCGCGCGATGGCCGGCGCCATGCGCGGATAGCCGATGGTGTCGGAGTACATCTCCCGCGACAGGTTGCCGAACGCCACCGCATGCCGCTGCCAGCGCTGCGGCAGGAACTGGCGCACCTCGTTGGGCGAGCGCGGGTTGGGATGGATGTCGCAATCGACGATGGTGAGGCGCTGGGCCGCCTCGGCGCGAGGCTCGCGAACGGCAACGTTCATGGCGCAATCTCCCGGACTGATTGCTGCTGGCGAAGGCGAGGATACGTCGCAAGCGCGTTCCCGGCGAGCACCTTCTCGGCGACGCTGCCTGCCAAGGCCCTGGGAAGCGCGTTGGTTCCCTCGAAGTGGCCGTGCGGGTAATCGGTGGAGAACAGCAGCATGTCCTCCGAGCCCAAGTGGTCGAGCACACGCTCGAACGCCCTGGGGTCGTCGGGCGGATCGACCGGCTGGAGGGTGAGCCGAAGATGGTGGCGCACGAGATCGGGCGGCGCCTGTTTGACCCACGGCACCTCGGCGCGCACCCCGCGCCAGGTCTTGTTGGCGCGCCACATGAAGGCCGGCAGCCAGGCGAAGCCGGACTCGATGAACACCACCTTCAGCTCCGGGAGCTTGGAGAACGCACCCTCGCTGACGAGGCTCAAGAGCTGCGCTTCGAACGCCGTCGACTGGGCGACGTAGTCCTCCATGAAGTACGAGGGCCAGCCGATGGTGGTCGGCGGGTGGCGATAGCCGCTGCCGGCGTGCACGCCGATGGGCAACCCGTGCTTCACCGCGGCCTCGTAGATGGGCCAGAAGCGGCGGCGGCCCAGCGGCATCTCGCCCATGACGTAGACGAGCACCTGGACGAAGCGCAGGTCGGCAGCGCAGCGTTCGATCTCCTCCACCGCCATGTCGGGACTTTCAAGCGGGATGAGGATCGACGCGCGCAAGCGCGGGTCGCGGTCCAGGAGCTCGCGAGCGGTCCACCGGTTGATGGCCGTACAGAACGCCGCCGCCATGTCCTCGCTGTGCAGCAGCTGCCCCCCGTGCAGCACGTTGCAGATGGCGAGCCGCGAGCCGAACGCATCGAGCGCCTGCTGCTGCAGCAGGGGCAGGTCGCTGCCGGGCAGCCCGCGCGGCGGGCGCCAGTCGGGGCGGACGGTTGCCGGCGCGCTCGCCGGGTAGCTGGTGAGGCTGAGCGCGAGCTTGTCGATGCCGCGCAAGACGATCATCTCGCGCCAGAGCTCGTCGAAGTAGGGCAAAAGCACGCCGATGCCCGGCACCGCCGGGTGGATGTCGCAGTCGATGGGCGGGACGGCAAAGGGAGCGCCGACGGCGCTCGCGCCAGGCGCTGCTGCGGCGGTGTCGCCGGTCATCGGACCCTTGCTGTCATTGCGTGTTGCAAAACGGGTAGGCTCGCATCATTGATATGTCAACCACGGCGCCACCCGGGGACGCCGGCGCCGCACCGGAGCTGCCCACAAATCCATGCGCATCGCTCTTTGGGCAACGTACGCCAAGCCGGAGCTGATGGGGCGGCTCAAGCCGATCGTCGGCGACGATCTCACGCTCGTTGCCAGTCCCGAGGAGCTGGGCGCCACGATCGGCGAGGCGGAGGCGCTGCTGTGCCCTGACTTCCTGTACAGTGCGCAGGTCGCCGAGACGGTGCGGGCGCGGGCCAGGCGCTTGCGCTGGCTGCAGCTCCTGACCCAGGGCTACGAGAACGCCCAGGCCCACGGCGTGCCGCCGAGCGTCGCCGTCACCAACGCCGGCGATGCCTATTCGCCCGCGGTTGCCATGCATGCGGTGGCGCTGCTGCTCGCCGTGAAGCGGCGCTTCCCGCTCATGCTGGCGAACCAGATCGGGGGCGAATGGAACCGCACCATGAGCATGGCCATGACCTCGCCGGCGGGCGCCACGGTAGCCATCTGCGGCTTCGGCAGCATCGGCCAGGAGATCGCCCGCTTGGTGCGGGCCTTCGGCGCCAGTGTGGTTGCGCTCACGCGTAGCGCCAGGCCGCACGCGCTGGCCGACGAGGCGCTCCCCATCGCGCGGCTGCACGAGGTGCTGCCGTGCGCCGATGCGGTCGTGCTGGCGCTGCCGCTCGACGCCTCGACACGGCACCTGATCGGCGTGCGCGAGCTCGCGCTGTGCCGCAAGACGGCGGTGCTCATCAACATCTCGCGTGGCGGCATCGTCGATACGGCGGCGCTGGCCGAGGCGCTGCAGAGCGGCGCCATCGCCGGCGCGGGGCTCGACGTCACCGATCCCGAGCCGCTGCCCGCCGGCCACCCGCTGTGGGCGGCGCCCAACCTCCTGATCTCCCCGCACGTCGCCGGCGCGGCCGGCAAGGCAGGCTTCGACCGGCTCGCCGATGTCGCGGCCAGGAACGTGCAGCGGTTTCTCGCCGGCGAGCCGCTGGCCCACATCGTTTCGCTGAGCGAGGGATAAGCGAGGCCCCCATGCGCATCGCCAAGATCGAGGACCTGCATGCCGACGGCGGCTGGCGCACCACGTCGTTCCTGAAGCTCACCACGGACGAGGGGCTCGTCGGCTGGGCCGAGTACTACGAGGGTTTCGGTGCCGGCGGTGTCAGCGACCTCATCCGGCGCTTCGCCCAGGTCGTGAAGGGCATGGACCCGCGCGACGTGGGCCGCATCAGCACCTCGCTGCACGCCATCTCGCGCATGGCCGCGGGCGGCATGAACCACCAAGCCATAGCCGCCATCGAGAACGCCTGCCTGGACGTGAAGGCCAAGGCGCTGGGCGTGCCGGTCTACGCCCTGTTCGGCGGCGCCATGCGCGACCGGCTCGACCTCTATTGGTCGCACTGCGGCAGCTTCCGCGTCTGGCAGCGCGACTTCTTCGAGAAGGAGCTGGGCCTGCCCCCCATCCGCACCCTCGACGACCTGAAGGAACTGGGGCGCGAGGCTGCGCGGCGGGGCTACAAGGCGCTCAAAACCAACCCCCTGCAGATCGGCGAGGGTGCGCGGCCCTTCAACCCGGGCTTCCGCATCGCGCCCGGCTTCCTCGACCGCAGCGCGGATGCGCACTGGGTCGGCCAGATCGGCGACGTGCTGGCGGCCTTCCGAGAAGGCGCCGGGCCCAATACCGGCATCATGCTCGACCTCAACTTCAGCCAGCGCACCGACGGGTTCCTGCGCATCGCCCAGGCCGTGGAGCCCTTCAACCTGGCGTGGCTGGAGGTGGACATCCACGACGCCGAGGCCCTCGCCCTGGTGAGGCGATCCACGCGCACGCCCATCGCCTCGCTCGAGTCCCTCTACGGCCTCAAGCAGTACCGCCCGTTCCTGCAGGAGTACGCGGTCGATGTGGCCGTGGTGGACGTGCCCTGGAACGGGCTGTGGCAGTCGATCCGCATCGCCACGCTGGCGGACGCCTTCGAGGTCGACGTGGCGCCCCACAACTACTACGGCGACCTGGCGACCCTCATGAGTGCGCACTTCTGCGCTGCGGTGCCCAACTTCCGCATCATGGAGTACGAGGTGGACGATGTGCCCTGGCGCGGCGAGCTCGTCACCCATCCGCCGATTGTGGAGAACGGCCAGCTGGTGGTGCCGACGCGGCCGGGCTGGGGTGCGGACGTGAACGAGGAGGCGGTGCGCGCGCGTCCGCCGCGGCGGAAGGAATGAATTTCGGCCCGGCGCCGGTCGCCTTGGGCGGCGTCGGCTGATATATCGGTTTGTGGCCGGTCCCCGTTGCTGGGGGCAGCGGCCCAACCCAACAACGAACCAGGATCGGGAGAGAGACAGTGCCCGCAGGCATCGGCGCCATCGACTGCGACATCCACCCGGACCTCCCGGGCATCGCGCCGCTGCTGCCCTATCTCGACGATCACTGGCGCGAGACGATCCCCGACCGCGGCATCGAATCCCTCGACACCATCAACTACCCGCCGGGCGCGCCCCTCACCGCGCGGGCCGACTGGCGCGGCACGAATGGGCGCGGCGGTAGCGATCTCGCCGCCCTGCAGGCCCACGCGCTCGACCGCTGGCAATCGGGCTTCGCCATCTGCAACTGCCTGGCCGGGGTGCAGCTCGTCTTCAACGAGGACATGGCCCGGGCGCTCGCGCGGGCGGTGAATGAGTGGATCGCCAAGGAGTGGCTCGACCGCGATCTGCGGCTGCGCGCCTCCATCGTGGTGCCGACCGTGAACGTCGAGTTCGCCGTCGAGGAGATCGAGCGCTGCGCCGCCGACCGCCGCTTCGTGCAGGTGCTGCTGCTGGCCATGGACGAGGTGCCGCTCGGCCGCCGCCAACTGTGGCCGATCTATGCCGCGGCGGAGAAGCATGGTCTCCCTATCGGCATCCACGCCGGCAGCGCCTACAAGCATCCACCCACGTCGCTCGGCTGGAACACCTACTACTTCGAGGACTACGCAAGCCAGTCGCAGGGCTTCCAGTCGCAGGTCGCCAGTCTCATCTGCGAGGGCGTGTTCGCCAAGCACCCGAAGCTCAAGGTGGTGCTGATCGAATCCGGCGTGACCTGGGTGCCTGCGTTCCTCTGGCGGCTCTCCAAGTTCTGGCGCGGCTGCCGCTCGGAGGTGCCCTGGGTCGATCGCTCGCCATCCGAGATTTTTCGCCAGCACTTCCGCCTTACCATCCAGCCGCTCGATGCGCCCGACGCGCCGGAGGTGGTGGGCCGCTTCGTCAATCACCTGAAGTCCGACGAGCTCCTGCTCTATTCCTCCGACTACCCGCACTGGCAGTTCGACGGCGACGAGGTGGTCCCGCCCGGAGTGCCGGAGGCGCTGAGGCAGAAGATCATGGTGGACAATCCACTCTCGACCTACAGCCGCCTGCAGGAGGCCCGGCAATGAACGTCGCCGCCCAAGCTTTGCATCGCCAGCGGCCGGTGGATCTCGGCCTTGTCGATCTCGACATCCACCCGCGGGTCAAGAGCATCGCCGACCTGAAGCCCTACATGGCCTCCCGCTGGTGGGAGTATCTGCAGGCTTACGGCACCCGCCGCCGGCACGGCTTCGCCAAGGGCCATCCCTACCCGAAGATGCAGCCCGGCGACGGCATGCGCCGCGACTCCTGGCCCCCGAGCGGCCTGATGCCGGGCGCGGACCTCGACTTCATGCGCGAGCAGTACCTCGACCCCTATGGCGTCAGCATCGGCATCATGAACCCGCTGGGTCCGTCCGGGCAGGGAGAGCAGAACCGCGGGCTGTCCGCGGCGCTGGCGTCCGCCACCAACGACTGGCAGCTGGAGGACTGGGTGCGGCCGGAGCCGCGGCTCAAGGCCTCCATCGTGGTGCCCTACGAGGACGGCGAGGCGTCCCGCGCCGAGATCAACAAGCGCGGTGGCGATCCGCGCTTTGCGCACGTGCTGCTGCTGTCGCGGACGGCCGAGGCGCTGGGACGGCCACGCTACTGGCCGATCTACGAGGCGGCCGTGGAGCACGGGCTCCCTGTGGGCATCCACGTGTTCGGCTACTCGGGCCACCCCATCAGCAACAGCGGCTGGCCCTCGTTCTACATCGAGGAGATGACCGAGCACGAGACCGCCTGCTCGGCGCTGCTCACTTCCATGATCGTGGAGGGCCTGTTCGAGCGCCTGCCCGATCTCAAGATCGTCATGATCGAGGCCGGCTTCGCCTGGCTGCCCTCGCTCGGCTGGCGGCTCGACAAGCTCTGGAAGCGGCTGAAGAGCGAGGTGCCGCACCTGAGGATGGCGCCGTCGGAGTACCTGCGGCGCAACGTGTGGGCCTCAACGCAGCCCATGGAGGAGCCCGAGGAGCCGCGCCACCTGCTCGACATCCTGGAGTGGACCGGCTGGGACCGCATCCTCTACGCCAGCGACTACCCGCACTGGGACTTCGACGATCCCGTCATCGCCATCCCCTCGTTCATCGGCGCGGAGCGGCGACGGATGATCTACGCGGAGAACGCGCGGGCGCTCTACGGCTGGAAGGCGAGCGTCGCGGACACAGCGCAATGAGCGGCAGGGCTTTGGCGTGACGGTTACGGTGGAGCAATCGGCGGCGCTGGCCAAGGGAGGTGTGGTCGGTCGGACAGGCGGCATCCTTGCTGTGCTGGCCGGGCGCAACCTTGGCCGCCACGCCGGCGTGCTCGCGCTGATCGCGGTGCTGGCGTTCCTCACCGTCTATCCGGTCTCGATGCTGCTCTACGGCAGTCTTCACTCCACGCCGCCGGGGGCGGCCGGTGAGTTCAATCTCCGCGGCTATCAGGCGATCCTTACCGCCCGGAACCTCGGTGTGCTCCTCAACACGGTGGCGATCTCGCTCGCCAAGACAGTCCCGTCGCTGCTCACCGCCATCCTGCTGGCCTGGATCGTCGCCCGCACCGACACACCGGTGCGGCGCACGCTGGAGATCCTGATCACGCTGCCGTTCTTCATCCCGCCGATCCTCACGGCCATGGCCTGGGGCATGCTCGGCAACCCCCAGGTGGGCGCGCTCAATCTGCTTTGGAAATGGCTGACGGGCTCGCAGACGCACATCGTCAACGTCTATTCCTGGGGCGGCGTAGTTTGGCACATGATGCAGTATTCGACGCCGTTCCTGTTCCTGTTCATCGTCGACGCCTTCCGCGCCATGGACCCGGCGCTGGAAGAGTCGAGCCGCATGTGCGGGGCCTCGCGCTGGACCACCTTCCGCCGCATCACGCTGATGCTGATGCTGCCGGTGCTCGCCAGCTCGTTCCTTCTGAGCTTCATCCGCGGCATCGAATCGTTCGAGTCGCCCCTCTTCTTCGGCACCCCGGCCGGCATCACGGTGTTCACGACCGAGCTCTACAACGCCATCAACCACCGCGCCGACCCCGACTACCAGTACGCCACGGCCCTGAGCTTCGCCGTGCTCAGCCTCATGCTCCTCCTGGTGATCTGGCAGTGGCGGCTGCTGCACGGTCGGTCGTTTCATACCGTGACCGGCAAGGGCTACGCACCCAATGTCACAAAGCTTGGGCCATGGCGGTGGGTCACGTTCGGCTTCTGCATCTTCTTTTTCGCCATCGCGGTAGTGCTGCCGGTGGGCCAGCTGCTGCTCGGCTCGTTCTTCCGGTTCTTCGGCTTCTACACCTACGACATGCTGACCTTGGACAACTACGCCAAGGTCTTGCAGAACGGCGAGCTGCAGCGGGCGGCGTGGAACACCCTCAAGCTCGGCCTTGTGGGCTCAACGGCCACCATGGTGCTCGGCGGCATCGTCGCCTACGTGACGGCACGCACCATGTGGCGCGGGCGGCGGCTCATCGATGCGCTGGCCTGGTTGCCTTGGATGATGCCGGGGATGGTGCTGGGCATCGGCTTCCTGTGGGCGTTCGCCATGCTGCCGGGCTTCGTGCCGATCTACGGCACCATCTGGGCGCTGATGCTAGCCTACATCGCGCTCGGCACGCCGGTGGCGGTACGGGTGATGTCAGGGGCCTACCAGCAGCTCTCCTACGACCTGGAGGAGTGCTCGCGTGTGCACGGCGCCGGCTGGTGGCAGACGTTGTGGCGAATCATGGTGGCACTGGCCTGGCCGTCGTTCGCAGTGGGGTGGATTCTCACCTTCTTCAGCATCATGCGCGAGCTGAGCGCCTCCATCCTGCTGTTCTCGGCCGGCTCGGAGGTGCTCTCGGTGGTGCTGCTGAAGATGTGGATGAATGGCGAGGCGGAGCAGGTGAGCGTCATCGGCCTCATGATGATGCTACTCGTTATTTTCTTCCGCTGGATGCAGCTGCGCGTGATCGGCAACCGGGTCAGCACGCTATAG
>JBIOWI010000326.1:0-2175 GCA_044868325.1 Hyphomicrobiaceae bacterium
CCTTGAACTGGAACCGCATGGTACTCTCCAATGGCCTTACATCAATTGCGTCGCGACATGCTCGCGGGCGGGGCTTCCCTGATTCCGTGACCGCATCAGGTCGCCGGCCGCCTCCCACACCGAGGACGCGGGTCCGCGCTTGAGCGTGTCGGCTCCACCGTTGGACACGCCTGCGTCCGCGCCCACCCGAAGGCAGACGCGCCGGTAGCCGTGCCCGCAGGCTTTGCCGCCACGCGGTATCCGCGCGGACGCGAAGCGCCTCGAGCGCTTGCTGTTCCGGCCGCCATCTCGGCCGGAGCCTCGATGTTCGGCAGGATCAGCAGGGAAGCGGCCGGCTTCCCGTTTGGATGTGTTCGTTGCTAGCGAACATCGACATGGGATTCGAACCCACCACTGTCAGGTTAAGGGCCTGGTGCTCTACCACTGAGCTAGTCGTGCTGGTGAAGCCAAAGGGAATCGAACCCTCGACCTCCCGGTTGCCCGGGCGCTCTGCCACTGAGCTACGGCCTCTCCCGACGAATCGCGGAACACGCCACCGCAAAGCGGCGCGCGCCAGCCAGGATTCAGAGAACCCGGACACGAGGCATTCGTCAGGCGCGCGCCTGCTAGCCCAGAATTCCGGCGAAATGAAAGCGCGAATTGGGAAAGGTGTAGGCGGATCGACATTCCCCTTCCCCCTGATCCCCCCCGATAGGGGGATGCGGGTTAGGGGATGAGATCGCATTGCAACTTTCCATCAGCGGCAGCGCGGATGCTATGCTTGGATGCCTACCATACGGCTCAAACGAAACCCGAGGCCAATCACAGCCATGCCGCGCCGCGCCGCCGATCTGCTTGTCGATTGCCTTGCCGCGCATGGCGTGGACCGGGTGTTCTGCGTGCCGGGGGAGAGCTATCTGGCGGCGCTGGATGCGTTGCATGACAGCAATGCGATTGAGACCATCGTGTGCCGGCACGAGAGCGGCGCCGGGTTCATGGGGGTGGGCGATGCCAAGCTCACGGGGCGGCCGGGCGTGGCGTTTGTGAGCCGCGGACCTGGGGCCACCAACGCGTCGATCGCCGTGCACGTGGCCGAGCAGGACGCGGTGCCGCTGGTGCTGTTCATCGGCCAGGTGCCGCGGGCCGAGATCGGCCGGCGGTCGTTCCAGGAGGTGGACTACGCCAAGACCTTCGCCGACATGGCCAAGGCCGTGCACCTGATCCAGGACGCGGGCCGCATCCCCGAGGTGGTGGCGCGCGCGTTCGTGGAGGCGCAGGCGCCGACGCCGGGGCCCGTGGTGGTGGTGCTGCCGGAGGACATGCTGGAGGACAGGGTGGAGACCCCAGTCATCGAGCCGCTGCGGGTGCCGCAGGCTGGACCAGCCGCGGCGGTGGATGTCGAGGAGATCGCGGCGCTGATCGCCAGGGCGGAGCGGCCGCTGCTGATCGCGGGCGGCGGCGGGCTCGGGACGGCGCAGGGGCGCAAGGCGCTGCTGGCGGCATCGGAGGCGCACGCGCTGCCCGTGGCGCTCACCTTCAAGCGGCAGGACTACTTCCCCAACACGCATCCCAACTATGCCGGGCACCTGGGCTTCAAGATCCCCAAGGCGGCGGTGGAGCGCTATCTGGAGGCCGACCTGATGCTGGCGGTCGGCACGCGGCTGGGCGAGGCGACCACGCAGGGCTACACGCTGCCGGCCTCGCCGGTGCCGCGCCAGCCGCTCGTGCACATCCACGACGACCCGCGCCAGATCGGGCGCAACTACACGGCCGCCAAGGCGCTGGTGGCCGATCCGGTGGCGGTGCTGGAGGCGCTGGCGCGGCTGCCCGGCAAGGCGGCGGCGCAGCGGGCGGCGTGGATCAAGAAGCTCCACGAGCCGGTGGCCAAGGCCATGCCGTGGACGGCGCCGGCCGACGGCCTGCTCGACATGGGCCCGGTAGTGGCGGCGCTGGCCACGCGGCTCGACAAGGATGCCATCCTCCTCACCGATGCCGGCAACTTCTCGGGCTGGGTGCACCGGCACTTCCCGTTCTCGGGCGAGCACGTGCTGGTCGGCTGCGTCGGCGGCGCCATGGGCATCGGCATGCCGGCAGCGGTGGCGGCGGCGCTCAGGTTTCCGCAGCGGCAGGTGATCAACTTCATCGGCGACGGCGGGGCGCTGATGACGGGCGCCGAGCTGGCGACGGCCGTGCAGT
>JBIOWI010000327.1:0-3668 GCA_044868325.1 Hyphomicrobiaceae bacterium
TCGCTGGCGCTGCCGCGCTTCCGCGGCGGCAAGAAGGTGCCGGCGCCGCTGGCGCGCATGCAGGCCGAGGACCTGATCGGCAGCGTGTTCCCCGACCAGATCGCGTGCGCGGAGAACCTCACGGGCGAGCGCGAGGTGCCGGACCATCCGCTAATCGACCAGGTTATCTCCGACTGCCTGAACGAGGCGATGGACCTGCCCGGCCTGATACGGCTGCTGCAGGGGCTCGAGACAGGCGCGATCCGCGTGGTGGCGCGCGACCTCAACCAGCCTTCGCCGCTGGCGCACGAGGTGCTGAACGCGCGGCCCTATGCGTTCCTGGACGACGCGCCTCTGGAGGAGCGGCGCACCCAGGCCGTCATGAGCCGGCGCTGGCTCGACCCCGAGACGGCCTCCGACCTCGGCCGCCTCGATCCCGAGGCCATCGCGCGCGTGAAGCAGGAGGCGTGGCCCGAGGCCGTCAACGCCGACGAGCTGCACGACGCGCTGGTGTGGCTCGGCCTCATCGCCGAGGACGAGGCGGCGCGGGAGGCCGGCTGGCAGGGCTGGCTGACCGAGCTGGCCGGACAGAGGCGGGCCGCCAGGACGACAACCGCCGGCGGCGCCATCTGGATCGCCGCGGAGCGCGTGCCGCAGCTCGCAGCACTCTGGCCGGAGGCGGCGCTGGAGCCCGCCATCGCGGCGCCGGCGGCCCTGGCGGGGCGCGTCTGGTCGCGCGAGGAGGCGCTGGTCGAGATCGTGCGCGGCCGGCTGGAGGGGCTTGGGCCGGTCACGGAAGCGGCGCTGGCGCGCTCCATCGGCGTGGACCCGTCCGAGATGGCGGCGGCGCTGGTGACGCTGCAGACGGAAGGCTTCGCCATGCGCGGGCGGTTTACGCCGGGCGCCGCCCAGGACGAATGGTGCGAGCGCGGCCTCCTGGCCCGCATCAACCGCTACACCGTGAAGCGGCTGCGTGCCGAGATCGAGCCGGTGTCGGCGCAGGACTTCCTACGCTTCCTGCTCACCTGGCAGCACGTCGACCCCGAGGCGCGGATGGAGGGTCCGCTGGCCCTGCAGGAGATCGTCGAGCAGCTGGAGGGCTTCGAGGCGCCGGCGGCGGCCTGGGAGAAGGAGATCCTGGGCGCGCGGCTCAACCACTACGAGTCGGGCTGGCTCGACGACGCCTGCCGCTCCGGCCGTACCACCTGGGTGCGGCTGCGCAACGGCAACGGCCGCGGGAACGGCGCGCCCCGCCGCACCGGCCCCATCAAGTCGACGCCCATAGCGGTGCTGCCGCGCCGGAACGTCGCCACGTGGCGCGCCCTGGCGGAGAAGGACGCTCCCCCTGCCGTAACGGGTCATGCCGAGACGGTGGCGGCGCTCATCCGCCAGCACGGCGCCTCGTTCTTCCACGATATCGTGGCGGGCACAGGCCTGCTGCGGTCGCAGGTTGAGGATGCGCTGGCGGAGCTGGCCGCCCACGGCATGGTCAACTCTGACAGCTTCGGGGGCCTGCGCGCCCTGCTGGTGCCCTCGGCCGAGCGCAAGCCGTTCGGCGGAGCGAGGCGCCGGGGCAGGACGGCGGCCTACGGCATGGACGATGCCGGGCGCTGGGCCATCGTGCCGCCGGCGCCTGCCAATGACGCCGCGCACGTGGAGCACATCGCGCGCACCCTGCTGCGCCGCTACGGCGTGGTGCTCTGGCGCCTCCTGGAGCGCGAGGCGGCGCGCCTGCCGCCATGGCGGGACCTGCTGCGCGTCTACCGCACGCTGGAGAGCCGGGGCGAGATCCGCGGCGGCCGGTTCGTGGCCGGCATCCCGGGCGAGCAGTACGCCCTGCCCGAGGCCGTCGGCCTCCTGCGCGAGACGCGGCGCCAGGGGCCGCGCGGCAGCCTCGTCTCCATCTCGGCCGCTGACCCGCTCAACCTGGTCGGCATCCTCACGCCGGGGCCGCGGCTGCCCGCGCTCACCGGCAACCGGCTGCTGCTCGATGACGGACTGCCGGTGGCCGTGCTGGCCGGCGGCCAGATGCAGCTCCTGGTAGAGAGGAGCCCGGCCGACGAGTGGGAGCTGCGCCTCGCCCTCCTGGGCCGCACTCCTCGCCCGGACCGCGGCGCCAACCAACTGGCGGGGACTGCCCGACCGGGCAAGCGCGCCGCGGCATCCGGGCCGGCGCGGCTGCACTAGCGCGTGTGCTCCCGCAGCCCGGTTCGACAGCTTCCGGAGCGAACCTGCCGAAGCTAGTGTGCGATTGCTACGGGAACTGGATGAACTCCGCCGGCACGGCGCTGGTCAGCCACACGGCGCTGGCCGAGCGCACGAACTTGAACCCGGCGGACCACATGCGCCCCGCCGCCACGCGCAGCAGCACCGGGCGTCCATGCCGCTGCCCCACCGATCTGGCCGTGGCCGCATCGGCCGAGAGGTGCACGTAGTGGCGCACACCGGGGACCAGCCCCTCGGCCCTGATCGAGGCCAACGATGCGGTGGCCGTCCCGTGGAACAGGGTCGGCGGCGGTTGGCTCGGCTCGATCCCAAGGTCGATCGAAACGGTGTGGCCATGGTTGGCTCTGATGCGGCCGGCGCCGTCGCAGGCGAACCGCTGCCTGTCGCTTGTCCCTGCAACGTGCAGGACAAGCTCGCGCGTGAGGAGCACCCCGTGCGCGCCGGCGCGCTCGATGAGCTCGTCGATGCGCGCCCACCCCTGGCCATCGAGCGCGAGGCCGATGCTGTCGGGCTCGTGCCGCAGGACGCGGCTCAGGAATCTGCTGACGTCCCCTGGCTTGGCGGAAGCCGCCGGTGTCATCGCCCCTCCCCTGTCCGGACACGAAATCCCGTGCATGCGACCGGGACCTGGACACGCTTCCCTGCCGTCCGGGCTCCAGCCCCGAATTCGCCCGCCGCCCAGAGCGAGATTCGGCACAAGCGGCAGTCTACCATCCTCCGCGGCGCGTGCTAGGCTTGCCGGGTCACTCTCGGTCACTCTCTCCGGGCAGAAGAGAGCTCACCGCACGAAACCCAAGGGAGGCGCGCCGTGGCAAGAGCCCGCAAAGTCATCATCACCTGTGCGGTCACCGGCTCGATTCACACTCCGTCGATGTCGCCGCACCTGCCGATCACGGCTGAGGAGATCGCCGATGCCGCGGTGGGCGCCGCGGAGGCGGGCGCGGCCGTGGTGCATCTGCACGCGCGCGACCCCAAGGACGGGCGCCCCGACCAGTCGCCCGCGGCGTTCGCGCCGTTCCTCAAGGTCATCAAGCAGCGGTCCAACTGCGTGGTGAACATAACCACCGGCGGCGCACCCACCATGACGGTGGAGGAGCGCGTGAAGCCGGCCGCAACCTTCAAGCCGGAGGTCGCCAGCCTCAACATGGGCACCATGAACTTCGGGCTCTACCCCATGCTGGAGCGCCAGAAGGCGTTCAAGTACGATTGGGAGCGGCCCTATCTCGAAGGCTCGCGCGAGCGCATGTTCAAGAACACGTTCGCCGACATCGAGTACATCCTGACCACCTGCGCCAACAACGGCACCCGCTTCGAGATCGAGTGCTACGACATCGGTCACCTCTACACGCTGCGCCACTTCGCCGACCGCGGCGTGGTGAAGCCGCCGTTCTTCATCCAGTCGGTGTTCGGCATCCTGGGCGGCATCGGCCCGCACCCGGAGGACGTGGCGCACATGAAGCGCA
>JBIOWI010000328.1:0-10451 GCA_044868325.1 Hyphomicrobiaceae bacterium
GCGGGCCGGGGGCCGCACGAGGGCCCGACGCAATCGGGACCCGGTGTATCCGAGGCCGGTTGGGCGACTCGCCGGAGCCGTTCACCGGAGCCTCATGCGGCGCTGGGCGCAGATGCCAGACTGCCCCGGACTATCTCCAGAGCCAGGCGTTTGCGCCCAGCTCCCTCGCCTTCGCAAACCCTCGATGCCAACGCTTGCGAGGCGAAACGCGTTGGGCGAACGGGGTCAGACCCCTCGCCTCGACGCCCGATGCTTGCACTGAGGTTCGGCGCGAGGGGTCTGACCCCGTCCGTTGCTATCGCCCGCCTTTACCTTGACCGCCCCCACCCCCAACTCCGAGCCCGATCCCATTGCCTCGGCCGCCTCCGACGCCAAGTCCGATCCCATTACCTTGACCGCCCGCGTTCCCAGGTCCGGCCCCAGAGGCTTGCACTGAGGCACCGTCCTGTCCGGAGCCAAGTTGCGCATCGGCGCGCAGCTTGTTCAGCTTGTTGGTGCAATCGTCACGGTCATCAGGCGGCATCGTCCGCCGCCGGTGCGCGCACTGCGCTTCCAGCTTTGCCAGCACGGCGGAAACGTCGCTGCCGAACGCTTCACTCTGTTTGTCCTGGGCCATTGCGAGACCTGCAAGACAGCCCACGGAACCGAGCACCGCTACGGTGCGGAGTATCTTGATCATGTGCCCATCTCCATTGCCGAACTGCCTAGAACCACTCCAAACCCGACGAATTTGCGGCGTTAGAGGCATTAAGCTGTCCGCGACTGCCGAACGGGGTCAGACCCCTCGCTTCGACGTTCGATGTTTGTGCTGAGGCTCGGCGCAAGGGGTCTGACCCCGTTCGTCCCTCACAGGCTCCAGCGCAGGCCGCAGCCGGCGCAGCACTTGGGCGGGGCGGAGGAGTGCAGGCTGGCGCGGAACTCGCGGTAGGCCGGGCCGTTCCAGATGTCTCGCAGGGTCTCCTGGGTGGCGTTGCCGAGCGTGAAGTGCTCGTAGCCGCGCTGCGAGAACGGGGCGATGCAGCAGGGCAGCGCCCGGCCGTTGGCCGTGATGTACATGACCGTCCAGGGACGGCGGCACAGCGACCACGGATCGCTACCTGCCTTGCGGGCGAGGCTCTCGCCGGGCTCGGTGGCGCCTGACGCATTGAAGCCGATGCCGAGCGAGCGGGCGAGCTCGGTGGCGGCGTCGAGGTGGCGCTGCTCCTCGCCCGTCAGCCGTTCGAACAGGGCCTGGTCGGGGCGCGCCAGGCCGATGGCGTCCTCGCCGAAATAGACGAGCCGCTGCAGGTAGACCTCACGCACACCGATCTCGTGGGCGAGGCGCACGAAGTCGGGCAGCTGGGCGATGGTCTCCTTGAGGCCCGTCAGCCACAGAGAGACGCGCGGGCGGGCGAGGCCCTCGCGGCGCTGCATCTCGGTGAAGGCGCGCACGTTGCGGACGATGCGGTTGAAGTAGTCCTTGCCGCGCACCGCGAGGAACGTGCGGGCGTCGGCCGCATCGAGGGAGACGCGCAATTCGTCGAGGCCCGTCTCGCACAGCTCGCGGCCCCGCTTGGGCGTGAGCACGGTGCCGTTGGTGTTGAAGAGCACGTAGGTGCCGCGGGCCTTGAGGTGACGCACCATGCGCGGCAGGTCCTTCACCAGCATCGGCTCGCCGACGCCGTGCAGCACCACGCGGGCGATGTTGGGCACCTGGTCGACGATGCGGGTGAACAGCTCCCAGCTCATGTCCGCTTCCGGCTCCAGGTCGGCGTAGGTGCGCGGACAGGTGGTGCACAGCAGGTTGCAGCGGTTGGTGGTCTCCAGGTAGAGGCACACCGGCTCGCCGGTTGCGACCGGGTCCAGCGCCTCGCCGACGCTCTCGTGATAGCGGCCCGGATCGACGGCCGGGCGGGCCTCCGCGCGATCGGTCATGGGGTGTCTCCGATGGTGGCCGGGACGGCCACGGTAGCCTTGTGGGCAGCCTTGCGCCGCTCGCTCCACAAGTCGTGGGCAAGGGCGGCGAGGACGGCCAGGGTGAACGCCGCGATGCGAGCCTCGTAGGCCGGCAGGGTGTCGCCGGGGACGACGTCGTAAAAGAGCACGCCGGCGCCGGTCATGACCCAGGCGGTGGCCGACGGCGCAAGCGCCAGGAACGGCACCAGGACGAGGAAATACCAGGGGTAGTTGGGCGACACGAGCACCAGGAAGGCCGCCAGCAGCCAGGCGGCGGCCCGCAGCGACGCCTGCGCGGAGCGGTCGGCGCGGAAGGAGGCGGCCAGGGCCATGGCGCCCAGCACCACGGCTGCGGCGGCGAGATAGACTGCGGTCGCGTGGGGCAGGGGCCCGGTCGCCTGCTGCAGGAGCCAGAGCGGCTTGTAGCCCTGGCCTGAGACCAGCCCCTCCTCCTGGGCGTAACCGGCGGCAAAGCCGAGAACGCCCCAGCCGGCCGACAGGTAGGGGAGGTAGACGAGGGCCACGGTGGCGAGCACGCAGAGCGGCAGGCGCCAGTCCCACCGCCGCCACAGCACGGGGAGCGCCAGCAGCGCCAGCGGCTTGATCAGGGCGCCGAGGGTGACGAGAACGCCGGCGATCAGCGTGCGGCCGCGCAGGTAGACGAGCAATCCGGCGAGGAGAAACGCCAGCATGGCGGCATCGAGGTGGCCGTTGCCGGCGATCTCCCACACGGGCAGCGGGTGCCAGGCATAGGCGGCGACATGCGCGGGCGGCCTTCCGAGAAGGCGCAGCAGGGCCAGCAGCGCCGCGATGCCCGCCGCCTCGAACAGGAGGAGGCCGAACTTCATGACGAGGACGCTCTCGCCGAAGCGGCTCACGGCGAGGAACACCGCCTGGGCCATGGGGGGATAGAGCGTCACGGCGTAGTCGGCGCGGTTGATGTACGGCCAGATGTCGGGATCGCGCAAGTGGGCCAGCTCGGCTGCGGCCGGGACGTGGGCGTAGGGACTGACGCCCGCCGCCTGGACGCGGCCGTCCCAGATATAGCGGTAGATGTCGCTCGACAGGGTCGGCTCGGTCCAGAGCAGAGCCAGCCGCATGGCCGCCGCGCCGATCAGGATGACCGCGAGGGCGAGCCTCCGGTCGTCGGCCCCCGCGGCGAGGCGCGGCGCTGCGAGCGCGGCGGCCGTGCCGGCCGCGAACGCGGCGATCAGCACCCAGCCGCCGAGGCGCCAGTGCATGACGTGGGTAGCCGCGGTGAGCGCGCACAAGGCTGTCGCGATGGCGGCGAGGCGGAGCGTGCCGCGACCCCAGCGGACTGTCTGCGGCCTGCCGCTCATGCGGCGCCGCTCGCGGCACGGCGGCCGGCCACGCGCTCCCGCAGAGCGGCGTCCCGTATCAGGGCCGCGAGATGCGCCCGCGTGCAGGACGCCGGCGCGGCCACGTCCGCGGCGCGGAACGGCCTGCCGTCGAGCACCTCGCCGACGAGCGTCTGCAGCGTCCCGGCATCGTCCACGTCGTACCAGCTCGGCAGGGAGAAGACCGGCAGGCCCAGGCTCTCGGCGCGGGCCAGGGTCTCCGACAGCACCCGGTCCGTGCTCCAGGAGATGCCCTCGAACAGCCCGGTGTGCAGGCGCCTCATGCCGATCAAGTAGTATCCGCCGTCGGTGGCCGGGCCGAGCACGATGCGGCTCCCAGGGGCCGACAGGGCCCTGGCGGCAGACACGAGATAGTCCACGGGCAGCGTCGGACTGTCGGAGTTGATCAGGCAGACGGCACCGTAGCCTGCGCCGAGCAGCGCATCCGTCGCGTAGCACAGGCAGTCGCCCAGGGTGGGCCGTACGGTCTCGACGAGGCCGATGCTGTCAGGCAGGTGGCTTCTGAAGAAGTCCTCGGACCCTGCAGGGGCGTATGCCATCCATCCGCCGATGTCGGCGAGCGAGGCCGCGGCCAGGATGTTGGCGGCGGCGTCCCGCAGGAAGGCGGTGTTGAGCAGCGCCGCCTCGCCCTCGGTCAGGGGCGGCACGAGGCGGGTCTTGGTCCTGCCGGCAATCGAGGCCTTGGCCATCACCGCCATCGCGCACGTGGACTGCAAACCCCCGTCCGGACCGTCGGCCTTGGACGGAGCGGCTTGCCTGGCATGCCGCCTGATCGTCACCTTCGCTCCTCTCGACACCCTCGACACCCCGGGCCGGCCGGTCGTGGCCGGCAGCTTCCCGACAGGCCTTGCTTCGCTGCGGGTGGCGGAAGAGTTACAGGCCGGCGCGCCGAATTTTTGTCTCCGGAGGGGCGGGGTCAGCCCCCCATTGGCGCTAACTTGGACGGCTGATGGCCCGATAGTGGCTTTGTCGCGGCGGCTCGCGCAAGTGGCGGGTGAGGCGCGGGAAGGCGGCAGCGAGGGCAGCGAGGCTGGGCGTTGGAGCGATGGCGTGGAGAAGGGATGCGATCGGCAGGCCGAAAGCGCCCCACAGGTCGGGACGTGCGCAGGGGCCCGGCGGGGATGGGTCAGACCCCTCTCCGACCCCTCCTGGAATGCGCGGCTTGCGCCTGCTAAGGAGGTCGTGAGTTCATGTTGGGTCCGAGTCACGGCGTCCGACCGGAGGAGCTGCCATGGCCACAGACTGGGCCGCCGCCGACACCGTCGCGCTCATTGCGCGCTACTACGCCGCCTTCAACGCCGGCGACAGCGAGGGGATGCTGGCGTGCCTCGCCGAGGACGTGGTTCACGATGTCAACCAGGGCGCCCGGCGCGCCGGCAAGGCGGCGTTCCGCGCCTTCAGCGCGCACATGGAGCGCTGCTACGCCGAGCAGCTGGAGAACATCGCCGTGATGGCGAGCGCGGACGGCACCAGGGCCGCCGCCGAGTTCGACGTGCTCGGCACTTACATCGAGACCGACGAGGGCCTGCCGCCCGCCGGCGGGCAGACCTACCGGCTGCCCGCCGGCGCCTTCTTCGAGGTGCGGGGTGGGCTGATCGCTCGCGTCACGACCTACTACAACCTGGCCGCCTGGCTGAAGCAGATCGCGGCCCAGCCCCAGGAGCCGGAGGAGCCGCCGGCATGACGCTTCGCGTCGCGCCGCTCACCGGTACGGACATGGTGCCCGCGCTGGACCCACTGGCGCGGCTCAGGATCGCCGTGTTCCGCGACTGGCCCTATCTCTACGACGGCACCCTCGAGTACGAGCGGAGATACCTCGCCAAGCTCGCAGCGGCGCGGGGCGCCGTCATCGTGGCGGCCTACGACGGCGACACCATCGTGGGCTGTGCAACGGGCGCGCCGATGGCGGAGGTCGAGGCCCAGCTCGCCGCGCCGTTCCGGGCGCGCGGACTCGACATAAGCCGCATCTTCTATTGCGGCGAGTCCGTGCTGCTGCCGGCTTGGCGGGGCCGCGGCCTGGGCCACGCCTTCTTCGACCACCGCGAGGCGCAGGCGCGGACGCTTAGCGGCTTCACGCACGTGGCGTTCTGCGCCGTGGTGCGGCCGGACGACCATCCGCTGCGGCCGACGGACTATGTGCCGCTCGACGCCTTCTGGCAGAAGCGCGGCTACGCCAAGGCCGACGGCCTCGTCACCCGCTTCGCCTGGAAGGATGTCGACCAACGGGACGAGACCGAGAAGCCCATGCAGTTCTGGATGCGGGCGCTCTAGATGGCACGGTTGAGGATCGCCGCTGCGCAATACCCGCCAGAGGCACAGGATTCGCTCGGCGCGTGCCGCGACAAGCTCGCGCGCTGGGTGGCGGAAGCCGCCGGCGCCGGTGCGCAGCTTCTGGTATTCCCCGAGTACGGCGCCATGGAGTATGCCGCCGCGGCCGGCGAGCAGGTAGCGGGCGACCTGGGAGCGTCGCTCGCGGCAGTCTCGGACGCCTTGCCGGAGATGGATGCCGCACACGCCGATCTTGCGCGGAAATACGGCGTCCACATCCTGGCCGCCAGTGGCCCGAGCGCGCGAGGCTCCGGGCGCTATGTCAACGCGGCGCGTCTGTTTGCGCCGTCCGGCAAGGTCGGCGTGCAGGACAAGCTGATCATGACGCCGTTCGAGCGCGACTGGGGCATCTCCGGCGGCGACCGCCTGCGCGTGTTCGAGACGGCTCTCGGCCGGATCGGCATCGCCATCTGCTACGACAGCGAGTTCCCGCTTCTCGTGCGCGCGCAGGCCGAGGCGGGGGCGCAGATCCTGCTCATCCCGTCGTGCACGGAGTTCGTCTCGGGCTACCACCGCGTCCGCACGGCGGCGCTGGCCCGCGCCCTGGAGAGCACCTGCGCAACGGTGCTGTCGCCCACCGTGGGCGATGCACCCTGGTCCCCCGCCATCGATCGCAACGCCGGCGCCGCCGGGGTGTTCGTGCCGGCGGACCACGGCTTCTCCGATACCGGTGTGCTGGCCGCGGGTGCGCTCAACCGTCCCCAGTGGGTCCACGCCGAGGTAGACTTGGCGCGCCTGGCCGAGATCGAGGCCACGGGCGAGATGCGCAACGCTACCGATTGGCCGCTGCAGCCGGGCGTTGCGCCCCTCGGGCAGCATGTGGAGGTCGTCGACGTGACGTAGGGCGCAATCGTGCGTAAGCAACCTCGCCGCTTTGGCGTCCCACGGCAAACTTTGATGGGTGCCGCACCATGGCACGCAGACTTCTCGACTACGAATCGCGCAAGCAGCCCGTCGCCTCGCGCCGCCGCTTCGCGCATCGGATGGCCCTCAGCCTCGCGGCAGCCGCGCTCATCGTCGGACTGTCGCTGTTCGCCGGCATGCTGGGCTATGCGTATCTGGAAGGCATGAGCTGGCTCGATGCGTTTCTCAACGCCGCGATGATCCTGTCCGGCATGGGGCCCGTCGATCAGCTGAAGACGAGCGCCGGCAAGCTCTTCGCCGGCTGCTACGCCATCTACTCGGGCGTCATCGTGCTCGTAGCCAGCGGCATCGTGATCGCGCCGCTCGCGCATCGCATCCTGCACCGCTTCCATGTCGACTCATGAGGCGAAGGAAGCCCATGATTCAGCCATATTTTTCCCTCACCGCATGGGAGCACAGTCATGGCAAGCGATAAGGTTGTCTTGCTCGGTTATCTCGGTACCTCCTTGGGTGGCTGGGTGCTGACCGCAGTCGCATTCTGGCTGACACGCACACTGCCTTGGCGCAGGCGCGCGAGCATCCTAGCGCTTGCGACGGCCGCCTCATTCACGCCAAGTTTCATCATCCTTCGCTTCAATGGCGTGGTCTCAGTGCCGCAACTCGTGGTGTGGTCATCGACGCTATTTGTGTACGCCTTATTGGTCGGGGCTGTCCTCTTTGTGCTTGTCTGGGCCGCCCACAGGTTCTGGTGGCCCAAAGAGCGCCAACACTAGCGCTTCCTGGACCGCCGCTTCGCGGGCTTCTCCCGCTCCTGGCACGAACTCACTGTTCTCCGCATTGCAGGAGGGCCGTCAACTGTGATTGGCAGTTCTGCCGCGCGCCTAGTTGAGTATACCCCTAATACGGCGGAGCCTTGCGGGCTCGCTGCATCCTGGCGGCTTCGGTCCACCAAGCGAGGTCATCCGCGAAGCGCGCGAAGGAGCGTTCGAGCAGCTGTCCGGCTTCGCCGACCGGCTTGCCGTCGGGGGTGAGGGCTTGTGCGATCGGACCCACGGTCAAGGCGCTCGATATGACGACCATGCCCATCTCAGACAGCGTTCCATGCCACACGAAGCTGGATCGAGCGCCGGCGATGCGGCCGGCCGAGTAGCTGGCGATGGCTGCGGGCCGCCAGAACCATTCCTCGAGGAAATGGTCGGTGAGGTTCTTCAAGCCGGGCTGGACACCCCAATTGTACTCCCCGGCTACGAAGACGAAAGCGTCGGCCGCCCGGATCTTCGCCGCCAGGCTTTCCAGCGCTTCGGGCGCGGAGCCCTTCGGATACTCCTTATACATGCGGTCGAGCATCGGCAGCCCAACCGCCTTGGCGTCGACCAGCTCAACATCGGCGCCGCGCGCCTGAAGGCCGGCCACGATGAAGTCGGCGAGACGGATGCCCATCCGATCGGAGCGGTAGGAGCCGTAGAGGACGAGGATGCGATCGGCCATTCGAGGTGCTCCTGGCTACGTCTGCCCAGGGGGTCGTAGCTCCGGAAGCGACAAGCCGTCCATAGTTTTCTCTGCCGCCGCTTCCGCGCACCGCGAAGGCCGCCCTGCTCAGGTTTTGTGGCCAGACCCGAGCGACAGCGTCTCCCACGCGGCCACCACGACCAGCACCAGGGTGGTGGCCATGCTCAAGACCAGGGGCTCCATGAAGGTCGACGCCGGGACCAGCAGGGCCAACAGCCCGAGCCCCACCATGTGCGACAGCGCCGGGCCGATGGCGGTCGCTCGCTTGAACATCAGGTTGCCGACGAGATAGATCGCCGGCGCGCCGATGAGCACCGCCGCGGTCTTGGCGTCGGTGTGACCGGTAGGATGGGCGAGCACCAGCTCGTCGCCCACGGCGGCCAGGACGATGCCGGCGACCAGGGGCAGGTGCAGGTAGGTGTAGGCCAGGCGCGCGACCCGGCCGGCATCGCTGGAGGCGGCGATGTGCCGGCTCGCCCGCTCGGCGCCGACGTTGAAGTAGACCCACCACATCGCCACGCTGCCGACGAACGCCGCCAGGAATGCGCCGACGGTCGCGGCCGTCCACGGCAGCTCGGCGAACTTGGCGCCGGTGACGAGGATCGACTCGCCCAGCGCGATGATGATGAACAGCCCGCAGCGCTCGGCCATGTGCGCGCCCTCCACGTCCCAGTCGGCCGTGGTGGAGCGGCCGAGGCCGGGCGTCCAGAAATAGACCGAGGGCGACACGTACTCGATGGCGAGCGCGACGAGCCAGAAGGCGAACCGCCATTCGCCGTGCGACAGCCCGCCGGCGATCCAGAAGACGCCGGAGAGCGCCAGCCAGGACGTGATACGCAGGAAGTTGCGATAGTTGCCGGGGCTCACGTCCTTCAGCACCCAAAGCATGAACAGGCAGCGCCCCACCTGCATGAAGACGTAGGCGCCGGCAAAGACGAGGCCCTTGTCCTCGAACGCCTTAGGGATGGAGGTGGACAGCACCAGGCCCGCCAGCATCAGGGCGAACAGCATGAGCCGGACGGGTGCGCGGTCGGGATCGAGCCAGTTGGTGACCCAGGACGTGAAGATCCATACCCACCACACGGCCATGAAGAGGAGGGCGGTCTCCGCCAGCCCGCGGGCAGTGAAGTGCGCGATGAGATTGTGGGAGAGCTGCGTGACGGCGAAGACGAACACCAGGTCGAAGAACAGCTCGACGAAGGTGACGCGGCTGTGCTCGTGCCCCTTCCGTGTCCGCAGCAGTCCCGATCGTGCGAGCATTGCGGCGGGTCCCTTGCGTCCAGGCTCCATTCGGCAGTGAGCTCAGGCTCCATGCGGCCGTGACATGACATGCCATACCGGGTGGGGTCGGCGCGTCAAGAACGAAACGGGAATAGGCCGTGTCGCAAGGAATCCGACCGAATGTGGGCAGGTCACGGAAAGTTCATCGGACCTCGGCCTTGCCGATGATCCGAAGTGCGCGGACGCTCGTACCCGTGTGCGCAGATCTGCGTCCGCGAGGGAGAGACCAATGAGAGCATTCGCACTTTTCTGTTCGACGCTGCTCGCCGGGATTGTCGTCACCGGCGCCGTCCGGGCCGGCCAGGACAACGTGAAGTTCCCGGCCAACTACGCCAAGGGCGTGCTCTACCACACGGTGGACCGCGCCGATATCAAGCAGTATCGCGAGCTGTTCATCAACAAGTTCGCGGCCGAGGAGGCGAAGGCCGGCCGGCCGCTGCCGAGCGGCACCGTCCTCACCATGGTCAACTACAAGGCCAAGCTGGGTGCGGACGGCAATCCCGAGAAGGACGCCAACGGCCGCTTCATCAAGACCGACGAGATCGCCGGCATCGCCGTCATGGAGAAGCGCATGGGCTGGGGCGCGGAGTACCCGGCCGACATGCGCAACGGCGAGTGGGAGTACCGCGCCTTCAAGGCCGACGGCACCGTCAACGACAAGGCCGACCTGAAGCCGTGCTTCACCTGCCACCTGCAGAAGGTGCCGAACCAGGACTTCGTGTTCACCCTGACCCAGATCAAGGCGTCTAAGTGAAGGTGTCAGACCCTCCGGGTCTGACACCAGGTTTCAGGTTCCAGGGATTGGGTTTCAGGGCCGCTGCCGGCCCCTGAAACCTGGAACCTGATCCCTGAAACCTCGTTCTGACACCTACGCCGCAACGATCCGCTCGCGCGTGATGGGCAGGTCGCGGACGCGCACGCCCAGCGCGTCGTAGACGGCGTTGGCGATGGCGCCGGCGACGGGGCCGTGGGCGGCCTCGCCGGCGCCCATGGCCTTCTCCTCGGGCCGGTTGACGATCTCAACCTCGACGGCGGGCACCTCGGAGAAGCGCAGGATCGGATAGGTCTCCCAGGTATCGCTGGCGATGCGCGATCTGTCGAAGCGCACCGCCTCCTTCAGCATCCAGCTGGTGGCCTGGATGGCACCGCCCTCGA
>JBIOWI010000329.1:0-3392 GCA_044868325.1 Hyphomicrobiaceae bacterium
CGATTGACGCTGCAACACACCTCATCTCAACCTCGCCACGCAGAAATGCCCCAATGCACGCCAGACCCCACGGGAATTTTGCTACTACCTCCCAAGAGGGTCTGACACCGCTACCGCGGCGCCATCCTGAGCGCGCCGTCGAGGCGGATGCACTCGCCGTTGAGCATGGGGTTCTCGCAGATGTGCACGGCCAGTGCCGCGTACTCGGTGGGGCTGCCGAGGCGCGCCGGGAACGGCACCGAGGCCGCCAGCGACTTGCGTGCCTCCTCGGAGAGGTTATCGAACATGGGCGTCAGGAACAGGCCCGGCAGGATGGTGCATACGCGGATGCCGTTCTGGGAGAGGTCGCGCGCCACCGGCAGGGTCATCGAGTAGACGCCGCCCTTGGAGGCCGAGTAGGCCACCTGGCCGATCTGGCCCTCCTGTGCCGCCACCGAGGAGGTGCAGACCATTACCCCGCGCTCGCCATCGTCGTTCAGCGGCTGCGCGGCCTGCATGCCGGCGGCCGCCTTCGACATCATCAGGAAGGTGCCGATCAGGTTGACCTGGATCACCTTGGTGAACGAGGCGAGGTCGTGCGGGTCGAACGTGCCGGTCTGCTTGTTGCGGGACGTGATACGCTTGGCGATGCCGATGCCGGCGCAGTTCACCAGGATGCGCTCCTGCCCGTGCGCCTTGCGAGCCGCCGCCAGGGCGGCATCCACGCTCGCCTCGTTGGTGACATCGCCCTTAACGAACACCCCGCCCAGCTCCTTTGCGAGCGGCTCGCCCATGCCCGCGTTGAGGTCGAGCAGCGCCACCCTGACGCCCTTGGCGGCCAGCGCCCGCGCCGTAGCCGCCCCCAGGCCCGAGGCTCCCCCGGTGACGACGGCGGCGATATCCTTCGAAAGTTGCATGTCCTTCTTCCCTCAAATCACGCGATTTCGCCCTGTCTACCGAGGCGCGCGAGCAACACTAGGGGCCCAGTAGTCGCAGGTAAAGCCGGGCCGCCAAGTCTGGGCCCGCCAGGTCTTAGGCAGGCTTTCGCGCCCGCTGCAGCCCAGCGGCGACGGCAAACACCAGGAGGCCCAGGATGACGTTGTAGCCGATCCTCAGGCCCATGTCGGAGAGACCCGGCACGAAGGCGCCGATATCGATCCCGGTGAGCGGCCTCAGGATGGCGCCAAGGAGGGCCGGAAACACAAGGAACAGGCCGGCGACGGCGAGCAGCACTGTCTCCAGCACGGTGCTCCTCCTCATGAACCAGCCCTGGGCGGCGAAGGCCAGCATGGCGATGCCGGCGGCGGTCTCGATGAATACCTCGACCATGTCGAGCCAGCCGCCGCCCTTCGGCACCTTCAGGAGCAGGCCGACGCCCTGCGGGTCGAGCACGAACACGAACGGCACCAGGAAGGCCGGCATCGTGTACTTCCACGACTGCAGCGTCGTGACGTAGGGGTTGCCGCCGGTGATGGCCGCCGCCGCGAACGGCGACAGCGCCGTGGGCGGCGACACCTCGGAGAGCACCGCATAGTAGAAGATGAACATGTGGGCGGCGAAGTCGGGCACGCCGAGCCTGATCATGGCCGGGGCGGCAATCACGGCGCACATGATGTAGGAGGCTGTCACCGGCACAGCCAGCCCCACCAGCCAGACGATCATGGCCGTGAACATGGCCGTGAGCAGCAGGCTGCCCTGGGCATAGCCGATGATGATGTCGGCGAAGCGCTGGGCGAGGCCGGTGAGCGTGACCACGCCGACGATGATGCCGGCCGTGGCGCAGGTGGCTGCGATGTTGAGGACGCCGGTGGTGCCCTCGCGCATGGCAGTGGCAAACTTCCCGGACATGGGAGCGAGGCGCGGCGCCAGAAGGCCGATGGCCGCAACCACGGCGGCCGGCACGAACACCAGGAGCCAGTTATAGTCGTTGTAGAGCGGGCCGAAATCCACGCCGCCCAGGACGTGGGCGGTCCCCAGCATGAGCGCGACGGCGAGCGGGATCGCCGCCCACCACGGCACGATGGTCGTATCGGACCGCAGCGCGCTGGCGGCGATGGCGAGCACGGTGGCCCAGAACACGGCGAGCACCGGCGAGAAGCCGACCAGCATGAACGCGATGATGGAGATGAGCGAGCCGAAGTGGAACCAGTAGGACTTGGTGAGGCGCCACAGCTCGCCCTTGGCCACCAGGATCTCGCCTGCGCCGCCCTGCTTGCGGGCGTCCACCTCCACCATCACCAGGATGGCGAAGTAGTAGAGCACGGTCGGTAGCGCCGCCATGACGATCACGTCGAAATAGGAGATCTTCAGGAACTCGGCGATCAGGAACGCCGCGGCGCCGAGCACCGGCGGCGAGATGATGGCGCCCAGGCCCCCCGCGGCGAGCAGCCCGCCCGCCGCGTTCTTGTCGTAGCCGGCCTTCTCGAGCAGCGGGTAGGCGACGGTGCCGATGGTGACGGTGGTGGCCACGCCGGAGCCCGAGGGACCGCCCAACAGGAACGAGGAGAGCACCACGGCGCGCCCGGCCGAGTTGCGCCGCCCACCCATGGCGGCGAACGAGAAGTCGATGAAGAACCGCCCGGCGCCCGACGCCTGCAGCACGGCGCCGAACACGGTGAACAGGATGATGAGACTGGAGGCCACGTCGACGGTGGTGCCGAAGATGCCCTCCAGCGTCATGTAGAGGTGCGCGACCAGGTCCTCGATCGCGTAGCCGCGGTGCGTCCATGGGGCAGGCAGGTGGTTGCCGAAGATCGCATAGAGGAGAAACGCGATGGCCACCGTCGGCATGATCCAGCCGGTGGCGCGGCGGGTGCCCTCCAGCAGCAGGACGATGAAGACGGCGCCGACGATCCAGTCGGTCTGCGTCGGCATGGTGGCCCGGTCGCCGAAATAGGCGCCCTGGGAGAGCACGTAGAGCATGGTGGAGGCGGCAGCGGCCGCCAGCAGATAGTCCCACCAGCGGATGCGGTCGCGGAACCGCCGGGCCATGGGGAACATCAGGAAGCACAGCGCCAGCACCATGCCGACGTGCGCCGGCCGCAGAACGTGCGCCGGCACGATCTCGTAGGCGGCATAGACGTGGAACAGCGAGACGGCGATGGCGAACGCGGCGATGGCGAGGCCGATCCATCCGGAGAGCCGGTTGAACGCGCCCTCCTCGGCCTCGACGTAGCGCTCCAGCTGCTCCTGGGCGTCACTGCTGAGCTCGGCGGGGTGGGACGAGACGGAATCGGCCTTCGGCAGGCTTGAGTCCACGCGCTTCTCCCTCCGGGCTCGGCCTTGGGCGGCCGTTGGCGTCCATGTGCCCGGCCATGCTACACGAGCCCGCGCGCGCCGGTCACCCCGTCCTGCGTCGAATGGCAAAGGGACGCGTCGTCAGTTGGCGTATTTCGCCATGCGAAGAGGTGTCA
>JBIOWI010000330.1:0-2448 GCA_044868325.1 Hyphomicrobiaceae bacterium
CGAAGTGGTCGAAGGATTTGCTGGCGCCCGTCACCTTCGCCGGCATCTATGCCATGTTCATCGTGCTGTCGGGTCTGATGCTGCTGGTGGTGCAGGGCCTCAGAATCCCACGCCTCACGGCTGCCGAACGGAAGGAAGGCGGACGGCCGATGGCCGAGATCGCGCGGCAGCCGGCCTACGTCATCGCCGTCGTCTCCTCGATGCTCGGCTACGGCGTGATGACGCTCGTCATGTCGGCGACCCCGCTCGCCATGCTCGACTGCGGCTTCGGCTTCAACGACAGCGCCACCGTGATCCAGGCGCACATCGTGGCGATGTTCCTGCCCTCGTTCTTCACCGGCTACCTGATCGCGCGCTTCGGTGTCTTGAACATCATCGCCGTCGGCGCGGTGGTCCAGTTCGCCTGTGCCGTCGTCAATCTTGCCGGCATCGAGTTCGGCCACTTCCTGATCGCCAACGTCCTGGTTGGCCTCGGGTGGAATTTCACCTTCATCGGCGGCTCGACCCTGCTCACCACCACCTACCGGCCGGCCGAGCGCGCCAAGGCGCAGGCGAGCCACGACTTCATCGTCTATACGACGACGGCGACGGCGGCCGGTCTCTCCGGGCTGCTGCACGCGAGCGTCGGCTGGACCGTCGTCAATGTCGCGGCGATGCCGATGACGGCGATCATGCTGGCGGCGGTGCTGTGGCTCGCCGCCCATCAGCGGCGCCTCGCGCCGGGGGCGGCTGAATAGCGCCCCTACCGACCTGCCGCCGCAAGCCGCCCGGTCTCCCAGCCGATGATCGCGCGCTTGCGGGTGAGCCCCCAGTGATAGCCGCCGAGGCCGCCATCCGCGCGCAGCACGCGGTGGCAGGGCACCACGAACGAGATCGGGTTGCGACCGACCGCCGTGCCGACCGCACGCGCCGCATCGGGCTTGCCGAGACGCCGGGCGATATCGGAGTAGCAGACGGCACGGCCCATCGGCACGCTGAGCAGCGTCTCCCAGACGCGGACCTCGAAGTCCGTCCCGATCAGCACGAGCCGTACCGGCCGCTCCGGACGCCACTCCCCCGGATCGAACACCCGCTGCGCGTGCGGAGCCGTGCGGCTCGGCGCCTCGATGAAGCGGGCCGCAGGCCAGCGTCGCGTCATGTCGGCGAGCGCGTCGGCGCGGGTCTGGCCGGCATCCTCGTCCGTGAAGGCGATGCCGGCGATGCCGCGGTCCGTCGCCAGCAGCAGCGCCTCGCCGAACGGCGACGGGTGGAAGCCGTAGGCGATCTCGAGTCCCGCACCGCGGCGCTTGAAGTCTCCGGGCGTCATCGCCTCGTGGTCAACGAATAGGTCGTGCAGCCGTCCGCCCCCCGACAGTCCGACCTCATGGCTCGCCGCGAGCACGCTCTCTGACTGGGACAACATCTCCCGGGCGCGGTCGATGGTGATCGCCTGCACGAACTCCTTGGGCGAAAGGCCGCACCAGCGCTTGAAGAGTTTCTGCGTCTGCTCGGGGCCGAGCTTCAGGTGCGTGGCAAGCCGGTCGAGATCAGGCTGCTCGCTCCAGGTCTCGGTGAGGAACGCGATGGCCCTGCGCACGAGGTCGTAGTCGCGTGTGGGTTTCGGCCGGCGGGGCGCTTCGTTGTGGATGCTCAGCTCTTGCAGCATGATTTGCACCTGTTTGTTGATGGCTGGAACTTAGGCTCGGCGCAAAGGCAAATCGACCCGTTTCTTGCCTTGCGCCTGGCCTCCCTCTCCCCTTGCCTCTTCAGGCAAGGGGAGAGGGCTGGGGCCTGCCCTCGGCGAAGGCCGAGGGTGAGGGGTGCCCTCCAACGTCCTGCGGCATCCACCCTTCACTCCCACTGCGCGGGAGAGGGAACCAGCACTACTGGCCTCGCGGGCAGCCCTGCCCCGAGGGATTGTGAAGGCGACAGGAGCGCGGGCGCCGAGACGCTGCACTCGTGAAGCTTTAGGGGCAGCCTCGATCGGCGCCCGCGCCCGGCGTTTTTTTACCCGTCTCGCTCTTGGGGGGCCCGCAAGTGATGCGCCGGAGAAGCTCCGGCGAACGCGGGGCGTCCGCTTGCCTTTCGGCGCTTGCCCTATTACCGCCGTTGCCGGCAGCCATCGGCGCAAGGGTCGAGCTCGGGCTTCCCGGATCTCACGGCCTCCATCAGCCATCCTTCCGGGCGCCGGCCGCCGCCCACCAGGCCCGTGTGGATCCGTTCCGGCCCCGTCCAGGCGGCGATGAGCACAACATACGGCGGGCTGTAGCGAGGGGGATAAGTTGGTCGAGCACTCCCTCTCCCCTCGTTCTTCACGAGGGGAGAGGGTGGGGGTGAGGGGCAGGTGCCCCTCCAACGTTGTGCGGCATCCGCCCCTCACCCTAACCCTCTCCCCGCTGAACCGCGGGGAGAGGGGACCTGTCGCGCGCGCCGCCAGGCATCGTGGGCGGCGGCCGCAGTTTGCCCCGG
>JBIOWI010000331.1:0-3968 GCA_044868325.1 Hyphomicrobiaceae bacterium
AGGCCAGATTGGCGGCCAGCTCAGGCAGGCGCACCTTGCCGAGCAGCTGGGCCTCGGGAGAATAGACCCAGACGCCTCCGGGTGCCGTCACCCAGACGTTGCCACGCTGGTCGCATTTCATGCCATCCGGCACGCCGGGCTCCAGCTCGGAGCGGATGCCGCTGGCGAAGACCCGCGGGCCGGAGAGGGAGCCGTCGGCCCCCACGTCGAACACGCGGATCAGCGCCTGCACGGTATCGTTGACGTAGAGCAGCCGCTCGTCGGGCGAGAAGGTGAGCCCGTTGGGCTGGTCGAACAGGTGGCGCTCCACAAGCAGCCGCGGCTCGCCGCCGCCGGGCGGCACACGATAGACCCCCTGGAAGCCGAGCTGGCGCGGGCGCTCCACACCGTAGACCGGCATGCGGCCGTACCAGGGGTCGGTGAAGTAGATCGCACCGCTGGAATGCACGCACACGTCGTTGGGGCTGTTGAGCTCCTGGCTCTGGAAATGCGAGGCGAGCACCTCGCGCCGCCCGTCAGGCCGCTCGCGCACCAGCGATGACGTGCCATGCTCGCAGACGATGAGGTTCAGCTCCGCGTCGTAGGTCATGCCGTTGCACTTGTTCGAAGGGCGCTTGACCTCGACGACGCCGCGCCGCGGGTCCCAGCGCCGGCGCACGTCGGCCGGCATGTCCGAGAACAGGAGATACTGATCGACGGGGTGCCAGACCGGCCCCTCCGTGAACGTGAAGCCGGTGCCGACCTGCCCGACCGGCGCATAGGGGTCGATCAGGTCCTCGAACTCGCGGCGCAGGGTAGCGTGGGTCATCGTCTCGCTCGTGCCGCGCCGTCATCAGGCCGGGAACCAGCTGCGCTGGGGCAGGGACTGGACAACGGGGCCGGGCACCTGGTCGTGCAGCCGCCCGACGACAACGCCACCCTCGACCTTGGCTGGCCGGTCGTGCACCGGGAGCAGGTAGCGGGAGTTGCTCAGGAGCTTCTTGATCGCCGCCTTCTCCGCCCGCTTGGAGGTGCCGTGGTTGCCGGTGGTGCGCGGCTCCCAATCGTGGATCTCGTGAAAGGGGCTCACGATCTGGTCGTTGATGTCGTAGATCACGTCGCCGCAGATGGTGGCGATGCCGTCGGCGGTGTGGACGTGGAGGTTCATCGAGCCCTCGGTGTGGGCGTTGGCGGCCTCGCAATAGACCCCCGGCATCAGCTCGATGGGGCCGGTCAGCTCCAGATCGAGGAAGCGCAGTGCGCCCTTGGTGTGGAGGCGGTCGATGAGGTGCTTGATGTCCGGTGCGGGGTACTGCGGATGCATCAGCCCGGAGACGGAGTATTCGAGCTCGCGGCGATTGAGGACCACAGTCGTGTTCATGGGGAACAGGTCGTCTTTGCCGGCATGATCGATGTGCAGGTGCGTGTGGCAGATGAAGCGGATGTCGCCCATGCGCACGCCGTGGCGCGCCAGCTGGTTCTCGATCATGTTCTCGTGGTACTGCAGGCCGCGCATGCCCAGCGTCTCCATGATCTGGTTGGAGCGGTAGCCGGTGTCCACCAGGACCGGATAGGGGCCGCCGAGGATCAGGAACCCGAGGGTCAGAACCCGGCGCGTGCGGCCGCAGTCGCGGCCCAGCACCAGGAAGCTCGATTCCAGCTCGATATCGCCGTAATCCAGGACCTTGATCTCCAGTGGCATTGCGTCCCTCCGAGTCTTGTTCTTTTCGCTACGCGGTAGGGCGGATCAGCGAAGCGTAATCCGCCGCTTCTCCTGTCGAACGGCGGATTACGGGCTTCGCCCTAATCCGCCCTACGGACTCCAGCGACAGCACATGCGCGACGATCGCCGCGCTGGAGCCGCCATCGACGAGGCCGTCGACGAAGCGCGCAATGGCGAGCAGCGCCTCCGTTTGCGGCCTGAAGCCGGGATGTGCGGCAAGCGGCGTGAGCCAGCTCAGCCGCCAGGCCCGGCGCGACAGCTTCGCCACGGCATCGCGCAGGGCGGCGGGGTCGCCGCGCTCCAGCCCGTCGGAGACGACGAGGACGGCGGCGCCGCGCGCGTAGGCCGAAAAGCGCGGCACGGCGAGGAAGGCCTGCAGCGCGTCGCCGATGCGGGTGCCGCCGTCCCAATCGCTGACCAGATGCGCCGCCGCGGCGAGCGCCTGCTCGCGGCGCTTGAGGCGCAGGGCGCGAGTGACGCGAGTGAGGCGGGTGCCGAAGGTGAAGACCTCCACGGCTGCCGCCGCCTGCATCAGGGCATGGGCGAGCCGCATGTTCTCCTCAGTCTCACCCTTCATGGAGCCGGACACGTCGATCAGCAGCAGCAGCTTGCGCGGGCGCATCCGCCGCTTCAGACGGGCGAGCCGCAGCGTCTCGCCGTCGTTGCGGAGCGCATCGCGAAGGGTGCGACGCAGATCGGCGAACGGGCCGCGGCGCGCGCGCATGCGCCGGTGCCCCCGCCGCCGTGGGAGGCGCCGCAAGGCCTCACGCCGGAGGCCGCGGAACGCACCCCCGGCAAAGCGGCGCTGGACCAAGGCTTCCGCCCGCGCCGCGGCAAGGCCGGACTCGTTGGCTTCGTCGGCCAGCAGGGGCTCCGCGTCTCCCCGCCCCTCCTCCTGCAGCCGCACGATCTCCTCGTCCTCGTCGTCGCCCTCCGCACGCTCCATCGCCTCGCTGCCGCGGAAGTGGAGGTCAAATAGCCGACCGTACGCCGCGCGCCGCTCGGGTGGCGGCGCGAGCGTGGCCAATCCGGCCAGGCGGATACTCTCCAGGCTGCGCGGGCCGAGCAGCTCGACGGCGGCCAGGAATGCGGCGGTCTGCTCCGGCGCGACGGCGAACCCGTTGGCCCTGAGCAGAGCCGCGAAGTCCACGAGCACGCGGGCGGCGCGGGGGAACGGCGGCTCGGCGCTCATTGGGTCGCCTCGGCAATGAGGGCGTCGAGCCGCGGAGAGATGAAATGCAGGTCCTCCTCGTCCTTGAGGGCCACGCCGATGGAGCGCTTGAAGGCGTCGGGCCAGCGGGCGCCGCCCCTGTTGAGGAGCGTCGCCGCCTCGGCCCAGTCCACCGCCTCGGCGATGCCGGGTGCCTTGCCGAGCGGCTCCCGCCGCAGCTTGCCGACGGCGGCAACGACGGCACGGGCCGTCGACTCGACGACGCTGGAGGCGCGCATCATGACAATGCGGGCTTCGCGCTCTGCCGTGGGATAGTCGATCCAGTGATAGACGCAGCGGCGGCGCAGCGCCTCGTGCAGGTCGCGCGTGCGGTTCGAGGTCAGCACCACCACCGGGCGCTCCGCGGCGCGCACCGTGCCTCGCTCGGGGATGGAGATCTGGAAGTCGGAGAGGAACTCCAGGAGGAAGGCCTCGAACTCCTGATCGGCGCGGTCGACCTCGTCGATCAGGAGCACCGTTGAATCCGGCGCCCGCAGGGCGGCCAGCATCGGCCGCTCGATCAGGAAGGTCTCGCCGTAGATGTCGATGGTCTCGCTGCCCGCCTGGCGGATCGCCAGCATCTGGCGCGGATAGTTCCACTCGTAGAGGGCGGCGGCCGCGTCTAGCCCCTCGTAGCACTGCAGCCGGATCAGCCGCCGCGCGAGCACGGCCGCGATGGCCTTGGCGGCCTCGGTCTTGCCGACGCCAGGCGCGCCCTCAAGGAGCAGGGGCTTGCCGAGCGCCAGCGCGAGATAGGCGGCGGTGGCCAGCCCCTCGTCGGCGAGGTAGTAGGCGGCCCGCAGCGCCTTCTCCAGCGCCTCCGGGCTGTCGATGCCGACAATGCTGCTGCGGACCGGCATGGGCTAGGCAAGCCTCCGCGACGGCGCCGGCCGATCACCCGCCGTCACATTTTTGATGTCGAGAATAGACGGCGGCAGGTTTCGCAGGTGCGCTAGAGGCAAGCACTGCGTGGATTCCCCTCCCCCTTGTGGGGAGGGGCTAGGGGTGGGGGGAACCACGACATTCGAGGTTTGGGCTTCCCCCCCACCCTGTCCC
>JBIOWI010000332.1:0-2472 GCA_044868325.1 Hyphomicrobiaceae bacterium
CTAGCCCAACTTCCGCAGTTTGACCCCGGAAACTTTTTTTGCGCGGTGTGAGCGTCGCGCGGAATGCCGGAAAAACTGCTGTTGTGCTTGATGGGGCGGCAGAAACGGGCGTGTAGTGCCAACCTAACCCATTGTTGCGCATGTGTGAGCCGTGTGAAGTACGGCGCGGAGATTCGCGCGTGTACTTGCGGCACAGCACGGTTTGCAAAGACGGCAAGACGCACACCTATTGGCGTCTGGTGCGCTCGGTGCGGCGCGGCCGGCGGGTGGTGCAGGAGACGGTCGCGCAGCTGGGGGAGCTGGACGCGCAGGGTCGGGCGCGGGCGCGATCGCTGGCGCTGACGATCACCGGCCGGGCCGAGCAGTACGACATGTTCGAGGCGCCGACGGCGGTGCGGGAGGCCGTGGCGGTGCGGCTCGATCAGGTTCGCCTCGAACGGTCGCGCCGCTTCGGGGATGTGTGGTTGGGCTGGGTGTTGTGGCGGGCGGTGGGGCTGGACCGGTTCTGCGCCGAGCAGTTGCCGGCCGGGCGCGCGCAGGTGCCGTGGGCGACGATGGCGGCGATCCTGGTGCTGGCGCGGCTGTGCGAGCCGTCGAGCGAGTTGCACATCGCGGAGGACTGGTACCGGCGCACGGCGCTCGAGGATCTGTTGGGGGTGCCGGCCGAGCGGGTCAACGATGACCGGCTGTATCGTGCGCTCGATCGCCTGCGGCCGCGCAAACGGGCCCTCGAGGAACACCTGAAGCGACGGCTGGGCGAGCTGTTTGCGCTCGACTACGAGCTGCTGCTGTACGACGTGACCAGCACCTACTTCGAGGGCCAAGCGAAGGGCAATGGCCTGGCCCGGCGCGGCCACAGCCGCGACCATCGCCCGGACTGCAAGCAGATCTGCATCGGGCTGGTGGTGACGCGCGAGGGCATGCCGCTCGGCTACGAGGTGTTTGCCGGCAACCGTACCGACGTGACGACGGTGGAGGAGATCGTCGGCACGATGGAAGCGCGCTATGGGCGGGCGCACCGGGTGTGGGTGATGGACCGCGGCATGATGAGTGCGGAGAACGTGGCCTGGCTGGCGAGCAGTGAGCGCCGCTACCTGATCGGCGCCAACAGGAGCGAGCTGAAGCGTCTGGCGCCGGCGCTCGTCGACGAGCGTGACTGGCGGCAGGTGCGCGAGGGCATCGAGGCCAAGCTGTGCGCGGGGCCCGATGGCAGCGAGACGTTCCTGGTGGTGCGCTCGGCCGACCGGCAGCAGAAGGAGCAGGCCATGCATGCGCGCTTCTGCGAACGCATCGAACAGGGCCTGGCGAGCCTGCAAGGCCGGCTGGGGCGAGCGCGCGGCGCCATCGATCGCAGCGCGACCGAACGACAGATCGGGCGTCTGCTCGGGCGCAACACGCGCGCCGCCGCCCGCTATGCGATCCGCCTCCTCGACGATCCCGCGCAGCCTGCCGGCCTGCGGCTCGACTGGTCGGCGCGCCCCGCGTGGGACGACTGGGCACGCCACAGCGAAGGCTGCTACGTGCTGCGCACCAATGTCCAGGACTGGACGGCCGAGGAGCTGTGGAAGACCTACATCCAGCTGACCGAAGCCGAAGCGGCCTTCCGCATTCACAAGAGCCAGCTGTCGATCCGCCCCATCTGGCACCAGCGCGCAGACCGCGTGCAGGCCCATATCCTGGTCTGCTTTCTGGCCTATGTGCTCTGGAAGACGCTGGAGCAGTGGCAAAGCCGCGCCGGCCTCGGCAACAGCCCGCGCACGCTCCTGGAGGAGCTCGCCCGCGTGCACAGCACCGACGTCGTGTTGCCGACAGCGACCGTGCCGCAACGCGAACTGCGATTGCGCTGTGTGGTGCGGCCCGATCGGGCGCAGGCGGCGCTTCTCGATCGCCTCGGTCTGCGCCTGCCCGAACGGCTGCGCATCCCACCCCACGCAGGCCAAATGTAGTGCCAACTCGACAGATCAACGCATTGAAACCAAAGGAAACCGACTTCCCAAATGCGGAAGTTGGGCTAAGGCCGCTGGGCGAGCAGGAACTGCGCGGCCGCAGCGAGAGCCTGGTGGTATTCCGCTTGCTGTGAGTTGGCTGCGAAATCGATTGCGCCGCGTTCCATCGGATGGGGATGGAACGCGGCGCGTATCGCGGACTGCCGTTGGGGGTCGGGGCCAACGGAAGCCCAGTTCCCAGCCTCATGGGGGCTAGCAGGGAGGCCGGCTGGGGAGCCTCGAGACAGAGAGGGAAGGTCTCCGTACGCCCGAAAACTTGGCGACCGCCCATGGCGGCAATGCGCCGCGATCATGGCGAAATTGTGATTTGTCGCCCTGCGACCGGATGTCCCGCAAATGCCACGGCCGGCATCGGCGCCGGCCGCAGGCCAGGCGGAGAGCGCGTAGGAGCAAGCGCGAGCGCCGCCAATCTTGTGGGCGAACGGTAGGTCCGCCCGTCGGTCGATCAATGTGCTGCTGTCGACGA
>JBIOWI010000333.1:0-2700 GCA_044868325.1 Hyphomicrobiaceae bacterium
CCGAGAAGGGTGCCGCTGGCATGACGCCGGCGCTCGACGTGGTGTGCGCCGAGGCCGAAGAAGCGGTGCGCTCGCGCGAGTACAACATCATCATCCTATCCGACCGCGCGGCGGGGCCGGACCGCATTCCGATCCCCTCACTGCTCGCCACTTCAGCCGTGCACCACCACCTGATCCGGCAGGGCCTGCGCACCAAGGTGGGCCTGGTGGTGGAAACGGGCGAGGCGCACGAGGTGCACCAGTTCTGCGTACTGGCGGGCTACGGCGCGGAGGCCATCAATCCGTATCTGGCTTTCGAGACGCTGGAGCAGCTGCTGCCCAACCTGGACGAGGAGCTGACACTGAAGGAGGCGCAGAAGCGCTACATCAAGGCGATCGACAAGGGCCTGCTGAAGGTGATGTCCAAGATGGGCATCTCCACCTACCAGTCCTATTGCGGTGCCCAGATCTTCGACGCGGTGGGCCTCAAGACGAGCTTCGTGAAGAGGTACTTCACCGGCACGCACACCCAGGTCGAGGGCGTCGGGTTGCGCCAGATCGCGCGCGAGACCGCCGAGCGCCACCGGCTCGCCTTCGGCAACGTGCCGACGCTGGAGCACGATCTCGATGTGGGTGGAGAATACGCCTACCGCATCCGCGGCGAGGCGCACATGTGGCGGCCGAGCGTGGTGGCCGACCTGCAGCATGCGGTGCGCGGCAACCTGCCCGACAAGTACCGCTCCTACGCGCAGCAGATCAACGACCAGTCCGAGCAGCTCATGACGCTGCGCGGCCTGTTCCGCATCAAGACCGCGGAGGAATTGCGGCGCAAGCCGGTGCCGCTGGAGGAGGTGGAGCCGGCCTCGGCCATCGTCAGGCGGTTCTCGACGGGCGCCATGAGCTTCGGCTCAATCTCGCGCGAGGCCCACACCACGCTGGCGATCGCCATGAACCGCATCGGCGGCAAGTCCAACACGGGCGAGGGCGGCGAGGAAGCGGACCGCTTCAAGCCGCTGGCGAATGGAGACTCCATGCGCTCGGCCATCAAGCAGGTGGCATCGGGTCGCTTCGGCGTGACCGCGGAGTACCTCATCAACTCCAGCATGATGCAGATCAAGATGGCGCAGGGCGCCAAGCCTGGCGAGGGCGGTCAGCTGCCCGGCCACAAGGTGGATAAGATCATCGCCAAGGTGCGGCATTCGACGCCGGGCGTGGGCCTGATCTCGCCGCCGCCGCACCACGACATCTACTCCATCGAGGACCTGGCGCAGTTGATCTTCGACCTGAAGAACGTCAACCCGCAGTCCGATGTGTCGGTGAAGCTCGTCTCCGAGGTGGGCGTCGGCACCGTGGCCGCCGGCGTCTCCAAGGCGCGCGCCGACCATGTGACCATCGCCGGCTTCGAGGGCGGCACGGGCGCCTCGCCGCTAACCTCGATCAAGCACGCAGGGAGTCCCTGGGAGATCGGACTGGCCGAGACGCACCAGACGCTGGTGGCGAACCGGCTGCGCGGCCGCATCGCCGTGCAGGTGGACGGCGGTGTGCGCACCGGCCGCGATGTGGTGATCGGGGCGATGCTGGGCGCCGACGAGTTCGGCTTCTCCACCGCGCCGCTGATCGCGCTAGGCTGCATCATGATGCGCAAGTGCCACCTCAACACCTGTCCTGTCGGCGTCGCCACGCAGGACCCGGTGCTGCGCGCCAAGTTCAAGGGGCAGCCCGAGCACGCCATCAACTACTTCTTCTTCGTGGCCGAGGAGGTGCGCGAGATCATGGCCGCGCTGGGCTACCGCACCTTCAACGAGATGGTCGGCCAGTCCCAGTGCCTCGACAAGGAGCGGGCCGTCAGCCACTGGAAGGCGCGTGGCCTCGACTTCGAGAAGCTGTTCCACAAGATCGAGGTGCCGGAGACAGTCGCCATCTACAACAGCGAGCGGCAGGACCACGGCCTCGACAAGGTGCTCGACAACAAGCTGGCCGAGCTGGCCAAGCCGGCCCTCGGCGAGCGGAAGCCGGTGCGCCACGAGCTGACGATCTGCAACCGCGACCGCACCACCGGCGCCATGCTCTCGGGCGAGGTGGCTAAGCGCTACGGCCACGCCGGGCTGCCGGAGGATACCGTCTGGCTCTCCTTCAAGGGCACGGCCGGGCAGAGCTTCGGCGCCTGGCTCGCCAACGGCGTGACGCTCGACCTCATGGGAGAGGCCAACGACTATGTCGGCAAGGGCCTCTCGGGCGGCAAGCTGATCGTGCGGCCCGACCCTAAGTCGGGCATCGTGCCTGAGGAGAGCATCATCGTCGGCAACACCGTGCTCTACGGCGCCATCTCCGGCGAGTGCTACTTCCGCGGCGTGGCCGGCGAGCGCTTCGCCGTGCGCAACTCCGGCGCCGTCGCCGTGGTGGAGGGCACGGGCGACCACGGCTGCGAGTACATGACGGGCGGGGTGGTCGTTGTGATCGGCCCGACGGGGCGCAACTTCGCGGCCGGCATGTCGGGCGGCATCGCCTATGTGCTGGACGAGGACGGCACCTTCGAGCGGCGCTGCAACCTGGCCATGATCGACCTGGAGCCGGTGGAGGCCGAGGAGGAGGTGATGCGCCGCCTGTCCAACCAAGTGGGCGATCTCGAAAGCCACGGCCTGGTCGACGTGATGCGGGACCTCACCGGCCAGGACGCCGAGCGGCTGCACCAGCTGATCGCCCGGCACGCGCACTACACCA
>JBIOWI010000334.1:0-3626 GCA_044868325.1 Hyphomicrobiaceae bacterium
CCACCACTCCCTTCGAAGGTTGGGATTCCCCCCCTCCCTGTCCCTCCCCCACAAGGGGGGAGGGGAATCCGCGCGGCGTCCGTGGCAAGGGTAGTGCCATCTTCCTCACATCACCTCCCCAGGTACACCTCGACCACGCGCTCGTTGGCGCTGACCTCGTCGATGGAGCCTTCGGCCAGCACCGATCCCTCATGCAGCACCGTCACCTTCACGCCCAGGCGGCGCACGAACTCCATGTCGTGCTCCACCACGATGACGGTGTGGCTCCTGGCGATGTCCTTCAAGAGCTCCGCCGTGGTCATCGTCTCGGAGTCCGTCATGCCGGCCACCGGCTCGTCCACCAGCAGGAGCTTGGGGTTCTGGGCAATCAGCATGCCGATCTCCAGCCACTGCTTCTGCCCGTGCGACAGGGCGCCGGCGAGGCGGCCGCGGTGGGCCTTGAGGCCGATGGTCTCCAGGATGGAGCCGATGCGGCTGGCGTCGCCGTTGGGGCGCCAGAACAGGTTGCGGCGCACGGTGCGCTCACCCTCCAGGGCGAGCAGCACGTTGTCCTCCACCGTGTGGTTCTCGAACACGGTGGGCTTCTGGAACTTGCGGCCGATGCCGAGCTGGGCGATGGCGGCCTCGTCTTGGCTTGTGAGATCGATGCTGCCCTTGTCGAACAGCACCTCGCCGGCGTCCGGCTTGGTCTTGCCGGTGATCACGTCCATCATGGTGGTCTTGCCGGCGCCGTTGGGGCCGATGATGGCGCGCATCTCGCCGTGGGAGATGTCGAGGGCGAGGTTGTCGAGGGCGCGGAAGCCGTCGAAGCTCACGGTAACGCCGTTCAGATAGAGCAGGCTCTGCGTGACCTCGCGGGGCTTCTCGACGACGGGGTTGGCGGCCATGGCTCACTCAGCCGGCTGGGGCGTAGGCCGGCCGGAAGGCGCGAGTCCCTTGCCGTCTTGCACGCCCGGTCCCCCTCCCCCTTGTGGGGAGGGGCTAGGGGTGGGGGGAACCACTCCCTTCGAGGTTTGGGATTCCCCCCTACCCTGTCCCTCCCCCACAAGGGGGGAGGGGACCCCTGAACGAGGGCTCGGCTTGTTGCTGCGCCAGCCCGGCACGAGGCCCAGGACGCCACGGGGGAGGAAGATAGTGACCAGGACGAAGATGGCGCCCAGCACGAACAGCCAGTAGGGCGCCAGGGCGCCGATGGTGAAGATGGTCTTGAGGTAGTTGACGATAACGGCGCCCAGCGCCGCGCCGACCAGCGTGCCGCGCCCGCCGACCGCCACCCAGATCACAACCTCGATGGAGTTGGCCGGAGCGAACTCGCTGGGGTTGATGATGCCGACCTGGGGTACGTACAGGGCACCCGCCACACCGGCCATGCAGGCAGACAGGGTGAAGACGTAGGTCTTGTAGTTCTCCACGCGGTAGCCGAGGAAGCGGGTGCGGCTCTCTGCATCGCGGATGGCGATCAGCACCTTGCCGGCCTTGGAGCGCACCACGGCTTGCGCGATGAGATAGCCGAGCCCCAACGCCACCGCCGAGAGGGAGAAGAGCACGGCGCGGGTCTCGGGGGCGCGCACGCTCAAGCCCAGGAGGTCGTAGAAGTCGGTGAGGCCGTTGTTGCCGCCGAAGCCGAAGTCGTTGCGGAAGAAGCCGAGCATCAGGGCGAAGGTGAGCGCCTGGGTGATGATCGAGAGGTAGACGCCGGTGACGCGGCTGCGGAAGGCGAACCAGCCGAACACGAAGGCCAGCACGCCCGGCACCAGCACGATCATCAGCGCCGCATAGGGGAAATGGTCGAAGCCGTGCCAGTACCAGGGCAGTGCCTTCCAGTTCAGGAACATCATGAAGTCGGGCAGGACCGGGTGGGCGTAGCTGCCGCGCGTGCCGATCTGGCGCATCAGGTACATGCCCATGGCGTAGCCGCCCAGCGCGAAGAACGCCCCGTGGCCGAGCGAGAGGATGCCGCAGTAGCCCCAGACTAGGTCGAGCGAGAGGGCGAGCAGGGCGTAGCACAGATATTTGCCCCACAGCGCCACCGTGGTGGTGGTGATGTGGAAGGGCGAGTCCGGCGGCACCAGGATGTTGAGGCACGGCACGACGATGGCCGCCGCCGCCAGCAGCCCCAGGAAGATCCAGCCGCGGCCGTCCGGTGCCTCTAGAAGCCTGCGCGTGATCATGCTTCGACTGCCCGGCCCTTGAGCGCAAACAGCCCGCGCGGCCGCTTCTGGATGAACAGGATGACAAGGACGAGGAGCGCGATCTTGCCCAGCACCGCGCCGGCAAAGGGCTCCAGGAACTTGTTGGCAACGCCCAGCGTCAAGGCGCCCACCAGCGTGCCCCACAGGTTGCCGACGCCGCCGAACACGACCACCAGGAAGCTGTCGATGATGTAGCTCTGGCCGAGATTGGGCGAGACGTTGTCGATCTGCGACAGCGCCACGCCGGCGAGCCCGGCGATGCCGGAGCCGAGGCCGAAGGTGAGCGCGTCGATGCGGCCGGTGTTGATGGCCATGGCGCTGGCCATCTGCCGGTTCTGCGTCACCGCGCGCATGTGCAGGCCGAGGGTGGTGTAGCGCAGCACTGCCAGCAGGGCTGCGAACACGAGGCCGGCGAAGACGATGATCCAGAGCCGGTTCAAGGTGATGGCGAGGCCACCCAGCTCGACCACGCCCGACATGAAGCTCGGCGTGCCGACCTCGCGGTTGCTGGGACCGAAGGCGGTCCGCACCGCCTGCTGCAGGATCAGGCTGATGCCCCAGGTGGCCAGCAGCGTCTCCAGCGGCCGACCGTAGAGGAACTGGATCACCCCGCGCTCGATCAGGATGCCGACAAGGCCGGCCGCCAGGAACGACAGAGGAATCGCGATGGCCAGGGAGTAGTCGAACAGGCCCGGTGCCGACGTGCGGATCGTCTCCTGCACCACGAAGGTGGTGTAGGCCCCCAGCATGACCATCTCGCCGTGCGCCATGTTGATGACGCCCATCACCCCGAACGTAATCGCGAGTCCGATTGCGGCGAGCAGCAGCACCGAGCCCAGCGAGATGCCGTACCAGAGGTCCTGCGCCGTACGCCAGCGGGCGAGGTGGGCGTCGATGGCGGCGATGGCGGACTCGGCGGCCTTCTGCACATTGGGCTCGATGCCAGAGGGCAGGCTGCCGAGCAGCGACCGCGCGTCCTGGTCGCTGCGCTCGCGGATCATGGCGACGGCGGCGATCTTCTCGGTCTCGCCGGATTTGGGCTCCAGGAGCACGATGGCGGCCCGGGCCTCCGCCATTGCCCGCTTCACGCGCGGGTCCGTCTCGGTCGCGATGGCGCCCTCCAAGGCGATGAGCACGCTGGCGTTGCGCGTCTTGAATACGGCCTGCGCCGCCTCGAAGCGCTGCTTGGGATCAGGCGCGCGCAGCGTCAGGCCGCCCAGCGCGGCGTCGATGGAGCGGCGCAGGCGGTTGTTGATGCGCACGGTCTTGAGAACGTCCGGCGCCACGCCGGCGGCCGGCTGCCCGCTTGCGGCGTCGAGGAGGCTGCCGGAGGTCTCCCGGACGTAGACCTTCTTGTTTGCGGGATCGAACAGGAGGCGGCCGCCCTGCAGCGCCTCGATGACCTTGGCGGCCAGGGGGTGGCCGCTGGCGGCG
>JBIOWI010000335.1:0-14394 GCA_044868325.1 Hyphomicrobiaceae bacterium
GCGCCCTACGCCTCTCAAGCCGCGGGAGCTTCGCCCCGGAACTCGGCGGGGAGGCGCACCTTGAGCTTCTTGACGCGGCGGCGGTCGGCGTCGAGCACCTCGAACTCGATGCCGCTCGGGTGCACCACAAGCTCGCCGCGCGCCGGCACCCGGCCGGCCAGCGTGGAGATGAGCCCGCCCACCGTCTCGACCTCGGAGACCTGCTCGGGATCGAGCAGCTTGGTGCCCAGATACGCTTCCAGCTCCTGCACGGGCGTGCGCGCCGCGGTGACGAGGCCCAGCTTGGCGTCGCTCACGATGTTGGCGGCCTCGGCCTCGTCGTGCTCGTCCTCGATGTCGCCGACGATCTGCTCGACCAGGTCCTCGATCGTCACCAGCCCGTCGGTGCCGCCGTACTCGTCCACCACCAGGGCCATGTGGATATGGCTCGCCTGCATGCGCAGGAGCAGGTTGGCGGCCGGCATCGACGGCGGCACATAGATCATCGGCCGGCCGAGCTTGGCCGCAGCGATGGGCTTCGACAGGTCAACCCGCGACAGGTCGGGCTCGAACGCCTTCCCGGCTGCGCCGGACTCGAATGGCTTGCCGGCTGCGCCGGCGGGTCGGCCGCGCGCATCGCCGATCAGCCAGCGCAGCACGTCCTTGACGTGCACCATGCCGCGCGGCTCGTCCAGGGTCTCGCGGTAGAGCGGCATGCGCGAGACGCCGGCGGAGTCGAACGCCTTCAAGAGCTCGCGGATCGACTCGTTCTCATCCACCGCGATGATGTCGGCGCGCGGCACCATCACATCCTCCACCCGCAGCGTGCCGAAACGCAGGATGCGCAGCAGCATATCGCGCTCCTCGGGGGAGAAGTCGTCCGCCTCGCCGGCCGTCTTCAGCGCGTTCTCCAGCGTCTCGCGCAGCGTGGGTGTGCCGGGCAGGCCGAGCTTGGCCTTGAGACCGGTGAACCAACTCTGTGGCGACTCGCCAGGTTCCGAATGCTTGGTACTCATGACGCCCTCAACGTCTCTCGGCGGCTGCATAGGGATCGGGGACCCCAAGCGTCGCCAGGATCTCGACCTCGAGCCCTTCCATCGCCTCGGCTCGAGGCTCCGTGTCGTGGTCGAACCCCAGGAGATGCAGGAGCCCGTGCACGACCAGATGCTGCAGGTGATGCACCGGCGCGACGCCCTGCGCGTCCGCCTCGCGGCTCACGGTCTCGGCCGCGAGCACGACGTCTCCCAGATGGCGTGGCTCCGCCACCGCGTCCTCCGTCTCCGGCTCGATATCGTCCGCCGGCACCGCGCCGGCTGGCTGCTGGAACGGGAACGAGAGCACATTGGTCGGGGCGTCCTTGCCGCGGTAGTCGCGGTTGAGAGAGCGCACCAGCGCGTCGTCCGCCAGCACAACGCAGGCCTCCGCCCCGCGCGCTTGCGTGCAGCCGGGATGGCGGGCCAGGGCCGTGGCAGCCTTGCGGATCGCCTGCTCGCGGGACGCGAACGCGCTCCAGTCGCCGGCCTCGTCGAGGATGGCGACGGAGAGCCGCTCGGGTGGCTCGGGCTCCTCGGGTGCCGGCTCGACGGCGGCAATGGAAGGCGTACTGTCGCCTGGGTCGTTCATGGCTGCGGGCGGCCTATTTCGAGTTGCCGGCCTTGTCGTAGGCCTCGACGATGCGGGCCACGAGGTCGCGCCGCACCACGTCGCCGGCCTCGAACCGGATAGCCTCGATGCCCTTGACGCCGCGCAGCAGGCCCACGGCGTGCTCCAGCCCGGACTTCTGGCCCGGCGGCAGGTCGATCTGGCTGGGATCGCCCGTCACCGCCATCTTGGAGCCTTCGCCTATGCGGGTGAGGAACATCTTCATCTGCATCGACGTGCTGTTCTGGGCCTCGTCGAGAATCACGAACGCGTGCGACAGCGTGCGCCCACGCATGAAGGCCAGCGGCGCGATCTCGATCACGCCGCTGATGAGGTCGCGCTCCACCTTGGCCGGCGGCAGCACGTCGTAGAGGGCATCGTAGAGCGGACGCAGGTATGGGTCCACCTTCTCCTTCATGTCGCCCGGCAGGAAGCCCAGCCGCTCCCCAGCCTCGACCGCGGGCCGGGACAGCACGATGCGCTCCACCTCGCCTCGCTCCAGACACTGGGCAGCGTGCGCCACCGCCAGGTAGGTCTTGCCGGTGCCGGCAGGGCCGAGGCCGAAGACTAGGGCCGAGCGGTCCAGCGCGCGGACGTAGTTGCTCTGATTGGGCGTCCGCGCCGTGATAACGCGGCGGCGGGTGCGGATCTGGGGCAGGTCGTCGCGGTTGTCCGGCTTGGCGCCCCTGCTGTGCCGCAGGAGCCCGTCCAAATCGCCGGCGCTGATATCCTCGCCGCGGCCGATGCGCGCGTAGAGCCTCTCCAGCACCTCCCGCGCTGTGGCGCAGGCCTCGGCCGGCCCGGTGAGGGTCACGACGTTGCCGTGGGCACGCGCCTCGATGCCGAGACGATCCTCCAGCAGCGCGAGATGCCCGTCGTATTCCCCGAGCAGACGGTTCAAATGGCGGTTGTCCTCGAAAGGCACCACCACGCGCGCCTGCGCACCCGACTGCGCCCCTTTGGGCGGCTTACCCACGTGCGCTGTCGCCGGCCCGCGCATGCCAGACAATTTAGGCAACCTCCCGAAACAGTGCAGCTCTCCGAATCCCTCGCGGCACCCTACCACAGATGCCCGCGTTTGCCTCAAGCGGCCGATGTCAACTTTCCCATGAGACTATTGACCCCAGCCGCCACGATTTCAACCTCCACCACGTGACCGCACAATGACGCCGGGGCCGTGAGGTGAACTGACTGCATATATGGTGATCGCCCCACCAGTTGTCCGGGGTGGCGCCCCGGCCGCTCCAGAAGCACCGGGACCACGCGTCCCACGCACGCAGAATTGAACGCCGTTTGGCTGCGATTCACGGCCTCCAGCACGCGCTGCAGACGCCTGTCCTTCATCTCGTCGGGGAGCTGCTGCCCCATCGCCGCAGCCGGCGTCCCGGGGCGCGGGCTGTATTTGAAGGCGTAGGCCTGTGCGAAGCCGACCTCCTCCAGGACCGCCAGCGTGTCCTCGAAGTCTGCGTCGGTCTCTCCGGGGAAGCCCACGATCGCGTCGGTTGAGAGCGCGATATCGGGGCGGGCGGCGCGAATGCGCCCGATCAGCGCCAGATACTCCGCCCGCGTGTGCTTGCGGTTCATGGCCGCCAGGATGCGGTCGGAGCCCGCCTGGACCGGCAGGTGCAGATAAGGCATGAGCTTCGGCTCGTCGCGGTGCGCTGCGATCAGGTCCTCGCCCATGTCGTGCGGATGGCTCGTCGTGTAGCGCAGGCGTTTAAGACCGTCGATCCGCGCCAGCCGCGAGATCAGCTCCGCCAGCGACCAGGCCCGGCCATCAGGGCCGGCACCGTGATAGGCGTTGACGTTCTGCCCCAGGAGCGTGAGCTCCCGCACGCCGCGGTCCATAAGGCGGCGCGCCTCGGCCTCCACGTCGGCAACGGAGCGCGAGTATTCGGCGCCGCGGGTGTAGGGCACCACGCAGAAGGTGCAGAACTTGTCGCAGCCCTCCTGCACGGTCAGGAAGGCCGTGGGCGCCCCGCGGCCGGCGCGCTCGGGCAGCGCCGCGAATTTGTCCTTCTCCGGAAACGCCGTCTCGACCACGGGCGTGCGGCGCGACCTCGAACGCTCCAGCAGGGCGTCGAGCTGGTGATAGCTCTGCGGTCCCACCACCACGTCGACGCTGGGCTCGCGCCGCACAATCTCCTCGCCCTCGGCCTGCGCCACGCAGCCCGCGACCGTGACGATGGTATAGCGGCCGTCCCGCTTCCGGCGCTCCTTGATCTCGCGGAGGCGCCCCAGGTCGGAATAGACCTTCTCGGCCGCCTTCTCGCGGATGTGGCAGGTGTTGAGGACGACAACGTCGGCCTCCTCCACGTCCGCCGTCTCTGCGAAGCCCTGCGGGGCCAGCAGCTCGACGATCCGTTCGCTGTCGTAGACGTTCATCTGGCAGCCGAACGTCTTGATGTGGATTTTTCGTGGCTCGGGGTCAGACCCTGCGGGTTTGACCCCAGGGCTCCGTTCCTCGTGACCCATTGGCGTCTACCTGGTTCGGCCGAATTACCTGCTGGCGGTTTAGTGGCGAGGCGAGCCTACGTAAAGGTGCGGCATGGGGTCAGACCCGCAGGGTCGCAGGGTCTGACCCCGGTGACCCGCTACCGGCGGCTTCGTTTGATCGGCACGCCGTACAGCTCGAGCTTGTGGCCCACCAGCTGGAACCCCAGCTCCTCCGCGACCCGTTGCTGGAGGCGCTCGATCTGCTCGTTGCTGAACTCGATGACCCGGCCCGTCTCCAGGTCGATCAGGTGGTCGTGATGGGTGCGCGCGGCGGTCTCGTAGCGCCCGCGGCCGGCGCCGAAGTCGTGCCGCTCCAGGATGCCCTTGGTCTCGAACAGGCGCAGCGTGCGGTAGACGGTGGAGAGCGAGATGCGCTGGTCCACGGCGTGCGCGCGCCGGTGCACCTCCTCCACATCGGGGTGGTCCTTGGCGTCGGAAAGCACGCGCGCGATCACGCGCCGCTGGCCGGTCATGCGCAGGCGCTTGTCGGCACACAGCTTCTCGATTCGGTTGGCGGGTTGCGTCGAAGCTCGCATGTCCTCGTGTGGCGCATCGCTCATCGTCCGCTTATAAGCGAGGCCCCGAGCGTCGTCCACCGCCCCGCCCGGCGACGCTCCGGACAACCCTGGGGCCACGAGCGGCAGCCAGAGGTTGATGGCGTCCTCGGCCGGAGCGTCCGTACGCACATAGTATCCCCGACGCCTGCCGCTTTCCTTGAAACCGAGCCGGGCATAGAGCGCGCGCGCTGCCGCATTGCTCTCGGCAACCTCCAGGTAGAGCCGCCGTGCGCCGCGCCTAGCCGCGGCCCGGCACAGCCTCTCAATCAGCCGCCCGCCAATGCCGAGGCCCTGCCTCTCCCTGGCCACGCCCAGGGCGATCACCTCAGCCTGGTCCGACGCCGCCCGGCCCAGGATGAAGCCCCAGGCTGGCGGATGCGTCTCGGTGCTGACGACGCCGGGGCCGGCCGCAAAGGCGAGCGCGCCGGGATTGGCGAGCAGCTCTCTGAAGCTTGCGGCATCCCAGGCCTCGTCGAACAGGCTGGCGTGCAGCCGCGCCAGCTCGCCCGCGTTCTGCACGCCGCAGCTGCGGATGCGCAGGGCGCCCAGGGCGTCCGGTGTGCCGGCCTGTGTCATGGCTACGTCCGCGCGGGCGGCGCCGCTTCCTGTGGCCGAGCGTCCGGCGGCCTCAGATAGAGCGGCCGCACGGGCACCTTGGGCGCGAGCCCGGCGGCCATCGCGGCGAGATCGTGGGCATGCGGCTGCAAGTCCGGGAAGCGGGCCTCGGCATCGCTGCCCAGCGCCTTCGCCAGGGCCACAATCGGCGGCGCCCCGGTCCCGACGACGATCGCCGCCTGCCGCCCGATGCGCTGCGCGGCATCCTGCTCGCTGAGCAGAAGTGGCTCGCCTGTCTCGGTCGTACCCGCGGTGAAGCTCTGGACATAGTAAGCACCGCGGCCGGCATGGACGGCGACCACGATCCGGCGGGCTCCAAGCGGCTCCCCCAGCATCGCCTCGGCCCGATGCGCCATGACCGCGAGGCTGGTGGCGGCCACGACGGGCTTGCCGGTTGCCAACGCCAGCGCCCGCGCCGCCGAGACGCCCACACGCACGCTCGTAAAACCGCCGGGGCCGATCGTCACGGCAATGCGGTCGAGCGCGGGAAAATCGAGCCCGGCCCCCTCCCCGATCCCGTCCATGACCTCGGCGATCATCGGCATCAACCGCTCCGCGTGCCCGGTGGAGCGCGGCTCGTGGGCCTCGCGCAGCAGCCATCGGTCAGGCCCGCGCCAGCGCACGGCCGCGGACACCGCGCCAAGGCAGGTATCGAAGGCGAGGACGTTCATGAGCCCTATCTAGAGGATGCTCGCGATCTCGTCGAAGGCGAAGCGCCCGGCACGCGGCGGCAGCCCCGTGCGGTCGCCATACCCCAGATTGCAGAGGAAATTCGACTTGATGTCGGTCCCCACGAAGAACTCCCGGTCCACCCCGGCATTGTCGAACCCAGACATCGGCCCGCAATCGAGCCCCAGCGCCCGCGCCGCCATGATGAGGTAGGCGCCCTGCAGGCTGCCGTTGCGCAGGGCCACCACCTGGGCCTGCTCCGGCTTGTCGGCCAGGCTCCTGAGGGGCCGCTCTCCCGCCGGCCGCCGCTCGTAGAACTTGAGGTCGTGGCCGACGATGGCCGTCGCCGGCGCAGCCATGGTCTGGTCTACGTTGCCGGCATTGAGATGCGGCTTGAGCCGGGCCTTGGCCGCGGGCGACCTGACGAACACGATGCGCGCCGGAAGGTTGTTGCTGGCCGTCGGCGCCAGCTTCATGAGGTCCACCACCTCGCGCAGCAGGCTGTCCGGCACCTCGCGCGGCTGCCAAGCCCGCAGCGTGCGCGCATCGAGGAACAGCTGCCGCAGGGCCTGCTCGTCCAACCGCATCTCTGCCCTCCCACCAGCGGGGTCAGACCCCTCGCTTGAAGCGTTCGAGCTCAAAATCGCGACGTTTGTGGCGAGGGGTCTGACCCCGCCACAACGCCCGCCACCACGCCAGCATTAACAAAAACCCCGCTCGCTGCCGAGCGGGGTTGCCGTGAGACAGACGGCTCTCCTTAGACGGGCTGTACCTCCTGCACGTCCGGGCAGAAATGCTTGAGCAGGTTCTCGATGCCGTGCCGCAGGGTGGCCGTAGAGCTCGGGCAGCCGGCGCATGCCCCGCGCATGTGCAAGTAGACCACGCCGTCCCGGAAGCCCCGAAAGGTGATATCGCCGCCGTCGTTTGCCACCGCCGGCCGCACGCGCGTGTCGAGCAGCTCCTTGATGGTGCGCACGGTCTCCTCGTCCTCGGGGTCGTACTCCTCCTCCGCGCGCTCCTCCGTCCCGGCGCCGCCCACCACCGGCGCGCCCGACATGTAGTGCTCCATGATGGCGCCCAGGATGGCCGGCCGGATATGCGGCCACTCGGCATCGCCCTTGGTCACGGAGATGAAGTCCGAGCCCAGGAACACACCCGTTACGCCCTCGATCTCGAACAGCCGCGACGCCAGCGGCGAATCCGCCGCGTCGGCCTTGGAGCGGTAGTCGATGGTACCGTCCCCCAGCACCACCCGGCCCGGGAGGAACTTGAGCGTTGCAGGATTTGGCGTCGGCTCGGTCTGGATGAACATGAACCCCTCTCCGCTCGCGGTGCTCTCAGATTTGAATCATTCTAGTAGGTCGTCCCCGGCTGGTCAAAGTTCCAGGCCCTGGGGGGACTTGAACTACGGGATCGAGGCCGAAGTCGGAAGTCGGAAGTCGGAAATCAGAAGTCAAGTCAGTGACCGATCTGCCCTCGCTTTCTGGTTTCCGATTTCCGATTTCCGACTTCCGGCGTTCCCGGCAACCGCTCGAGGTAGGGCAGAGGATCGGGCTGCGGTCCGGTGGCGATGGCGTGGACACGGGCCATGGCGCGGTCGCGCGAGACGCGCAGGTGCGCCTCCAGGGCCTTGGCGGCGTCGGCCACGTGGCCGGCCGCGAGGCGCTCGATCACCTCCAGGTGCTCCGGGAGAAACGGCTCCGTCGCGAACAGGCGCGACGTCCACCTGTAGAGGAAACTGTGCGCGATGATGAGCGACTGCGGATAGGTGATGGCCTGCACCAGCGCGCGGTTGCCGCAGTAGCCGAGCAGCGTGACGTGCAGGTCGTGCTCCAGCCGGTCGAGGGTCTCGCCGCCGATCTCGTGGGCCTGCGCCATGGCCGTCGTCAGGTTGCGGCGAACCTGTGCAAGGACCGCATCGGGCAGGTTCGGCGCCGCCTTCGTGAGCGCCACCGGCTCCAGGATCCATCGCAGCTCGTACAGCTCGCCGACGTGCTCGGCGCTGAGCGCCGGCGCGTACCAGCGCGAGCGGTCGTCCTTCTGCACGAGCCCGCGCTGCTGCAGACGGCTCAGGACGTCGCGCGCGACGGTGCGGCTGACTCCATGGTGGCGGGCCAGCACCGCCTCGTTCACGCGCCAGCCCGCGAAGGAGATCCTGGCGACGATGGCACTCTCGACCGCGCCGTAGATGCGCTCCCAGCTCGGCTGCGAGACCAGCTTGAGGTCGCACACCTCCGTTGCAGTCGGCGGCTCGCCCGTGCGACGGGACTTGCGATGTCGCCGGCCGGCGACAACCACGAAGCCGCGGGTGGCGGACCGGGCGATGAGGCCGGCCCGCTCCAGCTCGTCCAGGGCGCGGCGTGCGGGTGCCCGGCTGACGCCGAAGCGCGTCGCCACCGCGGTCTCCGTCAGCGCGGCATCCGCAGCAATGGCGCCCTGGCGGATCTGGCTGTCGAGGATGGCGACGACGCGCTGGTAGAGGCGCGGCGCGGAGCCCACGTCCCCGGCCAAATGCTCCCCTCCCTCAGCGCGTGCCCGCCTGCGTTGCACGTCGCGCCCCTCCCGATCCAGTGGTTGCGAGAGTGTGCGGCGCGCCGGACTAAAGTTCAATCCGCGCTCGCCCGATCCGGCTTGCAATGCGCCGGAAATGAGCGTCTAGTGTATACAAAAGACGCGAATGGAGGAAGCGAAGGCCGGCGATGGGCGTTCGCTTGGTTGCAGGGTGGGTATGCACAACGGACGCCGGTCGGCGTATCGGGGGGGGCCGGTTGCTGCTTGCCTAATGACGGAGGGCGGATGCCGTGGGCGCACAAGCCGCCGCTCTAGACCCGGATGCTGGGCTTCGTGTCTGGGCGGCGCCCCTGGAGGCCTTCTGCCGCGCCGTGCTCGAAGCCGCGGGCGCCCGCAAGGACACGGCCAGCGCGGCCACCCGCGCCATGCTGCACGGCTCCCGCCTGGGGGTGGACAGCCACGGCGTTCGGCTGCTTGAGCACTACGCGACGGCGATCATGGGGGGCCGCGTCAATCCCAGTCCGGCCATGAGCATCGTCAGCGAGGTCGGCGCCGTTGCCACGTTCGACGCCGACGACGGCCACGGCGCGCTGGCGACGTTCACCGCCATGAGCCATGCGGTCAACCTCGCGGACCGCTTCGGCATCGGCGCCGTGGCCATCCGCAACAGCTCGCATTTCGGACCGGCGGGCGCCTATGCGCTCGCTGCCGCCGACGCCGGCAAGATCGGGCTCGCCTTCTGCAACGCCGACAAGGTCGTGCGGCTGCACCGCGGCGCGGGCCGCTTCCACGGCACCAACCCGATCGCCTGCGCCGTTCCCATTCCGGGCGCGCGGCCCTGGCTGCTCGACATGGCGACCAGCGCGATCCCCTACAACCGGGTGCGGCTCTACAGGAGCCTCGGCAAGCCGCTGCCGCACGGAACAGCATCCACCGCCGACGGGCAGGATACCGACGATCCCGATCGGGCGGAGATGCTGGCCCCGCTCGGCGGCGAGTTCGGCTACAAGGGCGCCGGGCTCGCCGGGCTGGTCGAGATCCTCAGTGCCGTGCTCTCGGGCATGCGGCTCAGCCCCGAGCTTGCACCCATGGCGGGCCCCGACTTCTCGACGCCGCGCAAGCTCGGCGCCTTCGTGATGGCCCTGGCGCCGGCCGCGTTCGTGCCGGAGGACATGTTCCAGGACGGCATGGAGCGCTACCTGGAGCAGCTTCGCGACTCCCCGGCGCGGGCCGGCGAGCGTGTGCTGGCCCCCGGCGACCGGGAATGGGCGGAGGCCGACCTCCGCGCCGAGCAGGGCATTCCCGTCGACCCGGAGACCGAGAAGGCCTTCAGGAGATTGGCCAGCCGATACGGCATCGTCTTGCCGTTCCCGTGAAGGGGCGAGCCGACGACGGGCGACGGAGATAACGAGCGAGGGATACGCAGGAGGAGAGAGGATGGCCAGGGCGAACCCACTGGTGAAACGACTGGGACCGGTCTCGGCGGCGCTGATCGCCGCCTGGATCGGGGCTACGGCAGCCGAGGCCCAGCAGAGCACGCTGCGGTTCAACCACGTGCTCGGCCCCAGCGAGCCCTATCACGCGGGCTTCCAGAAGTGGGCCGAGCGCGTCGCCAAGCGCACCGACGGCAAGCTCAGGATCGAGGTGTTCCACAGCGCCCAGCTCGGCGTCGAGGAGGACATCATCGAGCAGATGCGCCAGGGCGCCAACATCGGCCAGAACACGGACTCGGCGCGGCTCGGCAACTACGTGAAGGGCATGGCCGTGATGAACGGGCCCTACTTCGCCGACACGCTGGAGCAGGTCTGGAAGCTCACCGACTCGCCCACCGTCCGCAAGTGGCAGGACGAGCTGGCCTCCAAGCACGGCCTCAAGGTGGTGTGCTTCGACTGGGTGCAGGGCTTCCGCCACTTCTTCACCAACAAGCCGATCCGCGCCCCGCAAGACCTCGCGGGGCTGCGCATCCGCACCCCGCCGGCGCCGATCTGGCAGGAATCGATCCGCGCGCTGGGCGCCGCGCCCACCGCCATGGCCTTCGGCGACATGTATCCGGGCCTGCAGCAGAAGGCCATCGACGGCGTCGAGCTGGTCTACGCCAACATCCCGGGCGGGCGCTTCTACGAGGTGCTGAAGTACGCCAGCGAGACCGGGCACATCCTGCTGATCAACTTCGAGGTGATCAGCTCCCAGTGGTTCAACAAGCTGCCCGCCGACCAGCAAACGGCGCTGGTCGAAGAATGCCGGGCCGCGGGGCGCGAGACCTCGGAGCGGATTGCCAAGATGAACGACGACATCAAGGCCGACCTCAAGAAGAAGGGCATGGAGATCGTCTCCGACGTGAACCTCGCCGCCTTCCGCGAGGCGGGCCGCAAGGCCTACCAGGCGCTCGGCATCGGCGACGCCAAGAAGGCCATCGACGCCGAGATGGGAAGGTAGACGGAAAAACGGATAGGGGGGAGCGGCGACCACGGCTCGATCGACATGCTGCGCAAACTCCATGAGCGGCTGGGTAAGGTCGAAGCCGTGGTCGCCGCCGTGCTCCTGATCGTCATGGTCGGGCTGATCTTCTACGGCGGCGTCGCCCGGCTGCTCGCCCGGCCACAGAACTGGACCATCGACGCCGCCACCTGCCTGTTCGCTTGGGCCTGCTTTCTGTGCGCCGACATCGCCTGGCGGCGCAACAGCCTCATGTCCATCACGCTGGTCGCGGAGCGCCTGCCGCCCGGGGCGCAGCGCCTGCTCATGCAGGTGAACTACGCCATCATCGCGGCCTTCCTCGTCTACGTCATGTATGCAGGCACCTGGCTCTCCTGGATCAGCCGCGCGCGCAGCTTCCAGGGCATTCCGGAGATCAGCTACTCGTGGGTCACCATGAGCCTGCCGGTCGGCGCAGCGCTCCTGCTGCTGACCACGGCAATCAAGGCCGCCGACGACCTCGATGACAGCGGGCGCAAGGCACCGGCCTCGGATGGAGAGCGCTGACCGATGCTACTGGTCGCGTGCGCCTTCGCCGTCCTGCTGTTGATGGGCATGCCCATCGCCTTTGCCATCGGCATCTCCGGGGCGCTGTTTTTCGTCCAGCACCCCGAGCTGCCCTTCACCATCCCCATTCAGCAGACGGTCTCGCAGACCCAGAACTTCGCCCTGCTGGCGATCCCGCTCTTCATCATGGCCGGTAACTTCATGAACAAGTCCGGCATCACCGGGGAGCTCTTGAACCTCGCCACCGTCATCGCCGGCCGGCTGCGGGGCGGACTGGCCCAGGTGTCGATCGTGCTGTCGGGTCTGATGGGCGGCGTGTCCGGCTCGGCCATTGCCGACGCCGCCATGCAGAGCCGCATGCTCGGCCCCGAGATGGTGGCGCGCGGCATGTCGCGCGGCTTTGCCGCCGGCGTGCTGTCGTTCGGCAGCGTGCTGACGCCCACAATCCCGCCCGGGCTCGGCTTCATCATCTACGGCACCATCGGCCAGGTCTCCATCGGCCGCCTGTTCGCCGCCGGCTTCGTCCCCGCCTTCTTCCTGTGGCTTGCGCTGGCAGCGACCATCTCGCTGGTCGCCCGGCGGCGCGGCTATCCGGCGGCGCGCGAGACCCGGCCCACGCTCGGAGAGGCCGCCTCGGCGTTGCGGGGTGGCATCTGGGCACTGACGTTCCCGGTCATCCTCCTGGCCGGCCTGCGCTTCGGCATCTTCACGCCGTCGGAGATCGGGGCGGTGGCGGTGATCTACGCGGTGCTCGTCGGCGTCGCGATCTATCGCAAGCTGAAGGCCGGCCCGTCGATGGAGGCCCTCGAAGGGACGCTCGTCGACATCGGCGCGGTGATGTTCCTGATCGCCCTGTCGGCCGTCTTCAGCTACGGCATTGTCCTGGAGCGCATCCCCGACGCGATCTCCGGCGCGATCCTGGGCCTGACCGACAACCTCAACGTCGTGATGGTGCTGATCGTGCTGCTCATCATCGTCGCCGGGTTCTTCATCGACGCCACCGTGCTCATCATCATGCTGACGCCGATCTTCCTGCCGCTCGTCCGTCAGCTGGGCGGCGACCCCGTGCATTTCGGCGTGGTGTTCGTGCTGGCGGCCACCATCGGCAACTTCACCCCGCCCGTGGGCGCGGCCATGTACGCCGTCTGCTCCGTGCTCAAGGTGCCCATCGGCGAATACGCACGCGAATCGGTGCCCCTGTTCGTCGCAGTCAGCCTGGTCGCGCTGCTGCTGATCTTCGTGCCGTCCCTCGTCCTGATCGTGCCCGACGCCCTCTTCAACCGGTAAGGCGCCATCCGCAAGTCTTGCCGGGAACGACGACGGGCGCCGCACGGCCGGCTCAAGCAGCTACGCCGTCGCCGGCGCGCTCACGGGGGCGGCGCGGGCGGGCAGGCCGCGCTCGCGGCGGCCGGCGGTCTGCCAGGCCAGGGTGTGCCGCTCCACCCAGCGGGCGAGCGCGTCGAAGGCCACCGACATCACCAGGATCATGAGGATGCCGGCGAACACGCGCGGGCTGTCGAGCACGGTGCGGTACTTGGTGACGAGATAGCCGATGCCGGCTGCGGCGGTGAGCATCTCGGAAACCACCACGCCGATGATGGCGAGCGCGCCGCCGAGCCTCAAGCCCGACAGCACGGTGGGGATCGAGGCGGGGATGATCACCCGCGCGATCTGCTGGGGCACGCTGGCGCCCATGCTGCGGGCGGCGATGAGGAAGTTCTGGTCGATGGTGCCGATGCCGGCGGCCGTGGAGAGCATCACGGGGAAGAAGCCGTAGATGCCGGCGAAGGCGATCTTGGACTCCGAGCCGATGCCGAGCCAGGCGGTGAAGATCGGATAGAGGATGACGATCGGCACCGCGTAGAGGCTGGAGAACACCGGCAGCAGCAGGCCGCGCAGCGAGGCGAGCCCGCCCACCAGGGCGCCCACCACGATGCCGCCGCCGCAGGCGATGGCCATGGCGAGCACGACCTCGTAGAGCGTCACCCCGAGCGCATGGGCGTACTCGCTCCAGTTCTGGAAGAGAACGATGAGCGTCTTCGACAGCGCCGGCAGGAACAGCTCGGGCACGATGGCGGTGCGCGGCACCAGCTCCCACAGAGCCAGCACCAGCACCAGGATCAGGCGGCGAACGGTGGCGGGCGATGGGCGTTGCATGGCGTTCCTGCGGGGTCAGACCCTGCGGGTCTGACCCCAGGGCACAACGTTGGATGATCGCTCGCCGTGGCGAGCACTAGAAGCGTTCAGGATCCCCTTCGCACTCCACTGCGGTCGGAGCATGGGGTCAGACCCGCAGGGTCTGACCCCGATTACTCCTTCTTCCTGATCTGCTGCCAGATGCGGTCGCGCAGGCGGCCGAACACGTCGGTGGCCATCATCTCGTAGGTGCGCGGGCGCGGCAGCGCGATGTCGATGCGGTCGATGATGCGGCCCGGGCGGGCGGACATCACCAACACCTCGTCGGCCAGATAGACGGCCTCGGTCAGGCTGTGGGTGACGAACACCACGGTCTTGGCGGTCTCATCCCAGATGCGGAGCAGCTCGTGCCCCATGGTCATGCGGGTCTGCTCGTCCAGCGCCGCGAACGGCTCGTCCATCAGCAGCACCGGCGGGTCCTGCACCAGGCCGCGGGCGATGGACACGCGCTGCTTCATGCCGCCGGACAGCTCGTGGGGGTAGCGGGTGCCGAAGCCCTTGAGGCCTACGAGGCTCAGCATGGCCTCGGCGCGCTGCCGGCGCTCCTCGCGCGGGGCGCGGCGGATGCTCAAGGGAAACTCGATGTTGTCCAGCGCGGTGAGCCAGGGGAACAGGCTCGCTTCCTGGAACACCACGCCGACGCGGTCCGGGTCCGGCCCCGTCATCGGCTTGCCGCCGCAGAGGATGGTGCCCGAGGTCTGCTGGCGCAGCCCCGCCATCATCATGAGGAGCGAGGTCTTGCCGCAGC
>JBIOWI010000336.1:0-4919 GCA_044868325.1 Hyphomicrobiaceae bacterium
AAGCCCCAAGCCTCGTAGATCGGGAGTCCCCCCACCCCTATCCCCTCCCCACAAGGGGGAGGGGAATCCGCGTGGCGTCTGCCTACGATAGAGACGAGAGGTCGGAGCCTTTCTGGAGAAACCCATGTGGACCGGGCGGGAGACACTCGGGTCGATCGAGGGCGCGATCGGCAAGCTCTACCGCGAGGAGAGCCAGCTCGACGCCTCGCTCAAGTCGGCCGTGGCCGAGACCGAGCGGCTGCGCAAGGAGCGCGCCGAGGCGCTGAGGGAGTTGGCCCGGGTCAAGCTCGACGAGATGGCCGCCGGCCGGCTGGTCAACAGCCTCGATGCCGGCGAGCGCCGGGCCGTGCAGGTCCTCGACGACTACCGCCTCCGCATCGCCGGCATCGCCGAGCGGCGCGATAGCCTCATCGAGGAGCTGAAGAGCGCGCAGGCCGCCCGCGATGCCGCCGCCAAGCTGGTGGAGGAGGCCCTGGAGGCGGTGGACGCGCTCAGGGCGGAGGTCGAGGGCAAGGTGCAGGCGCTGGCCGCGTGGCGCGAGACCAAGGCGCCGAGCGACGAGGCCGACGCGGTAGCCGGCGAGGCCGAGAAGAAGGCCGCCAACGCTGAGGCCGAGCTTGGCGCCAAGAGGAAGCCCTACGACGAGGACCCGCTGTTCATCTACCTCTGGCAGCGCGGCTTCGGCACCGGCCGCTACCAGTCCGGCAACCTCGTGCGCTTCATGGACCGCATGGTGGCCCATTTCATCGGCTTCCCCGCCGTGCGTCCCAACTACGCCGCGCTGATCGAGATCCCCCTGCGGCTTCGCGAGCACGCCACCGCCAAGCGCGCCGCCGCCGCCGAGCGCCTGGCCGCGCTCTCGGCCATCGAGCGCCGCGCCATGGTGGAGGCCGGCGTCGAGCCGAAGGAGCGGGCGCTCAGCGAGGCACGCCACAAGCTCGCCACCGCCGAGCGGACGCTGGAGGACAAGGCCGCGCTTCTGCGCAAGACCGACGAGGAGCGCACTGCCCTCGTCTCCGGCGGCAGCAACCCGGCCTACGAGCAGGCGCTCGCCACCATCGCGTCCGCCGACGCCAAGGACCAGATCGCCGCGCTCTACGCGGAGGCGCGGCGCACGGCCACGTCCGCCGACGACGCCATCGTGCGCCGGCTGGAGGCCGTCGACGGCAAGATCGCCAAGACCGAGGAGGAGCTGGCCGACCTGCGCCGCACGGCCAAGGACCTGGCCAAGCGGCGCATCGAGATCGAGCGCGTCCGCGACCGCTTTCGCGGCGCCGGCTACGACCATCCACACGGCACCTTCGGCAACGACCGCGACATCGCCGACGCGCTGGGCCGGACGATGGCGGGCACCATCGCGGGCCAGATCCTGTGGGAGGTCCTCAAGGGCGGCTACAGCACGCGCGGCCCCACGGGCCGGCCGGACTTCGGCTACCCCAACTCCCCGTTTCCGTTCCCGATCCCCGGCGGCGGTCGCAACGGCCCCTGGGGCGGCGAATGGCGCGACCCATCGAGCCGCGGCGGCTGGACCCCCGACGGCAACGACGACGACTTCACGACGGGTGGCTCGTTCTGAGCGGGCAACTGGCGATGGGATTCACGCTCTGATGTCGATACCGACGAGTAATGCCTCCGGCCCGTCGCTACGCCGTTGACCGGGGCGCCTTGATACCCAGATCCTTGCATATCTTACGGGCGAGATGGGGGTCGATCTCGCTGTGGCGGGGGATGGCCGTCCGCCTGTTGAGCTTGGGATTATGCCACCAGGAGTGGCGTCCGCCTTCGCGCAACTCCTCGCAACCGTGAGAGCGCAGATGCTCCTCGAGCCTTCTGCGCTTCATACCGCGATCTTGACCTCCAGAAAGTCGCTGCCCGCTGCGGACCTGGCATCCTCACGGTTCATCTCCAGAGCCTCGCGCAGCGTAACTCTCAGGGTCTCGATCAGCTCCTTGCGCGTGCGCTCCTGGCAATTGACGCCAGGGACCTCCTCGATCCAGCCAATCCACCAGGGGCCGCTCTTCTTGATGATGGCGGTATACTCGGGCTCGCTCGCCTTCGGGCTGAGGCTCGTGGTCATCGGTGCTCTCACCTATCGCAAACCGGCTGGGTTCAGCCCGCAAATCGGACGTCGGCATCCTAATGGATCGCGCGCCGCCGCACCAGGGCGCTCTTGGGGCCAGGGACTGTAAGCGGACCCGGTAGAGTTGCGAAACCCACCGATCCCCGGCTACTTCGCCAGCTCCCGATCCACCTTGGCGAGCATGTGGGTCCACTTCGCCTGCTGCGTCTCCACAAGCAGCTTGAGGTCTGCCTGCAGGCCGGTGAGCAGGGCACAGTCGGGCGCAGGCTCGGCCTCCGACCGGCCGCCGCCGTTCGTGATCCGGGCCACCAACTCCTCCGATTTCTTGTCGAAGCCCGCGACGGACTCGTCGCGCACCAGGGGCTCGGCCTGCTTCAGGAACTCGTCGTTCGTCCAGCTGCGCTTGTCCTTGAGCTCGCGGAGCTTCGCTTGGAACACGGGCGTGTTCTGCAGGGTGAGGTCGCGCAGGGCCGCACCGGCGGCGTCGACGACCGCCTCGAAGTCCGCCTTGGCGCAGGCCGCCCCCTGCGACATGGCCGCCCGGCCGAAGCCCGCCAGCACAAGCAGAAGCAGCACCACCGCGCATAACTGCGCCCGCATCGCAGCCTCCTCGCCCCCTTCTGCATCCCTGAGCCGCCCGCCAGCGGCCGGCCAGGACGGCGCATCGCGGCCCGGGGATCGGCGGCTCAGAAAGAGCGCCCAAACTTGTTCGATTTTGGGAAGCCGCGCGGGGCCAGCCGTCCCGCCTGTGCACGCTCGCCGATCCACTCCTGCAACTCGGAGTAGGGCAGCGTGAAAGTGCGCCCCGCCGGGTCGAGCCAGGTGAGGCCCTCGGCCTTCCTGAACACGCGCACGTCCGACAGGGCGCCGTCCTTGTAGCGCTGCAGGTACACGCCCTTGCCGCGCGCCATCTCGTTCACCTCGGTCAATGGGAACACCAGCATCTTGCGGTTCTCGCCGACGACGGCCACCGTATCGCCGTCGGCCGGCACGCACACGCGCGCTTCCTCCGGCTCGGAGAGGTTCATGATCTGCTTGCCCTTGCGGGTCATGGCCACCATCTCGTCCTCCGGCACCACGAAGCCGTGGCCGGAGGTGGCGGCGATGAGGAGCTTGCGGCCCGGCTGGTACACCCAGACCTCCAGGAAGGCATGGTTCTCCTCCAGGTCCACCATGAGGCGCACCGGCTCGCCGTGGCCGCGTCCGCCGGGGAGCTGGTCGCCCGCCAGCGTGAACACCTTGCCGTTGGTGGCGAGCAGCAGGAGCCTGTCGGTCGTGTGGGCTTTCACCGCCCGCAGCATCTGGTCGCCCTGCTTGAACTCCAGCTTGGAGAGGTCGTCCTGGTGGCCCTTCATGGCCCGGATCCAGCCCTTCTCGGACAGGATCACGGTGATGGGCTCCTTCTCGATCATGGCCTGCTCGAGGTCGATCTCGATGACAGGGGCATCGGCGAAGCTCGATCGGCGGCGCCCCAGCTCGGTCTTCTTGGAGTAGGCCTCGCGCGTCGCCTTCACCTCGTCGGCGATGCGCTCCCACTGCTGCTCCTCCGACTTGAGCAGCGATTTCAAGTCCCGCCGCTCCTTGGAGAGCCGGTCGTGCTCGGCCTTGATCTCGATCTCTTCCAGCTTCGAGATGGCCTTCAAGCGCAGGTTCAGGATCGCGTCGGCCTGCACCTCGGAGAGCTTGAACCGCGCGATCAGCCTCGCCTTGGGATCGTCCTCGAAGCGGACGATGCGGATCACCTCGTCGATGTTGAGGTAGGCGATCAAGAACCCGTCGAGCACCTCCAGCCGGTGCTCGATCTTCTGCAGCCGGTGCCGGGAGCGCCGTACCAGCACCACCTGCCGGTGGTTGAGCCACTCGCGCAGCACATCGCGCAGCGAGAGCACACGCGGGATCTGGCCGCCGGTCAGCACGTTCATGTTGAGGGAGACGCGCACCTCGAGCTCGGTGAGCTTGAACAGGCTCTCCATCAGCACGGTGGGATCGACGGTCCGGCTCTTGGGCTCCAGCACCAGCCGGATGGTCTCGGCCGACTCGTCGCGCGCATTGCCCAGGAGCGGGAGCTTCTTCTCCTCGATCAGCTCGGCCAGGCGCTCCACCAGCTTGGCCTTCTGCACCTGGTAGGGGATCTCGGTGACGACGATCTGGTAGGTGCCGCGCCCCGTCTCCTCCTTCTCCCAGCGCGCCCGCAACCGAAAGCCGCCGCGGCCTGTCTTGTACGCCTCCAGGATCTGCTCGCACGGCTCGACGATGATGCCACCTGTGGGGAAGTCCGGCCCCGGCACGAACTCCACCAGCTTGTCGATGGTGGCGTTGGGATGCTTGATGAGATGCAGCAGCGCGGTGCACAGCTCCTCGACGTTGTGCGGAGGAACGCTGGTGGCCATGCCCACGGCGATCCCCGAGGTGCCGTTGGCCAGGAGGTTCGGGAAATTGGCCGGGAGGACAACCGGTTCCTGGTTGGTGCCGTCGTAGGTCGGGCGGAAGTCGACCGTATCCTCGTCGATGCCATCCAAGAGCAGGGCGGCCACGGCCGTCATGCGGCTCTCGGTGTAGCGCATGGCGGCGGGATTATCGCCGTCGACGTTGCCGAAGTTGCCTTGGCCGTCCACCAGCGGGTAGCGCACCGCGAAGTCCTGGGCGAGGCGCACCATGGCGTCGTAGATCGCCTGGTCGCCGTGCGGGTGGAAGTTGCCCATCACGTCGCCCACGACCTTGGCGCACTTCTTGTAGGCGCCCGTAGGGTCGAGCCTCAGCTCGCGCATGGCGTAGAGGATGCGCCGGTGCACGGGCTTCAGCCCGTCGCGCACGTCGGGCAGCGCCCGGTGCATGATGG
>JBIOWI010000337.1:0-5337 GCA_044868325.1 Hyphomicrobiaceae bacterium
GAGGAGCTGGCGCACGCTCGCCGCCTCGATCTCCATCTCGGCGATGCCGCCCGTGTACTGGCGCAGGTTGCCAGTCAAGGTCACGTGAGCCATGCGCGTCTCCGCTACCCCTCGGAACGCTGCTTCAGCGCGATGCCAATGTCGTAGACGCGGGCCTTGGCCACGCCCAGGTCGTCGGCCGCCGCCTTTGCAGCATCGCTGAGACTCATCACAGAGAGCATCGGTGTCAATTTCGCGGCAATGGCCTCGTCCGTCACGGCCTGGGGCAGCGGAGGCCCCACTAGAACCACCATCTCGCCCCTGGGCGACGCCTCCGCCGTCCACTGGGCGAGCTCGGCCGGCGTTCCGCGGCGCACCTCCTCGTGCAGCTTGGTGAGCTCTCGCGCCACCGCCGCATCCCGAGGGCCGAGGACGTGGGCAATATCCCCCAGGCTGTCGGCCAGGCGCTGCGGCGCCTCGAACAGCACCAGCGTGGCCGGCACATCCTGCAGTCGCGCCAAGCGAGCCCGCCGGGCGGCCTGCTTGGGCGGTAGGAAGCCAGCGAACAGGAAGGTATCCGTGGCCAGCCCGGCGCTGGTGAGCGCCGCCAGAGCCGCACTAGGCCCTGGCAGGCTCACCACCCGATGGCCGGCGGCAACGGCCTCGCGCACCAGCTTGTAGCCGGGGTCGGAGACGAGCGGAGTGCCCGCGTCGCTGATCAGCGACACCGTTCTTCCGGCCGCCAGCTCCGCCAGGATGCGCGGCCGCTCGCGCTGGGCGTTGTGCTCGTGATAGGGGCGGGTGGGGCGCGCAATGCCGTAGTGGGCCAGGAGCGTGCCGCTGTGGCGGGTATCCTCGCAGTAGATCGCGTCGGCCCGCGCCAGCGTGGCGAGCGCCCGCAGCGTGATGTCGCCCAGGTTTCCGATCGGCGTCGCCACCAGGTAAAGCCCGGCCGGCATGGCCTGCGCCAGCAGCGCCTCCAGCTCTGCGACGGCGCGCCGGGCCAGCGCCGATCCCGTTGGTGTCGAAGCAATTTCCAGGGCGGGCGCCTCTTCCTCGGGGAACCTGCAGAGCAGCACGCCCCTACTGTAGCCCAGCCCGGGCACGACGCGATAGCGGGCGCAACCTGCCCCGACCGTCGGTTTGCCCTTGCCCCGCCCTGCTGCGGTCGGTTAGCTGGTTGCCGACCTTGGTGCGGCCGGGGGGAAACAGTGAGTGCTGTTGGGTTGCGCCGCCGCGCGGCGGCCGCATGGGGTGCTGCATTCGCGTTGGCGTGCGTTCCGCTGCTGGGAGGCTGCACCGCCCGCGGCCCCTCGGTCGGCCCGGTGGCGCCCGGTCCGCCAGTCACTGGGCCGGCCACCGTCAAGATCGCCGTGCTCGCGCCTCTCTCCAGCCAGGGGCACCCCGGCGTCATCGCCCGCAGCCTCAAGCAGGCCGCCGAGCTGGCGGTGTTCGAGCGCGACAGCCGCAACCTGGAGCTGATGGTCAAGGACGACAAGGGCACGCCGGAGGGTGCCAAAGACGCCGCCGAGGACGTCCTGAATCGCGGCGCCACGCTCATCCTCGGCCCGCTCTACGCCAAGTCCGTGACTGCCATCGCGCCGGCGGCCCGCAAGGCCGGCGTGCCCGTGGTCGCCTTCTCCAGCGACCGCGAGGTAGCCGGCAACGGCGTCTATCTCTTGAGCTTCCAGCCCGCCCCCGAGGTCGAGCAGATCGTGGTCTACGCCGCCAAGCGCGGCATGAAGCGCTATGCTGCGCTGATCCCGCAGGATGGCTTCGGCAAGGTCGTCGAGACCGTCTTCCGCGACGCCGTGGCCCGCACGGGCGGCAGCATCGTCGCGCTGGAGACCTATCCGAGCAACGCCAACGCCATGCTGGAGCCCCTGCGCAAGATCAGCATAGACATCGCCAACGCCGAGGCCGGGAGCGGGCCGGTGGACGCCTTGTTCCTCCCCGGCGGGCAGGAATACCTGGAGCTGCTCGGCCGGCTGCTGCCACAGGCCAAGATCGACACCGGCCGGATCAAGCTGCTCGGCACCGGCGGCATGGACTACCCCAACGCCGGGCGCGACGCGGCGCTCATCGGCGCATGGTATCCGGGTCCCGATCCGCGCGGCTGGAGCGACTTCGCGCAGAGGTTCGCCAAGAGCTACAGCCAGGCGCCCCCCCGCATCGCCGGGCTTGCCTACGATGCGGTGAACCTGGCCATCGTGCTCGCGAGCGACCCCGGCGGACAGGGGTTCGCGGCGGCGGCGCTGACACGCACCGGCGGCTTCACCGGCATCGACGGCGCCTACCGCCTGCTGCCGGACGGCACCTCGGAGCGGGCGCTGGCCATCCTGGAGGTGCAGAAGTTCGGCTCCTCGGTGGTCGAGCCGGCGCAGGCCATCGCCACGCCGGCGCCGGCGGCAACCGCCGCCTCCGGCGCCGGCTTTAGCCTGTTCAAGATGCTCCAGTAGGGTGGCGACATCTGCCGCCGCTCCGGGCGACCGCGCCGCATATGCCGGCCGGAACCGCGATCCGAGCAACGGGTTCAACGTTCAGCGGCGGCGGGATCGGCACGCTCTGGACGGAAGTCCCGATCATGCAAAACGCACCGCTGAGACATGAGGATGTGGTCGGCATGCTGGGCGACATCGACGACGCCGTCATCGCCGAGATCGTCCGCACCGGTGCCACGGCCGACGAGCTGGCCGCTGCCCGAGCCTGGGTCGCCAACGACGAGCCGCTGATCAATCTCGGCAAGCACCTCGCCAAGGACCGGGTTGCCCGCCTGGTCGCGATCCTCTCGCGCCAGGACGAGCAGCAGCCCGGCCCGCGGGGAGAGATGGAGTAGCCCGGCGCCGCCGCAGCACTACGAGGAGGCCCGCCTCCTATTGCGCGCCCGCGTCCTCGCCGCCTTGCGGGCGGCCGCCGAGCGGCCGGCTGCGCCCTTCGTGCGGGCGGCCTTCCGTGCCGCCGCGGAGCGGTCGCGCGCGGTGCGCCGGGAGGCGGCACGCGAGGCCTGACGGGACAACGCCGAGCGCGAGACCGTGCTCCTGGGCTCCTTCTTCAGTGTCCGCGTGACTGCGCGCGACACGCGCGGCCGGCGCCGCGTGGTGCGCTTGCCCTGGCCCGCCGCGTAGGCGTACTGCGCGCTCTTGCGCGTGCGCGCCTTGGCCTTGCCGCGACCCGGCGGCGGCAGGTTCACGCCCGCGCGCCTGGCCTTGGAGAGGCCGATGGCAACGGCCTGCTGAGGCGAGCGGGCACCGTGCTTGCCGCGCCGGATCCGATGCACCTCCTCACGCACGAACTCGCCGGCCTGCGTCGTCGCCGCCTTGCCCGCACGCCTCGCCTTGCGTGCCTTCTCGATGGTTCGCTTCTCCGGCATGAGACCTCCTCCCGCAGCATGTCCGCGCGACCTCCCTTGCGCGCCCGCCGCATGACTATCCTGCCCACACAGTGGGAAACGCACACATCGAGCCTTTTGATCCTGCCCGATCGCAAGCTGCGGAGCCTGCGTATGCAAAAAAGAGCTTTCTCGCGCCAACAATGCGTCCCCCGCCGAGCGTAAGCTTTGCGGTACTCTTCTTGTGCACTGGCAGAGGAGACCCCATGTATGGGCGAGCCGATGCACTTCTCGAAGTGCGCCCTCACGATATGCGGTTTGCTGCGGCCTTCGGGCGTTTGCCTTTCCCCACATCTGAGTTGCCGGGGTCGAGCGTGCGGCCCTCTTTGACCGGCTCCCCTCACGCCTCAACGGGAAAGGACTCCCAAATGCGACTTTCAGGTACCGTGAAGTTCTTCAACGCCGCCAAAGGCTTCGGCTTCATCCAGCCCGAGGACGGCAGCAAGGACGTGTTCGTCCATGCAACCGCGCTCGAGCGGGCTGGCATCCACTCCCTCAACGAGGGCGACAAGGTCAGCTTCGTGATCGAGGACGACCGCCGCGGCCGCGGCAAGCAAGCCGCGCAGGTGGAGAAGGCCTGACCGGCACTCGTTCCCGCCAATACGGCCGCGACGCGCTGCCGGGTCCTGCCCGGCGGCGCGATCGGCGCTTCGGGCAGCTCTCTTGGAGGTCGACAGGACCATGACAACCGCCGAGGCAAGAAAGAAGATGCGTGGCACCAAGCGCGTGTGCCAATCGTGCGAGGTGCCCTTCTACGACCTGGCGCGCAATCCGATCGTGTGCCCCGCATGCGGCGCGACCTACGTTCTCGACGCCCAGCCGACGCAGGGCGAGGCAAGCGCGCCCGCATTCGCTCGCAGATCGCCGTGGCGTCAAGGGTCCAGGCGCCGGCATCTCGCGCCCGCAACGGCTGGCGAGCCCGCCGCCTCCGATGTCGCCGTTCCAGCGGAGGACGATGGAGAGGCGCCTGAGGCAGCCACCGAGGCCGCGGTCGGCGAGGACGTCGTTCTCGAGCCGGACCAGGACGATGCAGATGTCTCCGAGCTGATCGACCGGGAGGACGTGGAGGACGACAGCGAGCGCTGACAGGGGCAGCGCCCGCCTGGGACGACAGCGCAGTCCAGGCATGAAGCCTCACGCCGAGTCCGCAACCTCGCCGCGGGCTGGACAGCCCCGTTCGACGACCTTGTCGATAGCCTTCAGCATCTCGCCGAAGCAGGGCCGCCCGAAGGGCATGGACTGCACCGAGGCGTAGTAGAGGGTGCGGTCCGGCTGGATGAGGAACAGGGCGGGCTCGACGAACATCGGCGGCTCCTCGATGCCGAGCGACGACAGCCCGACGCCGCGCGAGACGTAGAGCCCCCAGGCTCGGGCCTGCCGCAGCGACAGTCCGTAGGCGACGCAGAGGTCCGTCAAGCCCCAGCGAGCCTCCGCCGCGCAGGCCCGCTCGGCGTTGTCCGCCGATATGGCGATGGGTGTCACGCCGCGCTTGCAGAACTCGGCATGCATGGACTGCAGCTCGCTCAGATAGTCCCGGCAGACCGAGCAGTGCACGCCGCGGTAGAACGCCAGCATGGTGAAGTACCTGGGCTTCTGGTCGGACAGCCGCCAATGGCCGCCGCCCGCGAGTGGCAGCGACAAGTCGGGCACCTGCTGGCGAGGTATGAGATGCCCGATCAAACCCATGGTTGAGGAACGGTTTTCATGCTTGGGCGCCGTCGAAGGATTGCCTTCAGCGCGAACGTGGCGGTGCGCGCGACCGACGGCAAATCAGAGCTTCGTGAGGCAGTCGGCAGTCGGGCGTCGGCAGTCGGGCGTCGGCAGTCGGAAGCCTGGCCTTGGCGGCCGCCGGCAGAAAAGCGGAGTGGGATCGGTGGGACCCGTCCTCATCCCACGACTGCCGACGCCCGACTGCCGACTGCCGCCGTTATCCCCGCCCCACCGCGAGCGTGCCATACTTCGCGGCACTC
>JBIOWI010000338.1:0-2308 GCA_044868325.1 Hyphomicrobiaceae bacterium
CTAGGCGGCGTTGGCCATGCGACTTGTCGACCTTGCTCAGCGTGTCAGGTGAAGGCTCAGGAAGGAAGTCGGCCGCCATATCTGCTCTAATGCGCTCCTTGCCGGCCTCGCGTTCCATTGCGGACTGCTGCCTGATCTCGAGTGAGCCTCGGACAAGCGCGGCGACCCCGCTAGTGCGCTGTGCCGCCTGGCGTGTGGTAACCCAACTTGCGCAGTTGGGCGGCAGAATGCCGAGTCGATTTGTCGCGGCGGTGCTGGTGGATCAAGGGGTTGGGTGACGAGAACCGCACGCCGCGGCGTGTAGTGACGACCTTGGGCCTTTTCTTTGGCGGCGGAGGTGGCTCTGGTGGCGCATGTACCTGCGCCACACGATTCGCAAGAAGGACGGCAAGGTTCACCGCTACTGGTGCCTGGTGCGGAGCGTGCGGGTCGGGAAGCGGGTAATCCAGCAGACGGTTGCGCACCTCGGCGAGCTCGACGAACACGGACGGATCGAGGCGCGGGCGCTGGCCCGGCATCTGATCGGTGCGCCCGAGCAGGCGCCGCTGTTCGACGATGGCAGCCGGGATGTGGCGGTGCCGGTGCGCCTGAAGGGCATCCGCATCGAGCGGTCGCGGCAATTCGGGGATGTGTATCTGGCGCTGGCGTTGTGGCGCGGGGTGGGGCTTGAAAGGCTCGTCGCGGAGCTGCTTCCGACGGGCAAGGAGCGCGTCGCCTGGGAGAAGGTCGCGGCGGTGCTAGTGGCAGCGAGACTATGCGCGCCGTCGAGCGAGCTGCACATTGCCGAGGACTGGTACCGGCGCACGGCGCTTCCTGATCTGTTGCAGCTCGATGATGCACTCCTCAACAAGGACCGGCTCTACCGCGCCCTCGACCAGCTCCTCGGGCACAAGGCGGCCATCGAGGCGCACCTGTCGCGGCGTGCCGGCGAGCTGTTTGCTGTCGACAACGAGGTGCTGCTCTACGACGTGACGAGCACGTACTTCGAAGGCCAGGCCGAGGCCAACCCGCTGGCGCAGCGCGGCTACTCGCGCGATCACCGCAGCGACTGCAAGCAGGTGCTGATCGGCCTCGTCGTAACGTTCGACGGCTTCCCGCTCGGCTACGAGGTGTTCGCCGGCAACACCCATGACTCCAAGACCGTGCAGACGATCGTGGCCACCATGGAGGCGCGGCACGGGGCGGTGGGGCGCGTGTGGATCGCCGACCGCGGCATGGCGAGCAAGGAGAACCTGGCGTGGCTGCGTGACACCGGCCGGCGCTACATCATCGGCGCGCCGAAGTCGGAGCTGAAGAAATTTGCGGCCCCGCTGGCGGCCGCGGCCGGCTGGCGCCAGGTGCGCGAAGGCGTCGAGGTCAAGCTCGCGCGCTGCCCCGAGAGCGGGGAGACCGTGATCCTGTGCCGCTCGGCCGACCGGCGCAGCAAAGAGCAGGCGATGCACGACAAGTTCAGCCGGCGCATCGAGGCGGCGCTGGGACGCCTGGCGGCCCGCATCGCCCGCTCCAGGAAGCGCCTCGACCGCGAGCAGGTCGACCGGCAGATCGGCCGCATCCTGCAACAGAACCAGCGCTCAGCCCGGCGCTTCAAGGTGCGCCTGGCCGAGGATGCCAGCCCGGCAGGGCTCCGTCTCGAAGTCGAGGTGGATGCTTCCTTCGACGACTGGGCCGCCCTGTCGGAGGGGGCCTATCTCTTGCGCTCCAACATCACCGACTGGAGCGATGAAGAGCTGTGGAAGGCCTACATCCAGCTCACCCAGGCCGAGGCGGCGTTCCGCATCCAGAAGGACCAGCTCAAGGTGCGGCCGATCTGGCACCAGCGCGCCGATCGCGTCCAGGCCCACATCCTGGTGTGCTTCTTGGCCTTCGTGCTGTGGAAGACCTTGGAGATGTGGCAGAGCCGCGCAGGGCTCGGCAACTCGCCGCGCACCGTGCTCGAAGAGCTCGCGCGCATCCAGTCCCACGACGTCGTGCTGCCGACCGCCAGCCACGGCCAGATCCGGCTGCGCTGCGTCACACAGCCCGACGCCGCCCAGGCCGCCCTTCTCGACCGCCTCGGCGTCGTCCTGCCCAAGCGCATGCGCCTCGCCGAGGCCGAGCTGCCCGCCCTCGCAGCCAGCGCCTGACCTCTACCACTCGAACCGAAAATGTAGTGGCGACTTTCTGGCTAAGGCCTTGATTCGCCAAGATCCACCCCCCGATTCTGCGCAAGTTGGGTTAACGCTCGCCGCATGCACAAGCACACGGCGCGGCAATATCCTCTAGGCTCGCTGCATCCCCGCCTCAGCCGCCTTTGCCATGAGCATGCAGC
>JBIOWI010000339.1:0-2906 GCA_044868325.1 Hyphomicrobiaceae bacterium
GGAATTTCCTCGTGGCGGTCTCACGGATTGTCACGTCCTATCAGAATTCATCATTTGCGGCTATTGCCCCGACACCCTGGTCTCACCCCTTGTCATTCCTTCTCGCGCAATTTGGGGAGCATCTTGGGCAGCAAGTCTCGGACGGCGCGTCAACGCAAGGAACGGTCAGGACCAGGAGCTGAGGCGGGTCCGATCCAGGATCATGGCGGACGCGCTTCCCGCTCATGCGGTATGGCGCCACCAGCTTCGGGGCCATCAATTCGTTGAACTAAACCGCTACCGCGTTGGGCGCTTGCTCGACGAGTCGAGCTGATCGTCGACGTACCTTGATCGATGCGGGCATGTGCCCGTATTGATCGAGGAGACGGCGATGGCTACCCTTCTTCGGCAACGCATGCTCGATGCGATGGTGCTCAGCGGCAAGGCGGCTCGCACGCAAGAGGCCTACATCGGCGCGGTGGTGGGCTTGGCGCGCTACTACAAGCGCAGCCCCGAGCAACTGAGCGCCGACGAGGTGCGGCGCTACCTGTTGCACCTGCTGCGCGAGCGGCATCTCGCGCGCTCCAGCGTCAACCAGTACGGCTGCGCGTACCGCTTCTTGTACGGCACAGTGCTCGGGCTGGACGGGCATACATTCCAGATCCCACTGGCTCGTGCGCCGCAGCGGCTGCCCGACATCCTCTCGCGCGAGGAACTCGCGCGGCTGTTCGCCGCGGCCTGCCACCTGAAGTCGCGCACCTTCCTGATGCTGGCCTACGGCAGTGGACTGCGCCTGTCGGAGCTGTGCCGGCTGCGCGTGGCCGACATCGACAGCCACGCCGACCGCATGTGCATCCGCGTCGAGCAGGGCAAGGGCGGCAAGGACCGCTACGTGCCGTTGTCCGAAGATGTGCTGCAACTGCTGCGCACCTGGTGGCGCAGCGCCCATCCCCGGACATGGCTGTTCGGCGCCGTGCGGGACGCCTCGCGTCCCACCGACACCGGCAGTGCCCAGCGCTGGTACTACCTCGCGCGCGATGCTGCCGGCATCACCAAACACGGAGGCATCCACTCGCTGCGCCACGCCTATGCCACGCATCTGCTCGAAGCCGGCGTCGATCTGTACAGCCTGCAGCAGTGGCTCGGCCACAACCATGTCAGCACGACCACACGCTACCTGCACCTGACGCGACCGGACGCGCCTGATGGCGCCCGGCACGCGCCGCTGGCGCTGCTGGGTGCGCTGCCGCCGATCCGGCCGTCCGCACCCAAGCACTGATCGAGCGTGGCCACCACGCTGGCCGAGGTGCTGCGGCACTTCGGGCCTGGCTATTTGCGCACGCACGGCCTGAGCACCGCGCAGGCCCGGGCCTGGCGTGCTGTCGTCGCCTGCCGCACGCCGGCGCTGGGCGGCGAGCGGCTGCGCTGCGATGGATGTGGCGCCGAGCAGTGGCGCTGGCACTCCTGCCGCAATCGCCACTGCCCGCAGTGCCAGAGCCGTGAGCGTGAGGCTTGGCGCGCGGCACGGCTGGGCGAGTTGCTCAACGTGCCGTACTGCCACCTGGTCTTCACGCTACCGCACGAGCTCAATGCGCTGGCCGCCGTGCACGCACGCTGGGTCTACGACACGCTGATGCAGTGTGCGGCCGCCACGCTCAATGAGTTCGCGGCCAACCCGCGCTGGCTCGGCGGCGTGGGCGCCTTCACGCTGGTGCTGCACACCTGGACGCAGGACTTGCGGCGCCACCTGCATGTGCACGCGCTGATGGCCTGCGGGGCGCTGCAGTTCGACGCCACGGGTGCCAGCACGTGGGTTCGGCCCATGCGCGGCGAGCGCTTCCTGTTCCCGGTGCATGCTCTGTCAAGGGTGTTCCGGGAGAAGTTCCTGGATGCGCTCAAGCGGGCGATCGAGGCGGGTGCGCTGCCGCACGATCCGGCCGATACGCAGCGCGCGCGCCGTGAACGCCTGCAGGCCCTGCGCCGCCACGATTGGGTGGTGTACGCCAAGACGCCGCTGGCGGGGCCTGCAGCGGTGCTGGACTACCTGTCGCGCTATACGCATCGCACGGCCATCGGCAACGAACGGCTTGTCGCCATCGATGACGACAAGGTGCGGCTGAGGGTGCGCGCGGACGGCACCGGCGGCAAGCGCACCATCGCCATGGACGGCCAGCAGTTCATCGGCCGGCTGCTTCAGCATGTGTTGCCGTCGGGCTTCAAGCGCATCCGGCACTACGGGTTGCTGGCATCCGCGACCAAGACCCAGCGGCTGGCACTGGCCCGACAACTGCTGGCGATGCCGGCGGCGAACCCGCAGGCACGCGAGGACGCGCAGGCCTTCATGCGGCGCGTGGCCGCCATCGAGATCCAATGCTGCCCGCACTGCAAGGTCGGACACTGGCTCGTCACCGAGCAGTTGGCCGCCGATCGCGTGGCCCTCGCGGCGATCACTGCCACTCCATGTCGAGGACCGCCGTGATCCGCACACGCAGCCCCGCGCCCTCGGCAAGGTCTCGTTCCAGACGCAGGCCCGGCCCTTCGTGCACCCTGCTCGCCAGGATCGGCTGCCAACGGCCCCGGCATCGCTGCCGAATCAATGCGGCATTCACAACGTCACCATCCTGCGGCCTTGGTGGCACCTCGGCGCTCCGTCCAGCGCACCTCGCCGTCATCAGCGCTCGCCGCTGAAACTTACACTACCCACTCCACCGCCATACGGGCGGTTCAGTTCAACACGGTTTATCTGACGCTGCTCTGCCGTGCCTTTGCTTGAGTGCGGGTTCGGCGTCAGATAAACGCTATTCGTTGGGCGTCATGAAGCGACTTATCGTCACCGTTTTATTGGCAGTCGGAACGTCTGTCAATGCTCAAGAGCTGGTTCTCGACCTTCCATTCTGGGCAAGCCAAGAATGGATGTTCTTCTCTAG
>JBIOWI010000340.1:0-5913 GCA_044868325.1 Hyphomicrobiaceae bacterium
CGGGTGATTCGTCACGGAAACACCGTAGTCGGAGCCAGCGCCGATGCCTCGACTTTTCACCGCTTCAGCGGAAAATCACTCGCGCCGCCGCATTTTTGCAAGATCCTCCCAGAGGGTCTGACACCTAACCCGCCTTCGTCACCGGCGCACCGGCGGCGAGCCAGCGCTGCAGTGGCTCCGCCAGGTCGTCGAGCGGGCGGTAGCCGTTGGTGAGGAGCGCATAGCCCTTGTCCTCGCTGCCGGCGATCAGCGTCGGGAAGCCGCGGATGCCGAGCGCCTCCGCGGTGAGGAAGTCGCGGAACGTCTCGTTGCGCGTCTCAGCGGCGGCGAATGCCGCGCCGAACTGGGCCCTGTCGAACCCCGCCTCCTGCGCCACCTCGGCAATCTCGTCGGGCGCCGTCATGTCGCGGTTCTCGGCATAGAACGCCAGCTGCACGCGGGCCATGAACGGCAGCGCCATGCGCGGCATCAGCCGGCGCGCCGTCACCACCGCGCGGCAGGCGGGCTCGGTGTCGTACACGAAGCCCTCGCGGTCGAAGAAGCTCATATCGAAGGGCTGGCCCGTGGCCGCGCCGACGCGGGTCCAGGCGTTGCGGATCAGCTCCTTGTCCTTGTCGCGCATGGGCTCGGTGTTGCCGGCGCGCAGGCCGCCCATCACCAGCTCGAGCGGCAGCCGGTCCTCGAACCGCTCGGCCAGGGCCGCGACAACGGGCGAGAATCCATAGCACCACGAGCACATGGGATCGGCGAAGTAGACGAGCCGGGTCTGGGCCGCTGCGGTCTCGGCTGCCATCGGGCATCTCCGGGCGGAGCAAGCGCGCAGTATAGCCGCAATGGCACCGCCTCGATACGGCCGGCGGTTCAGCGATGAGCCGGCCCCATGGGCGGATCATGAGTGCGAGATCTCGCTGCGGCGTGAGTTGTTGCCGCGGCGGCCAGCACCTATCTCCTCATCGAGGCACCCGCAGGAGCACCAGAGCACCCCTGTTCCCGATCGGCGACAGCGTCGGCAAGAGCCGCCCGGCCGTCGTGGTGTGGGCGATCGTCGCCGTCAACGCGGCGGCCTTCCTCTACCAGCTGGGCCTGAGCGAGCCGGAGCTGCAGCGGTTCCTCTACCAGCACGCGCTGGTGCCGCGCCGCTACTTCTTCCCGGCCTGGGGCGACTACTACGGCCTGTCGCCGCTCGACCTCACGCCCTTCATCACCAACACCTTCCTGCACGGCGGCTGGCTGCACATCGTCCTGAACCTGTGGACGCTCTACATCTTCGGCCCGGCCTTGGAGGACCGGCTGGGGCCGTGGCGCTTCCTTGCGCTCTATCTGCTCTCGGGGCTGGCGGCCAGCGTCGCGCACGCCGCCTTCAACGCGGCGTCTCCCGTCCCCGTGCTGGGCGCATCGGGCGCCATCGCCGGGGTGATCGCGGCCTATGCGGTGCGCTTTCCCTATGCCTGGGTGCGGGTGATCGTGCCGATCCTGTTCATCCCGCTGTTCTTCAGCATCCCCGCGCTGGTGTTCGCCGGCCTGTGGTTCTTCATCCAGGTGCTCCAGGGCGCAAGCGAGCTCATGAGCCCGTTCGGAAGCGCCGCCGGCATCGCCTGGTGGGCGCACATCGGCGGGTTCATCGCCGGCTTCCTGCTGCTGCCGCTCCTGGACCCCTCGGCCGCCACGGGCCGCGGCCGACCCGCCTGGTACAACGGCGGGCTTTGGGAGCGAGGGCGGTGACCGATCGGCGCTGCTCGGCCGCCGAGGCCGCAGTGTCGGCGAGGCTTGAGAACCGCCGCCCCCGGCGCTACAAGGCGCGCCAACTCCCCATTGATCCGCGAAAAGGACAAGGCCGGTGGCCAATCCCCAATACGTCTATCACATGCACAAGCTCTCCAAGACCTACCCGGGGGGCAAGCAGGTGCTGAGGGACATCTCGCTGTCGTTCTTCCCCGGCGCCAAGATCGGCGTGGTGGGCCTGAACGGCGCGGGCAAGTCGACCCTGCTCAAGATCATGGCCGGCGACCTGGAGGACTACGTCGGCGAGGCCTGGGCCGCCGAGGGCGTGCGCGTGGGCTACCTGCCCCAGGAGCCGGAGCTGGACCCGGAGAAGGACGTGCTGGGCAACGCCATGGAGGGCGTGGCCGAGAAGAAGGCGCTGGTGGATCGCTACAACGAGCTGGCCGCCAACTACTCCGACGACACCGCCGACGAGATGGCCAGGCTCCAGGACGAGATCGAGGCCCAGAACCTGTGGGACCTCGATACCCAGGTGGAGCAGGCGCTCGACGCGCTCCGCTGCCCGCCCGGCGACGCGGAGGTCTCCAAGCTGTCCGGTGGCGAGAAGCGCCGCGTGGCGCTGTGCCGGCTGCTGCTCTTCAAGCCCGACATCCTGCTGCTGGACGAGCCCACCAACCATCTCGACGCCGAATCCGTGGCCTGGCTGGAGCGGTACCTCAAGGAGTACCCCGGCTGCATCATGCTGGTCACGCACGACCGCTATTTCCTCGACAACATCACCGAGTGGACCTTGGAGCTCGATCGCGGGCAGGGCGTGCCCTACAAGGGCAACTACTCGAGCTGGCTGGAGCAGAAGGCCAAGCGGCTCGAGGTGGAGAAGGGCCAGGAGGAGGCCAAGCAGCGCACCCTGAAGCGCGAGCTGGAATGGATCAGGTCGAGCCCTAAGGCCCGCCAGGCCAAGTCCAAGGCGCGCATTCAGGCCTACGAGAGGCTGGCCGAGGAGGCAGGCCGCGAGGATGTCGGCAAGGCGCAGATCCAGATCCCGCCGGGACCGCGGCTCGGCGGCCTGGTCGTGGAGGTGGAGGGCCTTTCCAAGGCGTTCGGCGACAGCCTTCTCATCGACAACCTCTCCTTCAAGCTTCCTCCCGGCGGCATCGTGGGCGTGATCGGGCCCAACGGCGCGGGCAAGACCACCCTCTTCAAAATGATCACCGGCCAGGAGAAGCCCGACGCCGGCACCATCCGCCTGGGTGAGACCGTGAAGCTCGGCTACGTCGACCAGAGCCGCGCGCACTTGGACGGCAAGAAGACCGTGTGGGAGGAGGTGTCGGGCGGCAAGGACATCATGAAGCTCGGCGACAGGATGGAGGTGAGCTCCCGCGCCTACGTGTCGTGGTTCAACTTCAAGGGACCCGACCAGCAAAAGAAGGTGGGGCTCTTGTCGGGCGGCGAGCGCAACCGCGTGCACCTCGCCAAGATGCTGAAGGAGGGCGGCAACCTGCTCCTCCTCGACGAGCCCACCAACGACCTCGACACCGAGACCCTGTCGGCCCTGGAGGCGGCGCTGGAAGACTTCGCCGGCTGCGCCGTGATCATCAGCCACGACCGCTTCTTCCTCGACCGCATGGCCACCCACATCCTCTCCTTCGAGGGCGACAGCCACGTGGAGTGGTTCGAGGGCAACTTCGCCGACTACGAGGAGGACAAGAAGCGCCGTCTCGGCGACGCCGCGGTGGAGCCGCACCGCATCAAGTTCAAGCGCTTCGAGCGGCGCTAGTGGCCTCGTAGGGCGCAATAAGGCGTCAGCCGCATTGCGTGCGACTGTGATGTCGCTTTTGTCAGGGAGGTGCAAGTCCAACCCATGTGAAGGTCATGACACATGTAGCCGAAGGTAACTGCGTCGCCGCGAGGCGGGGTGGAGAGCAACCGGAGGCGAACGGGCAGCCCGTAGGATGACGAACCCGTTTCGGCGGCGTGTAGCGGCGAGCCTGCGCAATGATGGCGAAGCCTGGGCCGCAAGGCCTACCCGGCATCCTGAGTGTGACTGCGAAAGGAATGCCTGGGCACACCACGTGTTTGGGATGGGATGTCCGGACGGCAAGACGACTAAGCGGTGAGACCTGGTTGGCGTGCCAACATCTATCTCGACCCTCTGGACCGGCTGATGGCCGAGCACGGATACCGCATGGTGCGCTACGCGGACGACTTCGTCATCCTGACCCGCAGCCGTGAGGAGGCCGATGCCGCCCTCGCCGGGCTGTTCGCGCTTCACACGGCCTGGCACACAGCGAGACAGTCTCTCGATGAAGAAACCACCGACTGGAGAGCCGTATGCGGGAAAACCGCACGTACGGTTGTGTGTCCAGTGAAGGCTGGCGTGTTCAGCAGGAGGTAGACCTGCCGGGGCAACAGTCAGGAGCTCCGTAGTTCGGATGGCAGGGTGGCGGGAAACCAAGATCCTGAAGCCTATCGACAAGATCTCCCTCGGGGAGATCACGAGTCACCGGGCCGTAACGACAGTGAACGTGGAAGTGGCCTCGAAAGTGAGTGGATCCGAGGGCCGAGCCCGCAACCGTAGGGTGAAGGCAGCATGGGGTGCCGAAATCTGACCGACACGGCACTCCCACCTCGGCGGGGTGGAAGCGACAGCACGGTGGCAAGGACATGCCGAGCAACTGGAGAAGCCCTCCTCGCCCCGGTGCGAAATCGCCGGAGCAGGGTAGATCGTATAACCGGCTCAACCGGGAAATCGATCGACGGCGAGAGGGTGGCGGATGGGTCCGTATGAGCGATGAAGCGGAGTAACGTCCGCGGAGCAAAGGGGCCCTTCTGTTTGTAATGTCTCCTTCAATCGGGAAGGCAAGGACGAGATGACAAAGGCGTCCATTGATTTGCAGGACCTGAGGCGGAGACTCTACGTCAAGGCGAAGGCTGAGACGTCCTGGCGGTTCTGGGGTTTGTACGTCCACGTCTGCAAGCTGGAAACTCTACGCGCGGCGTATGCGCTGGCTCAAAAGAACGACGGCGCTCCGGGACTAGACGGAGTGACCTTCGCGGCCATCGAGGCGCAAGGTGTGGAAGCGTTCCTCGTGCAGATCAGGGACGAGCTTGTAGGGCGCACCTATGTGCCGTTACCGGCCCGGCGGCAGGAGATACCGAAGGACGGGGGCAAGGTCCGCGTCCTTTCGATTCCTGCGACCCGGGACCGGGTAGTGCAAGGCGCGCTCAAGCTGATACTGGAGCCGATCTTCGAGGCCGACTTCCAACCGGGCTCGTTTGGATATCGTCCCAGGAGGACAGCTCATGAAGCGGTCGACCGGGTGGCGAAGGCAATTGTTCAGCACAAGACACGCGTCATAGACATCGACTTGCGCAGCTATTTTGACAATGTCCGGCACGACCGGCTGTTGGCCAAGGTGGCACGCCGGGTGGATGACCCAGACGTGATGCGACTGCTGAAGATGATGCTGAAAGCCAACGGTCGATGCGGCGTCCCGCAAGGCGGAGTGATCTCCCCGCTGCTCAGCAACCTCTACCTCACCGAGGTGGATCGTATGCTGGAGCGAGCGAAGGAGGTCACGCGCAGCGGCAAGTACACCTACATCGAGTACGCGCGTTTCGCCGATGACCTGGTGATCTTGATCGACGCCTATCCGCGCCATGACTGGCTGATGGGGGCGGTGGAAAAGCGCCTCCGCGAGGAGCTGGCCGATCTACAAGTCGAGATCAATGAGGAGAAGAGTCGAACCGTGGACCTCGGTCGAGGCGAGAGCTTCGGCTTCCTCGGGTTCGACTTCCGCCGCATCCGCAGTCGACGGGGCGTCTGGCGTGCCCACTACACGCCGAAGCTCAAGAAGCGAACGGCACTGCTGCGGAAGCTCAAGGACGTGTTCCGACGCTACCAGTCGCAACCGGTGGATCGGGTGATCGAGCTGATCAACCCGGTGCTGCGCGGCTGGGTCAACTACTTCGCGGTCGGGCACTCCAGCGCGTGCTTCTGCTTCATCAAGGACTGGGTAGAGAAGAAGGTTCGGCACCATATGCTGCGAGCCCGGAAACGCAAGGGCTTCGGCTGGGCGCGATGGAGTAGGCCATGGCTACGACACCTTGAGGCTGTTCAACAGCTATCGGGTCGGGGCCTGGTTGCGGCGAGCGTGTCCTACGGCGCCGCCCTGGAACGGCCAGTGCGCT
>JBIOWI010000341.1:0-14510 GCA_044868325.1 Hyphomicrobiaceae bacterium
GCGTCCTATCGCTCGCTCGCCTTCGCACCGTCTTCCCCCGGGGTCAGACCCGCAGGGTCTGACCCCTCGCCGCCGTCCTCGCTTTCCGTCTTGTCCGGAATGGCGTAGGCGCCGCTGAGCCAGCGGGCAAGGTCGACGTCGGCGCAGCGGCGCGAGCAGAAGGGCCGGTATTTGTCCTCGCTCGGCCGGTCGCAGATAGGGCACTTGGCGGGTTTGGCAGGTTTCAGGGGACCCGCATCGGCGGGTTGTGCAGGCATGCTATTCCGGGTCCGTCTCGCCCAGCTTGAGCCAGTTGAAGTGGATCGGGAAGCCTTCGCCCATCAGCATGTTCACGGTCTCGGTGAGCGGAAGGCCGACGACGTTGGTGTAGGAGCCGTTGATCTTCTGCACGAAGCAGCCGGCCAGGCCCTGCACGGCGTATCCGCCGGCCTTGCCGCGCCACTCGCGCGAGGCGATGTAGGCCTCGATCTCATCGGCCGACAGCCGCTTGAAGCGCACCCGCGTGTCCACGAGCTTCACCCGCATCTTGTCCTCCGGCGTGACGAGGCAGAGCGCGGTGAGCACGCGATGCGAGCGCCCCGAGAGGAGTCGCAGCGCCGCGTAGGCCTCCTCAATGAAACGGGGCTTCGCCAGGATGCGCCGGCCGACCGCCACCACGGTATCGGCCGCGAGCACGTAAGCGTCGGCGATGTCCTTGTCGTTGGCGATGGCGTCGCGGCCTTCCATCGCCTTGGCGCGGGCGAGCCGGGTGGCGAGCGCGCGCGGCATCTCCCCCTTCTTGGGGTTCTCGTCGGCACTCGTCGGCCTGAGCGCGTCGGGCTCGATGCCGACCTGGGACAGGAGCGTGAGCCGACGCGGAGAAGCGCTGGCCAGCACCAGCTTCGGCTTGATGCCGGCCCTGCGCCCGCCGGCCTTGGAGCGCGCCAGCTCCTCGCGCAGCGTCTCGCGCCGCGGGCTGTCCGTGCGGGTCAGCGCGCTGAGCAGTCCGCCCCGTGTGACGGTCATGAGGCCAGGGCTCCAGTCACGTGTGATTCGCGCGCACATTGGCCACGGGCGGGTTGGAAAATCAAGGGAGTAGGGAATGGGGAGTAGGGAATAGGGATTGAGCCGTGGTCAGCCCGGCCCTACTCCCTACTCCCTACTCCCCATTCCCCTATACCGTCGGCCCCCCGGTAAATCCGAAGCGCTCCTTGATGCGGCGGAACAGGTGGTCGCGCACGCCCCGGTAGACCTGCAGCACCTGCTCGCGGCTGCCGTGGCCGACCATCATGGTGGCGTCGAAGGTGGGCCAAAACTCCACCTCGACCGCCATGGTGCGGGTGAGCTCCAGCGCCTGATGGTGCGCCTCCGGCGACAGCGTGACAATGAGGTCGAAGGAGGTGTCGTGCAAGTCCTCCAGCGTCGCCGGCCTGTGGCCGGCGATGTCGATGCCGATCTCGCTCATCACCTCGGCGGCGAACGGGTCGGGGCCGCCGGCCCTCACCCCGGCGGAGACGACATAGCAGCGCGGGCCCGCCAGATGGCGCAGGATGGCCGCGGCCATGGGCGAGCGTACGGCGTTCATGCTGCAGACGAAGAGCACGGCGCCCGGCAGCTCGTGCTCCCCCTTGCCCGGCACGGCTCAGCCCTTCCAGTGCAGGGCGCAGATAAGCGTGAAGAGGCGACGCGCGGTGTCGCCGTCGACGTTGATCTTGCCCTTGAGGCGCTCGGTGAGCACGCGGCTGCCCTCGTCGTGCAGCGCCCGCCGGCCCATGTCGATGGCCTGGATGCGGGAGGGCGGCGCGGTGCGGATCGCTTGGTAGTAGCTCTCGCAGACGATGAAGTAGTCCTTGATGACCCGCCTGAGCGGGGTTAGCGAGAGCACCACGGAGAACGGCTCGCCGGCCTGCCGCTCGGCCACCGCAAAAACGAGCCGATCCTCCACCAGGCGCAGTGTGAGCTCGTAGGGCCCGCCGGGGCGGCCCTCCAGCTCGAACTTGTTGCTCTCCAGGATGTCGAAGATTGCCACCTCGCGCTCGTGGTCGATACTGGGGTTGCCGCGCCCGATCGAGGCTTCGTCCAGATGGATGGCAACGAGCCGCGCCTTGGAGCTGGGATCGACGGGTGGCTCGAACATGGACCGGCTTTCAAGCCCCTCAGCGGGGCGGCTCATCGGGATGGCTGGGCCTGGACTTGGCCTCCCACACGGGGCCCAGGTCGCGCAGCTCGGCCTCGATGCACTCGACATTCAGCCGGATGGCGCCGCCGCCGGCGAAGTCCAGCGTCACCTGGCCCTGGGGCAGGTCGCCCGGCTCGAAGCGGATGGCCAACAGCTCGGCAACGGCGCCCTTGTTCTTGAGGTCGAGCCCGTGCACCTGGGCGCCCAGCACCCGCTCGAAGCGGAGCGCGGCGCGCCGGCGGGCGTAGCCCTTGTTCCTGGCGCCGTCCTTCTCGATGGCGTCCAACCAGTCGAAGCGATTGGCGACGGCGGCGAACTTCCTCTCCCGGGGAAGGAAGGCGAGATCGCCGATCTTCAGCACGGCATCCTGCAGGTGTGCGGAGATGACCGCCAGGTCGTCCGCGTCGAGGGCAATGAGCTTCAGATCGGGCATGCGGTTCGGCAGGTGTCAGACCCCTCTGGGTCTGACACCATGGCTCCAATTCTGGTTGTACGATGGTGTCAGACCCAGAGGGTCTGACACCCTATCCAACAATCCTCTCAATCGAGGCCCCGCAACTGGACAGTTTCTGCTCCAGACGCTCGAAACCGCGGTCCAAATGGTAAACGCGGTTGATGGTGGTCTGGCCCTCGGCCATCAGGCCGGCGATGACCAGCGACACGGACGCGCGGAGGTCGGTGGCCATCACTTGCGCCCCCCGCAAGGTCTTCACGCCCCGCACGGTGGCCGTGTCGCCCTGCATCTGAATGTCGGCACCGAGGCGGGCCAACTCCTGCACATGCATGAAGCGGTTCTCAAAGATGGTCTCGCGGATTACGCTGGTGCCGCTGGCCTTGGTCATCAGGGCCATGAGTTGCGCCTGCAGGTCGGTGGGGAAGCCGGGATAGGGCTGGGTCTCCACGGTAACGGGCTCCAGCGCCCTGCCATTGCGGGCCACGCGCACACCGGTCTCCGTCTCCGTGACAGACACGCCCGTCTTCTCCAGCGCGCTGAAGGCGGTATCCAGGAGGCCCTTGCGGGCGCCCTTGAGCTCCACGCTGCCGCCGGCGGCGGCCACCGCGAAGGCGTAGGTGCCGGTCTCGATGCGGTCGGGTAGCACGGTGTGCACGGCGCCCTCAAGCCGGTCGGCGCCTTGCACGTACAGCCTGGAGGAGCCGACGCCCTCGATCCTGGCGCCCATCTTGATGAGGCACTCGGCGAGGTCGCCGACCTCGGGCTCGCGGGCGGCGTTCTCGACCAGGGTCTCGCCTTTGGCCAGCGAGGCCGCCATCAGGACCGTGTGGGTGGCGCCCACGGAAACCTTGGGGAAGGCCACGCGGGCGCCCTTGAGGCCGCGCGGGGCCTTGGCCACCACGTACCCGCCGTCGATGTCGATCTCGGCGCCCACGGCCTTGAGCGCCATCAGGTGCAGATCGACCGGGCGGGTGCCGATAGCGCAGCCGCCCGGCATGGACACGCGCGCCTCGCCGCAGCGGGCCACCAGCGGTCCCAGCACCCAGAAGCTCGCCCGCATGCGGCTCACCAGCTCATAGGGCGCGGCGGTGTCGACGATGTCGCGGGCAGTGAGGTGGAAGGTCTCGCCCATGTGCGGCGTGGGGTTGCCGCGCTTGCCGTCGATGGTGAGATCGACGCCGTGGTTGCGCAGGATGCGCGCCAGCAGGGCCACGTCGGCCAGGTTGGGCACGTTCTTGAGTGTGAGCCGCTCCGGCGTGAGGAGGCTCGCGATCATCAGCGGCAGGGCCGCGTTCTTTGCCCCGGAGATGGCGATGGTCCCGTTCAAGGGCCTGCCGCCGACGATGCTCATGCGATCCATGAATGCCCCATGCGTAGTTGGCTCGAGTGCGACTTAGGCGCCCGACTAAGGCGCCCTTCGGGCGACCTCCCCCGTGGGCCCCCTCTTGTCGGTGGTCGCGGCCTCCCGCGCGTCCGGCTGATCGTCCTCGTTATCCGACTTGTTGTTCGGCCCGTCGTTCAACCCTGGCGCCCCCTGTAACGTCCGGCTGCGGGCCTGCTCCTTGCGCTTGCGCAAGTTGGAGCGCAGCTCCGCTGCCAGACGGACCCTGCGCTGCTCCCTGGCAAGCTGCTTCGTACCGGTTTGTTGGGGGTGCGCCATCGGTCGGTTGGACATTTGCCGCCAGCTTACGTGGGCGGCTGGAGCGGTGCAAGATTAACGGGCTGCTACAGTATCCTCGGCGTCCGCGTCTGCCACGCGGGCTGTTGCGCGGGCCCAGGCGATGGTCTAGACCCTAGCCCGCGTGCCAGTCTCCTGCGACCTGCTTGGCCGAGGAGCGCCTTCGCTGCCGTAGCTCAGTGGTAGAGCACTCCCTTGGTAAGGGTGTGCCGCTGTCGATACGCAAAGCGCGAAAAAACCAGCAACACCAAGGCTATCCGGCGATGTGGGGATACGGTTCGTGGAAGTGCCGTAACCATTCTGTCACCGCTCACGCCGCGGCCTTACCGAGCGTATCCGCCCACTCCTGCCCATCCTGTCGCGTCTGGTCGTCAATCTCGCTGTGTTCGAAGGCGCCATAGAGCGAGGCGACAACCATCGACTTCCACTTGCCGGCCTCCTTCACAAACTTGAGGCTTCGGCCCTTGTCGAACAGGTGCTTGGCGAATGCGTGCCGGCCGGCTTGGTGCGGCGTGTAGTAGGGGATGCCAGCGCGCTTGCAGACGGCCGCGAGATCCCGGTAGAGGTTGCGCCGGTTGCCCTTCGTGTAGTGCCCGAATAGGCCCGGCCCGGCCTTCCAGTCGTAGGCGGCGAGCGCCTCCACAACCACCTTGGCGGCCTTGATGAACACGGGATCGCCGTTCTTGGTGCGCCCGATCAGGATGGTGCCACGCGCTTCATCGTAGTCATCGGGCACCAGGCCCATGGCCTCGCCGGCTCGCCGCCCGTGGATGGCATCGAACAGGATCAGCGCCCACAGATGCGCCTTGCACTCGGGCTTGATCGCCACAAACCAGTCATCCCGCGGCGTGCGGGCCGGCTTCAAGTCGGCGTAGCCTTTCGGCCTTTTGAGTGCTGGTTTCCAGGGCTTGCCCTCGGCCGCAAGCGTCAGAACGGCGATAACGGGTGTGTACAGCTGGCGGTTGACTGTGATCGGCTCGGCCGTTGGGTAGAGCGCCGCCGCGGCCTCCGTCATCACCGCGTTGTCGATCTCATTGACGCGCTTCTCTGCCATGTGGGCGAGAAGCTTGGCCGGGGTGCCGTCCTTCTTAACCAGAAACCGCTTGTCGCCGCCGTTGCGCAGATACACAAGCGCAGCCTCGGCGAACGTCGCCTCGGGCGCATCAGCAAGGGCCTTCGCCTCCAGCTCCTTGTTTAGGCGGGCACAGTCCTCGGCGCACAGAGAGCGCGTATCTCTTCCAACGCCCAGGTAGCCGCGCTTGTATGCAACTTGGCCCGCTTCGCCTTTGATTGGGTAGGTGCCCCGCGGATACCACTGCTTTCGGTCTTTCCGGTAGTACGGGGTGAGCGTCGATCTGACGACGCGCGGCCGGTCGATATCGGACATGGCTTCAAGCTCTCCAGGAACGTCGAGAAGTCTTCCTCGGTCAGGAACATCTGCCGGCCACGGCCGCGATGGCACCCGAGTGCGACTACATGTGAGCGAAAGGTGCGCTCGCTCATGTGCACCGGCAGGCGCGCCAGGCATTCCTTGACGGAGTAGAGCGGCGGCATCAGTCACCAGCCCCCATCGGCGCTAGATCGCCACCAAGGTCGTCAAAGTGGCGCTCCTCCCAGCCTTCCGGCTCAGCGCAGTGACAGCAGCAGGCGCACGGCTCATCCGTGTCTCCGTACCGAGCTTGAGCGCAGTCCAAGGCATCGTCCCTGATGCAGGCGCAGCAGCGGCACGGGTGCATCGGGTCGTGGTCATTCCCGCAGAAGCGGCAGACGCTTTCCGGGAATTGCATCGTCATTCGCCCGCCCCCATCAGCGCAAGCGCCAGGGCGCGCCCGGTGCGACGGGGCACCGCTTGGCCGATCTGGCGCACAACCTGTGTCTTGTTCCCCGTGAAATGATAGTCCGCGATGCTCGTTGCGGCGGCCAGTTCGTGGGGCTCCAGCATCCGAAACAGGATGTCGTGCTCGCGCCCGGCGGTGACCAGGTTCGTGCGGCCGGTGGCACAGACGGTCGGCGCGGGATCGTCCACCGAATGGACGCGCGGCGCCTGACCGGCGCGCTCGCCAAAGCTGGCCGTGATGAAAGCGAGCTCGCCCCGGCGGGCCGTCGTGATGGTGGGCAGGGGGGCGTCGACCGGGCGCGCTCGATTGCCCTCGCCGGCATGGGTGACCGGCATCACCAGCCCGAACCGGGCCTTCGTCGTGGCCGTCGGCAGCGGCGCCTCCACCGACTGGCACGTCTCGCCTGAGCCCGAGCCGTAGTACGGCGCGATCAGGGCGTGCCGAGCGCAGCCGGGGCGGCCAGCATTGCCGGAGCCGCCCAATGTGATGGTGGGCAGCGGTTCGTCGGGCGAGCGGGCTGCGCCGCTGGTCTGGTTGCTGAGCACGAACGGCTGCGCCAGCCCGATATGCGTCCCGCCAGCGGTGATCGTCGGTAGCGGCACGTCGATCCCGAGCGCATCGCAATGCTGCCGCAGGACAACAAGGAACGGCTTGGGCCAGCCGAATTTGACGATGCCCGCCGCGATTCGCGCCAGCGTTTTCGCAGCCAAGGGGCGCTTGCGATCGAAGATGGACCGGCCCGAGATAGACCAGTCGATGATGTCTCGCGCCGAGCGCCAGCGTTCAGCCCCGAACAGGTCGGGCGTCCTGGCGTGGCTCGGCGTTGGCCACGGCAGCGGCTTGTTGGACTGCCACGCCAGCATGAAAAGCCGCTCGCGCGTGGTGGCGTCCCCAAAGTCGGCGCAGTTGAGGACTCGGGCATCGAAGCGGAAGCCGATGTTCTGCAGGGCTTCCACCCAAGCCCGGAAGTATTCGCCCTTCCGACTCTTGAGCGGCCTGCCGGTGCGCGGGCTCACTGGTCCCCAATCCCGGAACTCGGGGACGTTCTCCATCAGGAGCCGCTTGGTGCGCAGCTCGGTGCACCAGCGCACCACATGCCAGGCCGACATGCGCTGCTGATCGTTCACCGGCTTGCCGCCGCGGGCTCTGGAGAAGTACGTGCACTCGATCCCGGCCATCAGCAGGTCAAGGCGTCCCTCGGGCACCAGTTGCGAGGGGAAGGCGGCGTCCAGCGTGACGCAATGCGCCCGCGCGTCGGCATGGTTGCGCCGATAGGTCTCGACCGCTACGGGCCAATGGTTGACGGCGACGAATTCGGGTCGGTACCCCAGCTCCGTCAGCGCGTCGTGGGCGCCCATCGACAGGCTGCCGGCGCCGCAGAACAGGTCAGCGACCAAGGCGCGGCGGGCGCCCCGACGAGCCGCCGGGGCTGCGAGGCCAGACGTAGGGGCGCTGTCGAGCATCACGCCAGCCGCCTCCAGTCGGGCGCCACATCGTCCAAGACGCGCTCTAGCCGGTCTATGGCGTCCTTCTGCCGGCCGTAGCGCACCAGGTCGAGATAGACGCGGGCGAGAGCAATCTGACGGTCAGGCTCCAGGCCCTCGCCCCGTTCCTCGCGCGCTTCCTCGGCTGCTTCGTCGGCCTGATTGTCGGCGCATGCATCGCATATGAGGTCGCCAGCGGCGGTATCGGCATGGCAGTGCGAGCACTCCAGCCGCCGCACGATGAAGTCACGATGCGTCTTGCGCAGGTGGCGCAGAGCGGTCACGGCTTGCCCCCATTGCCCAACCGCTGTTGCTGCCACAGGTAGCCGGCGCGGGCCGCGACGCCTTCCATGTAGCAGCCTACCGTCTGGATCACGCGCTCAAGGCTGGTGCCGCCGCACATCCGCAGCAGCATGCGAGCCGTTACGTCCTGCATGGCTTGCTGGCACGCCACCGCGTTATGGAGCGAGGTCTGTTCGGTGACGAACGAGTCCACCACGGCCGACATCTCGGCGTGCATGGCGTTGTATACGTCGGTGCTCATGACGTACCCCGCGGCGCCGGCAGCATCTTGGCCGCGGTGACGTGCTCGATGAGCGAGCGGCCGTCGGGGAGCATCACGTGCGGCATGAACACGGCTTCGAACGCCAGCATCCCGCACTCGACGGCAGTGAGCTGTCCCTTGAGCCAATCGCGCAAGATGCTGTTGACGGCCACGAGTCCTTGCGCGAGCGCGCGGCGCTCATAGTCCATCTTGCCGCCACGTTGCCGGCCGCGGCCGGTCCAAGGCTTGGCCTTCAGGAACATGTTGGCCCATCCTTGGGCGCTGGCGCGCATTTGCACCTGCCGGCCGCGGTGTGTGAAAGCGAGCACCACGGTGTGCTTGTCGAAGTCGTCCATGAAGCCCACGGACTCGCAGCCGAACCGGCGCAGCATGCGGGTGATTTCGTCCCGAGCTGCAGCCCCGCTGGTCGCGTTGGCGTAGGGCACGGGCTCGCGTCTCTGTGCCATCAGAGTCGCTCCGGGAAACCGTATCGCTCGGACACGGCGTTGAACTTCCGCACCGTCGCGGCCTCAAGGTCGATGTTGAGCCGCAGCGCAAGGAGGTTGAGATAGATCAGCATGTCGGCCAACTCGTCAGCGATAGCGGCGATAGCCTTGGCGCGCGTGTCGAGCTGGCGGCCGTCGTCGTTCTTGTTGGCCAAGCCTTCCTCTACGCGGCGCAGCTTCTTGATGGCGTTGCACGCCTCGCCGGCCTCGCCCACCATGGCGACGGCCCAATCGGAGGGGGACCATTCGTCGAGGCCGCGCGGGTGCCAGCGCTTGCAGCGGGCATAGTTGACGCGAGTGAGCTTCGCGAACGTGAGCCGTCCCATCAGAAAGTTTCCTCTATCGTGTTGCGGGTGGTGATGACGCGGTGAGGCGGCCAGGCCTCGTGCTCGCGTCGGGTTCGGTGCCGGGCAAGCATCCAACGGATGCCATCGAGCAACGTGCCGGCGGCGACGATCAGGAGGACGGCTGCAATCTGTGCCTTGGGGCTCACAGCTTCCCCCGCGCTTGTTCTGCCGCCCACATCAAGGCGGCCTCGATCTTCCCCAGGTCGGACAGCTCAGCCTCAAGGACGCCCATCTGGCGCTGCACGTCCGCCTTGCGGCGGCGCAGACGGTCCAGGGCTTCCTTGAGCCCGCCGCCGACTTCGCGCTGTCCGCGTTCTGTGAGGACTGTCATGGCATCGCCCTCCATGTCGGTGCGATATTGTCCAGGACGGACTCCAGTTGGCGCATGGCGTCATTGTGCCGACCGGCTCGCATATCGAGGTAGATGTGGGCGAATTCGATTGCCCGACCATCCGACATTACACCGGCGTCTGAGCAGTTATGGCACACGAAGGTGCCGTCTTCCCCTTCGCGGTGGCACGTCGAGCAACGCACAGTCATCGCACGATGGCGAACACGGATGAACCGGCGTAGCGTTGTCACGACACGGCCTCCACGCGGGCCGGCACCTTCCACTGGCGCCGGATGTGCTTGGCCATGCGCAACGCCTCGTCGCGCCAGAATCGCGCGGCAGCCTTCCTGTCGCTGGTCCAGCGATAGCCCGGCTCCGGGCCATCATCGCGCCGCAAGTAGCTGTATGCGGTAATGGTGCCGTGGCGTTCCCGGCTGACGATGATGTGTGGACGGTCGCTCATCGCGTGGCACCCCATCGCGGCAACGGCCGCTTGCCTTGCTTGCAGCATGGGCACCAGCGGGCGGTATCCTTCCGGTTCTTCAGGCGACGCTCAAAGTGGCGGTCAGCGCCGGGCCACGTGTGCACCGGGATAATCTGGCGGCCGACGGCTACGGCCGCAGCGAGGATGCGCGCGCCCTGGCCCTTCACGTGCTGCGCCAGGCGGCGCGCCTCGGTGCCGTCCTCGCACCAGCCGATGTAGTGGCGGGCGTGGGCAAGGGGCGGTTCGATGCGGAGGAGGTAGACGGTCACGACTTGGCCTCCAGCCCGTCAGCCGCCGCAACGAGAGCACCCACGACTTCCGGGGCAGACCGGCCCCTTTCGTCGTTCCATTGCGCCAAGCCATCGCGCCCAAGGTGGGAGCGCAGTGCGTCCTCCGCCGGCTTGACTGCGCTGTCGAGCCAGGAGCCGACAACCTTCGCGATGGCGCCGCGGACGCACCAGCACACGGCGTCCGGATCGGTCGGCGGGCACCACTTGCCGTCGGCGGTGCGAGAGTAAGCCTGCTGTATCCAGGCATCCGGCTTGGACAGCAGCTCGGCAGCCTCGCGAAGGATCACGGCGGCTGTCATTGGTCGCCCCGTGCCACCGTCGTGGCCCAATACCCCGGTACGGACCGATGCTTGGCGAGCGCCGCCTCGATCGCCTCCAGGTGCTCGGCGCTCTTGGCCACGTTGCGCACCGTCTCGCGGATGTCCGTGAGCACGCCGCGTACCCGGTGCTCCGAGCGCAGCGTCTGGACGGTGCACGTGCTGGCGACGGTGGCCGGGTCGGTGTCGGCGTAGTGGGCACCAGCCATCCCGCCGAAGGCGAGACACGCCAGCATGACGGTGGCCAGCGGCCACCATGGAGTCGGCTTCCTCATTTCACATTCCCTCGTTGGACGCGCACTCGCTTCGATGACGCCCGTTGGCTGGCGTCCAACTCCATCAGCGTCAGCAGGACGGCCCGCATCGTGGGCACGCGCGTGCTGTCGTTGGCCTTGAGCCATTCGAGAAGGTCGCGAACCTCCGCGATCTGCTCTTGCAGGGTGGCGCTCATCGCGGCACCACCTTTCCCGCGAAGGTGCGCTTGTGCGTGTCCTTCATGGCCGTGTACTGCATGGGGCGCTTGGTGCGGCGGCTCGGGCGCCGCGGCTTGCAGGCATCAAAGAATTCTGTAAGCCGCTCGCGGTCGGCGTCAGCTTGTTGGCGCCGCTTCACGCCGCGGCGCACCTTGGCGATGGCCTTCACGTCCCGCTTCGTCTTCTCGCGGTGCTTCTCCTTGAGCCTGGGCGTCAGGTTCGTTGGGTGGTTCCCGCCGTGCCAAGCCACATAGATGCCGTGATCGAATTCGAACCGGGCGAGGATCTGCGCCGTCGTCATCTGCAGCGCTTCCTCGCGCGGGATGACGGGCACCAGATCGCCGCGCTCATCGACGCGCGAGAGCATCAGCAGCGTTGCGGCCAGCTTCTCGCGCAGGGTGGGTGGCTTCCGGCGGGGCTTGCTCACGGCTCATCCCCCGGACACGGCGCCTTGATCGCCCGGCGCGTCAGTTCGTTGCGGATGTAGAGCAGCCCGCACTTGAGGCAGTACGGCCAGATCTTGCAGATGAGATGGGTGCTCGGCTGGTGCCCCTTGACGGGCCGGCGCTCGGAGTCGCGGTGACTACGCTGCATCTCGCGCCTCCGCCGGCTCATACGGGGTCAGCGTGCCGTCGTCGGGGTTGGCGTCGGGGCTATCGGCGAGCTGCGCGCTGCGATTGGCCTTGGTGAACTTAGCCACGGCAGCATCAAGCGCCTGGGCAGCCTTGGTGTAGGCGTCCATCGCCTTGTGCACCTTGGCCCGCTCATCGTCCGAGAGCGGTGTGACGCGATACCAGGCCTCCCACTCGGCATAGGCGGCATCCAGCGCGGCCGGCCGGCAGTCCTCTGGGAAGCTCGCAGGGTTCCAACCCTTGGCTACGGCGGCGGTCGCCTGCTTGATGCGAGCGATGATAGGGCTCAAGCCCTCGCGCCCAGCCTGCTTGTCAGTGCGTTCGAGGCCATCCCACAGCGTCTTGGCCGTGGGGTCCCCGGCCGGCTGGACGATCACGCCCTTTTTGGGGCTGGCGGCCGGTACGCTGGCCGCCTTCTCATTGGCAGCAGGCTTGCTAGGCCCTTTCGGCGCACTCGTCTCCTTTGCTGGTGCCCCTTCCGGGCTCGGTTGCGGCAACGGCGCGCCCATGCCAAGGCGGTGCGCCAGCCACTTGCGCAAATAGGCCTCGCTCTTTTCGGGCAACACGAAGCTGTTGCCGCGTTTCTCGATAGCCACCCAAGGCGCGTCGAGCGCGTACAGATACCGGCCGATGCCCCACTTCACGGCAGCGCGCTTGAAGGCGTCCGAATAGCTGCCCTTCTGCGCCATTTCCTTGGCGTCGGCATCCTTGGGTGTCTTCGGATCGGCGGCATCGCCGGTCGCGATCATCCCGGCGCCATCCGAGCGCCAGCGCCATTCCCCATCGATCTTGATGCCGATGCTGCAGCAATAGGTGCCGTCCGGCATCGCTTCGTAGCGATCCTGCCAATCGGCGCCCATCACTGCATCAAGCCGATCCTGGACGTCGCGGGAGTCGATGTAGGCAAGGGCCTTGCCAACTGGCTTGTTGGGGTCTTTGGTAGAGGTCGGGCCGATGCGCCAGGATACGGCATCGACGGGGAGGGGCTCGGCGAGCTGCCGCAGAAGATCGCGGCTGTTGCTGGCGGTCTGGTCGCCAGTGAGCAGCCGGAGAGCGGCGATCTGCTCTTTGCTCAGGGCTTGCGTCATCGCACCAGTGCTTCCCAATCGTTGTCGATGATGGACATCCGCAGCGCGCGCATGCGCTCTATCTGCCGACGCCATCGGTTCTTCGCCCGCTCGCTCCCGCCAGTGCGCTCCAGGCGCTCAATGGCGAGGTTCGCGGTAGCAATGTGCCGGGCCAGCGAGTCCATGACCGCCCATTGACGCGACTGCGCTACAAACTTCCGGCGATACCAACCCACGACTGACTCCACTCGACTGACTGACGTTAGGTGAGACAAGGCGAGGTGTTACGTTTCTCGCCAAAAAAAGGGACGACATCACCACATCCGCATGCGTCGATAGTCCGGCCGACGCGGACGCTGTGTGAGCTTCACGCCGGCGAGGCGCTTCTCGGCAGTCGCCACCATCTCGGCGACCTGTTCGCGTGTGGGCTTGGGGTAGCCGATGCGGGGATCGTGGAAGAGATGATCCCAGGGGCCGGGCGCTTCGGGTTCTGGGGGAGTCGCCGAGAGCGCGGCTACAGGCTGGCCCAAAGGCGTTGCGGCGCTGGCGCTCTCGGCGACTCCAGCGGCTTCTACGTCCGCCATATCGCCGGGCTCGGCCCGAACCATTTCACCCGCCACCACAGCATCCAGCCGACTTGCCATGCTCGGGGCTGGCTGTAGTCCTGGGGCTCGCCCTTGCTGGCTGCCGTCCACCCTTCGTGCAGCTCGACGGCTGGAAGCGGTTTCGAGATCGGGGCCAGATGGCTGACGTTGAGGCATGGAGGGATGACCCGCATGTTGCTCGCTCACTGCGCTACGCATCTTCATGTGACATGAATACATGTGACATGAACCATCGTCAACAAGAAAGTGCGCACGCGAACGCATCCGCCGCGTGGTGCGCAGTGGTCACAGATGAACAGCGGAGGTTGTGTACTGATACACCTTGGGCATTGCTTGCGCGCCCAAGGTGTGCATCAATCCTGCAGTTGTAGTCGCAACAGTAGATATCGAGGGGGAGGCTATGATCTGCGACGGCTGGGCATGTTGCGCCTGTCGCTGGCCTCTAAGCGGGCCACGATTTCATCGCGATACGAGTATGGCCGGATGGCCTCGGGCTCGCCGAGCACTAAGAAATCCATCGTGATGCGATGTGCTTGCGCGATTGCCGCGAGATGATGGACACCAGGTCGACTCGGCCCGCCCTTAGTGCCGCCACGTCCGGTTTTCCAGTTCGAGTAGTGTGATTCGGACACTCCGGCCGCCGCGGCGAATGCGGCTTGCGTCATCTTCCTAGCACCGCGCACCGCTTCTAGGCGGTTCATGACCTTTTGCCATGCCGTTTCCGGCATGAGCCGCTCCCAATCCTCTATCGTTCTCTCTGCCATAACTGCCGCGCTGCCATCCTACTGCGGGAAAGATCCTATCATGGCCCTTGCCAAAAAGTCATGTCGCATGTATTCATGTAACATGAAGACGAAGCAGAAGCACATCCGCACAGAGGCCGACTTCCTGCCTGCGTTCCGCGCCGTATATGGCGGCAAGGGGGACGGCAAGCGCGAGTTGGCCACGTGGATCGGGGTCACCCATCAGGCCGTCTGCAATTGGTTCATGCGCCCGACTGACGGTCGAGAGCCGATTGGCATCCCGAGCGGTTACCACGCCCAGTTGCTGCTGTGGGCAGCCCATCATGGCTTCGTTCTGCATCCGGCTGCGTTCGGGCTTGGCAGCGATGGGAGACCCCTGGTCAAGGCGGGCGCAAGGGCTGCGTGAGCGGGCATAACGCTGCTAAGGAGGCAACTTTGCGGCGGCAAACTACGTAGGTGTGCATTTGGTCGTGTTCGTGATCCGTCTGCCGCGGCTGAGGTGTCAGCCTCGATCTCTGGTGTCCAGCTCGCCGCACCGGCTAGGGCAACCAGTAGCGGG
>JBIOWI010000342.1:0-19373 GCA_044868325.1 Hyphomicrobiaceae bacterium
CCCTCCAGGGACCGGTACGGCTGCAGCGCACCTTCGCTCTTGGCGAAGATCACCACCGAGGAGCCGGATTCCCCGTAGCCTTCGCCGCCCGAGTCCTGCATGGCGATGCCGGCCGTGCCCTCCGGCAGCTCCTTCTGGATCGCAGCCAAAACCGAGTTCAGGTCGAGGTAGCGGTTGGACGTATGCAGCAGCACCACCCCGTCGGGCTTCAGCTTGTCGAGGAACAGCTGCACCGCCTCCTTGGTCAGCATGTGCACGGGGATCGCGTCCGACGTGAAGGCGTCGATGATGAACAGGTCGAAGCTGGCGTCGGGCTCCTTGGCGATCGTCAGCCGCGCATCGCCGACGGCGATGTCGATGTCGGGCTGGCATTTGCTGACGAAGGTGAAATTCTTGGGATTGCTGGCGATCTTGATGACCGTGGGATCGATCTCGAAGAACTTCCAGCTCTCGCCCTCCTGCTTGTGGCAGGCGCTGGAGCCGGTGCCAAGGCCGACGATGCCGTAGCGGCCCTTGTCCTTGCCCAGAACCTCGCGCCGCTTGGCGATGGTGCGGCCCATCGGGCTGCCCGGGTAGTAGTAGGTTGTGGGCACGAGATCCTCGACCTCCTTGCCCTCCTCGTCGAAGATGCGCTGCGCCCCATGCAGGGTGGTGCCGTGCACCAGGGTGCGGTAGCCGTCCGGGGTGTCCGCCACACGGTACACGCCGAAGAAGCTCCTCTGGGTGATCTGCGAGTCGGCCTGGCGGACGGCCGACGGCAAGGTCACCAGCGCGAGACACATGAGCCCGGCCGCCACCAGCTGCCGCGGTGCGTGCAGCACGTTGACCAGCAGGATGGCCGCGAGGGTCGCGACGGCCAGGAACGTGATCCCGAACCGCGCAATACGCAGATTGCCGACATACGCCGACAGCCAGGCGCCGGGCTGGAGCAGAACGATGAGCAACGCACCCACCGCTGCGATCAGCCACAGCACGATCAGCTCGTCCCTCAGCTTCTGCCTGTCGCCCGAGAACAGGAAGCTCAAGGCGCCGGGCCGGCAAGCCATGGAGAGGGCGAGCAGCAGCGGATACTCGTAGACCTCGCTGAACAGCCGGGGCGCCACCAGGGCGGTAAACATGCCGCCCAGCGCGCCGCCGAACGACATCCACAGGTAGAACTCGGTGAGGTAGGCGGGCGCCGGGCGGGCTTCGTACAGCGTGCGATGCGCCAGCATCGCCGTGGTGAAGAACACCATCACGCCGGTCCCGATCAGGATGAACCAGTCGTGGGTCTGGAACGACAGGGCGATCAGCGCGATCACCAGCGCCACGAGATGCAGGAACAGAATCGCCTCGCGCGAGATCAGCGAGGTGTCGCGGAACACCAGCACGAACGTGAGCAGATAGAGCGCCAGCGGGAACACCCACAGTAGCGGCGCAGAAGCCACGTCGGTGGTGACGTGCACCGTGAACGCCGTCAACAAGGCGGCCGGAACGAACGCGAGCCCGATCCAGCTCAGCCGGTCGACCCAGGTCGGCGCCGCAGCCGGTGCCGCGGCGTCGCCGGTCCCCGGCTGGGCCGCCGTCTCCGGTACGCCGCCCGCCTGTGCGCCGCGCATCAGGAAGAACGAGGCGCCGATGGCCAGCACCAGCAGCACATAGGCGTAGGCCCACAGATGGCTGAGCTGGCTCAGGCCGAACGCCGGCTCCAGGACGAAGGGATAGCCGAGCAGCGCGATCAGGCTCCCCAGGTTGCTCGCCGCATACATGAAGTAGGGATCGCGCGCATCGGGATGCCCGCTCCTCGCGAACCACGCCTGCAGCAGCGGAGCGTTGGCCGACACGGCCACGAACGGCAGGCCGATGGAGGCCGCGAACATGCCGAGCTGCCAGAGATAGGGCTCGCCCTGCGGCGGCTCGCCCATCCACCGCACCATGCCGATGGGCAGACAGATGAGCGCCAGGACGCACACCGCCAAGTGGATAATGCCGGTCAGGTGCGAAGGGACCTTGTTGATCAGAAGGTGGGCGTAGAGATAGCCGGCCAGCAGCGCCGCCTGGAAGAAGAACACCGACACCGACCACACCGACGGCGACCCGCCCAGCACCGGCAGCACCATCTTGGCGAACATCGGCTGGATGGCAAACAGCAGCAGTGCCGAGAGGAAAGTGGTGGCCGTGAAGGCCCACATCATCGCCGGCGCGTTCTTGGCGAGCTCGACCAGGAACGGCGGCATTGCTCCGGCGCTCTTGCCGACACTGTTATCGGTCATCCCTTCAACCTTTCCCTGGTGCGCGGGCCCACGCACCGTTGCTTGAGGAGCGTCCTACGCCTTTGGTCGAGTGCCTTAAGCGTCCTGCAATGGCACCTCGGTATCATTTCGGGCGTAAATAATCCCTAGCGTCCGGCGTGCCGCCGCTGGGAGGCCGTGGCAAAAACCGTCGCGCTGGGGGACGACACAACAGCCGCCGGCAGCCGCCGGGCACATTGCGATCACCCGTGTGATAGAGTGCCCGCCTTCATTAGGACGAACGACGAGAAACGACAAGGTTGGGCTCCAGGGCACCCCCGTCAGGCATCATGAGCAACGATAGCGAGCAGAGACGCGGCGGGATTCAACCCCTCGACGAATTCGCCGCCGCCTTGCCGCGGGGTGCCCGCCTCATGGGCATAGACGTGGGCACCAAGACCCTGGGTCTTGCCCTGTCGGACGCCACCCGCAGCATTGCCTCGGGGCTGGTGACATTGCGCCGCAGCCGTCTTACCGAGGATCTGCGGCAATTGCTTGATCTGGCAGAAAAGCACGGTGTCGGCGGGTTCGTCGTGGGCCTGCCCCTGAACCTGGACGGCTCGGCGGGGCCACGCGCTCAGGCCACGCGGGCTTTCGTCCGCGATCTGGCAAAGGCGAGGCCGCTCCCGGTCCTCTACTGGGACGAGCGTCTGTCTACGGCGGCGGCCGAGCGCACCCTTCTGGAGGCCGATCTTTCGCGCCGACGCAGGGCCCAGGTCGTGGACAAGGTGGCCGCCACCCTGATTTTGCAGGGTGCGCTCGACCGGATAGGCCGCCTCAGCTCAAGCTTGCCTTAAACTTTAGCTCAATAATGAACGTATCGGTTGCGCCCGGACTGCCGGGACCATGCCAGCCGGCATCGCTGCATTGCACAGAACACAGTCGATTGCGACGGAACGCACCGGATTGGTTCGTTTCCATCCGAATGGCCCCGCCTGCAGGCGAAGGACACCGCCGCTCCCGGACAGATAGGCCAGCGTTAACGCTCTCATTGTAAAAGCATTCGGTGTACGTGTCGTTATAGCTATTGGTTCCGGGGCCAATGGTTCCTATCTCTCCCCCACTAACGGAAACTGGAGTGCTCTCATGAAAGATAATCAACGCTCTGGGCCCCTGGACACCTCTGCGCTGCATCTTCTGCATCGCGCCGGGCAATGCGCCGAGGTCCTTTTCACCAACGAGACGGCGAAATCGGATCTCACACCGCGCCAGTACGCTGTCCTCGTGTGCGTCGCTCAGAACCCTGACGTGAGCCAGACCGGCCTTGTCGAGCAGACCGGGGTGGACCGGTCCACTTTGGCCGATGTCGTACGACGTCTTGTGAAGAAAGGACTTCTGCAGAGGAAGCGGACCAAGCGCGACGCACGCATGTACGCCGTCCGGCTGACCGCCAAGGGCCAGAACATACTGAACAGCGTAAAGCCGCAGGCGACCAAGGTGGACCACCGCATTCTGTCGGTGCTGCGGTCCGATCAGCGCGGCAACTTCATCGACGCTCTGGGCGACATCGTGAAGGCCATGACCCGGGCGACCGTTCAGGGGCGCGCCGCCAACTGACACTCCGCATGGGGCCCTGGGGTACGGCTCGTCGCGCCGTGCTTCCGCCGGGTAGGGCCTTCATTCAGCCGGGGAAAGCGCGCTCGACGATCGCCTGCGTATCCGCCGCGTCCAGGCCCTGACCGTAGGTCTGCCGGGGCGAGCCAGACAGCCGCGTTGCAAGGAAGGCGTCGGCCACGAAAGCGGGCGCATGTGCGCGCAGGATGGCACCCGCCGCGAGCGTCGCCAGAGCTTCCGTGAGCATCCGGCCGCGCCGGTCCAGGAACCGCGGCTCGTGCAGCAAGCGTTGCACACGCTCCAGTTGCATCTTGAGGTGAGGGTCGCCGGCGGCAGCTGCGCCAAGGTCCTCCATGACGATGGCAACCGTCTCCGGCTCCCGCTGAAGCACGCGCAGCAGGTCGAGCGCCATGACGTTGCCCGATCCTTCCCAGATGGCGTTGAGCGGCATCTCGCGGTAGATGCGGGCCGCCAACCCCTCCTCCACGTAGCCGTTGCCGCCCAGGCACTCCATGGCCTCGTAGCCGAAGGCTGGGGCGGTCTTGCAGACCCAGTATTTGGTCACGGGCGTCATCAGCCGCCGCCAGGCCGCCGCGTGCGGGTCGGAGGCCCGGTCGAAGGTGCGCGCCAGTCGGAACGCCAGGGCGGTGGCAGCCTCCACGTCGATGGCCAGGTCGGCCAGCACCTGGCTCATCAGCGGCTGATCGGCGAGCTTGCGCTGGAACACCGTGCGGTGGCGGCAGTGATGGATGGCGTTGGCCAGCATCAGCCGCATCAGGCCGGCGGAGGCCACGGCGCAGTCCAGCCGCGTGCCGGTGACCATCTCGATGATGTTGGGAACGCCGCGGCCCTCCTCGCCGATGAGCCAGCCGTGGGCGCCGTGGAACTCCACCTCCGAGGAGGCATTGGAGCGGTTGCCCAGCTTGTCCTTGAGCCGCTGGAAATGGATGGCGTTCACGGACCCGTCGGGCAGGAACCGTGGCATCAGGAAGCACGACAGCCCGTTGGGTGCCTGGGCCAGCACCAGGAAGGCATCGCACATTGGCGCGGACATGAACCACTTGTGCCCGGTGACAATGTATTCAGCGCCCGGCCCTCCAGCTCCCGCGGCAGGCTCGGCGCGGGTCGTATTGGCCCGTACGTCGGTGCCTCCCTGCTTCTCCGTCATCCCCATGCCGACGGTGACGCCCCGCTTCGCGGACGCGGGCTTGAAGCTCTTGTCGTAGTCGCGCGCCAGGATGCGCGGCAACCAGTCCGCAGCGATCTCGGGTTGCAGCAGGGTGGGTACCGCGGCGTTGGTCATGGTGATCGGGCACTGATGCCCGGCCTCCATCTGGATCGCCATGTAGCACCCGGCCGACCGGGCCACGTTGGCGCCCACGCTGCCCCCATGCGCCGGCTTGGCGCCCGGTTGTTCCAAGCTCTCGGCCAAGTGCTCCCAGGCCGAGCAGTGCAGGCCCTCGGCCACGCTCATGGCCATGCATTCGTGATAGGCGGGGTGGAACTCCACTACGTCGAGCCGGTGGCCCTTGGTGTCGAAGGGCCTGAGGCGCGGAGGATATTCGTTGGCGAGCCGGCCGCGCTCGAACGCCGCAGCGCTGCCGCAGGCTGCGCCAAAGGCTTCGAGGCGCTTTGCCGCAACACCGCCGCCCTCGCGGTTGACAGCCTCCATGAGGGCGCGGTCGGTGCTGAACAGGTTGATGTCCTCGAACGGCGGGCTCTGGTTCAGGACCTCGTGGGTGGCGAACGCGCTGCTCATTGGGCTCTCCTTGGCTCGGGGTCAGACCCCTCGCCTTCGACGTTCGATCGAATGCGATAGCTTCGACGCGAAGGGTCTGACCCCGGTTCCAGCGATTCTCTCCCCCGCGGCAGGGCTTGGCAACAAGGCCCATCGGCACGACGTCTAATAGGTGTTTGTGCACATTCGCTTTCTGGGGCCGCTTGCCTATGGCACGGCAATGAGCGTATAGGACCGGCTTTAATGACCAGCACCTTGCCCATCGCCTCCTTCACGCGCCGCCATCTCCTGACGTGCGAGGATCTGACAGCGGGCGAGATCGGAGCCCTGCTCGACCTCGCCGACACCGCCGCCGAGGTCAACCGCCAGATCAACAAGAAGCGCGACGCGCTCAGGGGGCGGACACTGATCAACCTGTTCTTCGAGGCCTCGACCCGCACGCAAAGCTCCTTCGAGCTGGCCGGCAAGCGGCTGGGCGCCGATGTCATGAACATGAGCGTCTCCTCCTCCTCCATGCAGAAGGGCGAGACGCTGATCGACACCGCCATCACGCTGAACGCCATGCGCCCCGACATCCTGGTGGTGCGCCATTACGCGGCTGGCGCGGCGGAGCTGCTGGCCCAGAAGGTGGACTGCTCGGTCATCAACGCCGGCGACGGCGCGCACCAGCATCCGACCCAGGCGCTGCTCGACGCCCTCACCATCCGCCGCGCCAAGGGCCGCGTCTCCGGGCTCACGGTCGCCATCTGCGGCGACATCCTGCACTCGCGCGTTGCCCGCTCCAACATCAACGTGCTGAACGCCATGGGAGCGCGCGTTCGCGTCGTCGCTCCGTCCACGCTCCTTCCCCCGCGGGTGTCCCGCCTCGGGGTTGAGGCGTTCACCGATATGAGCGCCGGCATCGAGGATGCCGACATCGTGATGATGCTCCGCCTGCAGCGGGAGCGCATGCAGGGCTCCTACGTGCCCTCGTCCCGCGAGTACTTCCACTTCTTCGGCCTCGACCAGGAAAAGCTCGCCCGCGCCAAGCCAGATGCGCTCATCATGCATCCCGGCCCCATGAACCGCGGCGTGGAGATCGCCTCCACCATCGCCGACCACTCGCGCAGCGTGATCCGCGACCAGGTGGAGATGGGCGTGGCGGTACGCATGGCGGTGCTGGAGGCCATGGGGCGCCAGCTGCCCAACCGGTGAGGCCTCGCATGCGCAAGACCGGAGCCGCCGGCCACGAGGCCATCGCCTTCCTCAACGCTCGCCTCGTCGACCCCGCCAGCGGCCGCGACGAGCCCGGCGGCGCGCTCGTCAGGGATAGCCTGATCGCCGACCTCGGCCCGCATCTGCGGCGCAACGCCTCGGAGCACGCCCGCGTCATCGACTGCAAGGGCCATGTCCTCTGTCCCGGCCTGATCGACATGCAGGTATTCACCGGCGAGCCCGGCCAGGAGCACCGCGAGACCCTGAAGACGGCGAGCCAGGCTGCCGCGGCCGGCGGCGTCACCACCATGGTGGTGATGCCCGACACCGAGCCGGTCATCGATCAGGTGGCGCTCGTCGATTTCATCCAGCGCCGCGCCCGCGACAACGCGCTCGTCCATGTCCACGTCATGGCGGCCATGACCAAGGGGCTCAAGGGCGAGGAGATGACCGAGATCGGCCTGTTGCAGCGGGCCGGGGCCATCGCCTTCACCAACGGCAAGGCGAGCGTGGCCAACACCCGCATCATGCGCAACGTCCTGCTCTACGCCAAGGACTTCGACGCCCTCATCGTGCACCATACCGAGGACCCGCACCTCTCCGAGGGCGCGGTGATGAACTCGGGCGAGGTGGCGACCAGGCTCGGCCTTCCCGGTGTGGACAAGGCCGCCGAGACCATCGTGCTGGAGCGCGATGTGCGCCTCGTCCAGCTCACCGGGGGCCGCTACCACGCCGCCCAGATCACCTGCCCGGAGAGCCTCGCCGTGGTGCGCGCCGCCAAGGCCCGCGGCCTGCCGGTGACCTGCGGGGTCTCCATCAACCACCTCACCCTCAACGAGAACGACATCGGCTCCTACCGCACGTACTTCCGTCTCAAGCCGCCGCTGCGCGCCGAGGACGACCGCGCGGCGATGGTGCGGGCGCTGGCGGCCGGCGAGATCGACGTGATCGTGTCGAGTCACGACCCGCAGGACGTGGACACCAAGCGCCGCCCGTTCGCCGAGGCCTCCGACGGCGCCATCGGCCTGGAGACGCTGCTGGCTGCCGCGCTCAGGCTCTACCACAACGGCGAGATCGGCCTATTGCCCCTGCTCAGGGCCATGACCGTTCACCCCGCCAAGCTCTTGGGGCTGCCCTCCGGCCGCCTGGAGAAGGGCGCGCCGGCCGACCTCATCCTGGTGGACCTGGACCAGCCTTGGGTGGTGGACAAGGCGCAGCTCAGGGCGCGCTCGAAGAACTCGCCCTTCGACGAGAGCAAGATGCAGGGCCGTGTTCTCTTAACCATGGTTGCCGGCGCTGTTGCGTACGAATACTCTGGCTGAGGGGGGCGGCCACTCGGCCGCATATCTTGGGCGTCGAACCATGGGCCAGCTCTTCACACTCTTCGGCCTTCTCGCGCTTCTCTTCGGTTATCTGCTCGGCTCCATCCCGTTCGGCTTAGTGCTGACCAAGGCGGCCGGTCTCGGCGACGTGCGCAGCGTAGGCTCCGGGAACATCGGCGCCACCAATGTGCTGCGCACGGGTCATAGAGGGCTCGCGGCTGCCACGCTCGCCCTCGACGCCCTCAAAGGCACCGTCTCAGTGCTGGTGGTTGACGATGTCGCGCGGCGTTTCGGAAGCGCCGACACCCTCAGCTATCTCCACGTCTATGGCTATATTGCCGGCCTCGGCGCGCTTCTCGGCCACGTTTTCCCGGTTTGGCTGGGCTTCCGGGGCGGGAAGGGAGTAGCGACGTTCATCGGCGTGCTCGTGGGCGTCTACAGCCTTCCGGCCATATTGTTCTGCTTGGCGTGGGCGGTGGTGGCTGCGGCCACGCGCTACTCGTCGTTGGCCGCGCTTTGCGCAACGGGTATCGTCGTCCTGTTCTATCTCGTTACTGGGTGGGGCGGCTGGTCCGCGTTCACCATAATCCTCATCATGGCCGCGCTGATCTTCCTCAAGCATCACGCCAACATCCGCCGCCTGCTGGAAGGCCGGGAGAGCAAGATTGGGGCACGCACGTGACAGCCGCGGACGGCCGGGCATGGCGCGCTCCACAGCAGCGCCGCCGAGCGCGCCCCTCGGTGCCGACCAGCGGCTCGCATCGCTGCGCCTGATCCGCAGCGAGAACGTCGGCCCCGTCACGTTTCGCGAGCTCGTCACGCACTTCGGCAGCGCCGAGCAGGCGCTGGACGCCCTGCCCGATCTGTCGCGCCGCGGCGGCTACCGCCAGCCCATCCGGGTCTGCCCCCGCGACGCCGCCGAGGCCGAGCTGGCCGCCGCCGCCAGGATCGGCGCGCGCGCCCTCGTCGTGGGCGAGCCGGGCTACCCGCAGGCCCTGGCGGCCATCGATCCGCCGCCGCCGCTCATCTACGTCAAAGGCAATGCCGGCCACCTGGCGCGGCCGATGCTGGCCATCGTCGGGGCCCGCAACGGCTCGGCGGCGGGCCAGAAGCTCGCCCGCCTGTTCGCCTTGGGGATCGGGGGTGCCGGCTTCGTCATCGTCTCCGGCCTCGCTCGCGGCATCGATGCGGCGGCGCACGAGGCGGCCCTGCCCACCGGCACGGTGGCGGTGCTGGCCGGCGGACCGGACAATGTCTACCCGCCCGAGCACCTCCTCCTGCAGCAGCGTATCGCCGAGGAGGGCTGCCTCGTTACCGAGAACCCGCCCGGCTTTGCCCCGCGCGCGCAGGACTTCCCTCGCCGCAACCGCATCGTCTCCGGCTTGGCGCTGGGCGTCCTGATCGTGGAGGCGGCGCGGCGCTCGGGCACCCTGGTCACGGCCCGCATGGCCGGCGAGCAGGGCCGCGAAGTGTTCGCCATCCCCGGCCATCCTCTGGACCCGCGCGCCGAGGGCACCAACGGGCTCCTCAAGTCAGGCGCCACCCTGGTCACAGAGCCCGACGACGTGCTCCAGGCTCTCTCTCCGCTGCTGCGCGAGCCTCTGACCCCTGCCAGGGCGCCCGGCCGGCCCACGACCCGTCAGGGGGCGCTGCCTCTGGAGGAGCCTCCAGGCCCCGCCAGCCTCGTGGAAACCGATCGCAACCGCCTGCTCGAAGCCTTGGGCCCCGCCCCTACCGACGTAGACGAGCTGGCGCGCGCCACCGGGCTGTCGCCCAGGGCCATCCAGATCGGCCTCCTGGAACTGGCCCTGGCCGGCCGACTCGAGCGCCACGGCCACCACCTCGTCTCGCTCAAGGGCTAACGAGGCTCCGCCTTGGAACGACGAGTCTTGTCGGGGGTCGGGCGTCGGCAGTCGGAGCAGTCGATCCTTTCGCCGCTTGATCTCTTGCGCCCAACTGCTGCCGACTGCCGAATCTCGACCTCACGAACCCTGACACATCTGCCTCGGACTCAAGCTGGGCTAGGAGGCCCAGAGTTTCCGCCGTCCCGACTGCCGACGGCCCGACGCCCGACTGCCGAGTCCGCCACTCTCTGGCATCGTGAACGACCGCCGAGGCGGGTGCTCGACAAATCGGCACGCGGATTGCTAAGCAATGAGAAAACCTGGACAATCCTCCCCTGGATGGGTTTCCAACAATCCTTCCGCCGCCCCTGTCAAGACCGCGGATTTGACACCGCCGCATTCGTCCACCATGTTCACGGCCGCCGGAGGGCAAGGTAACAGCCACAAAACGAGCATGGGCCGCTCCAGGGCACCGTAAGAAAGTCGGGGCCGGGAGCGCGATACAAGGCTTTCATGAACGTCGTCATCGTCGAGTCCGCAGCCAAGGCCAAGGCCATCAACAAGTACTTGGGCTCCAAGTACAAGGTGCTGGCCTCCTACGGGCACGTGCGCGACCTGCCACCGAAGGACGGCTCGGTGGAGCCCGACAACGACTTCCGCATGCACTGGGACGTGGATGGCAAGTCCCAGAAGATCATGAAGGAGATCGCCGCGGCCGTTAAGAACGCCGACAAGCTGATCCTGGCCACCGACCCCGACCGCGAGGGCGAGGCCATCTCCTGGCACATCCTGAGGATTCTGGAGGACCGGAAGGCGCTCAAGAAAGGCTTGGCGGTCGAGCGGGTCACTTTCAACGCCGTCACCAAGCAGTCCGTTCTGGAGGCGTTCAAATCCCCCCGTGCCATCGACGACCCGCTTGTCGAATCCTATCTGGCCCGCCGCGCCCTCGATTACCTGGTGGGCTTCACCCTCTCCCCGGTGCTGTGGCGCAAGCTGCCGGGCGCCCGCTCGGCCGGCCGGGTGCAGTCGGTGTCGCTGCGCCTCGTGTGCGACCGCGAGGCCGAGATCGAGGCGTTCAAGACCCAGGAATACTGGTCCGTCGAGGCGCTGCTGGCGACGCCCAGGGGCGAGGAATTCGGCGCCCGGCTGACGGCCATCGCCGGGCAGAAGCTGGACCGGCTGGACATCAAGGACGAGGCGTCGGCCACCGCCATCAAGGCGGCCATCGAGGGCGGCGCCTTCCGGGTCACCTCGGTGGAGAAGAAGGCGGTGCGGCGCAATCCGGCGGCACCCTTCACCACCTCGACCCTGCAGCAGGAGGCCTCGCGCAAGCTCGGCTTCTCGGCCAAGCAGACCATGAACGTCGCCCAGCGCCTCTACGAGGGCGTGGAGATCGGCGGCGAGGTGACGGGCCTCATCACCTACATGCGCACCGACGGCGTCACCATCATCCCCGAGGCCGTCGGTGCCATCCGCGGCCTCATCGAGCAGGACTACTCCCGCCGCTACCTGCCGCCCTTCATCCGCGAGTACAAGGCGAAGGCCAAGAACGCCCAGGAAGCGCACGAGGCCATCCGGCCCACCGACCCGCGGCGCAAGCCGGACGACGTGGCGCGCCACCTGGACCGCGACCAGGCGCGGCTCTACGAGCTGATCTGGAAGCGCGCCGTGGCAAGCCAGATGGCCTCCGCCGAGTTGGAGCAGACCACCGCCGAGATCGAGGTGCCGGGCCGGGACGGCAAGACCTACGGGCTGCGCGCCACCGGCTCCGTTGTGACGTTCGACGGCTTCCTGCGCCTCTACGAGGAGGGCCGCGACGACCGCCAGGTCAAGAACGGCAAGGCCGAGGACGCGGCGGACGACGACAGCCGCCGCCTGCCGCCGCTGGCCCAGGGCGACCAGCTGAAGGACCGCGGCATCGAGGCCAAGCAGCACTTCACCGAGCCGCCGCCGCGCTTCACCGAGGCCACGCTCGTCAAGCGCATGGAGGAGCTGGGCATCGGCCGGCCCTCCACCTACGCCTCCACGCTGGCCGTGCTGGAGGACCGCGACTACGTCACGATCGACCGCAAGCGCATGGTCCCCCAGGACAAGGGGCGGCTGGTCACGGCCTTCCTGGAGAGCTTCTTCAAGCGCTACGTGGAGTACGACTTCACCGCCGACCTGGAGGAGAAGCTCGACCTCATCTCCGACGGCAAGCTCGAATACAAGGTGGTGCTGCGCGACTTCTGGCGCGACTTCATCGGCGCGGTGGAGAGCATCAAGGACCTGCGCGTCGGCGACGTTCTGGAGGCGCTGAACGAGATCCTGGGGCCGCACATCTTCCCGCCGAAGGGCGACGGCGGCGACCCGCGCCAGTGTCCCGTCTGCGGCGAGGGGCGGCTCAGCCTCAAGGTCAGCGGCAAGTACGGCGCCTTCATCGGCTGCTCGCGCTATCCGGATTGCCGGTACACACGCCAGCTCTCGGCCAACGGCAACGGCGCCGATGCGGAGGCGTCGACGCCGGACGGCAAGTTGCTCGGGTACGACCCCGAGGGCATCCCTGTCACGCTGCGGGTCGGACGCTTCGGTCCGTATCTGCAGCTTGGCGACGGTAGCAAGGACGAGAAGCCCAAGCGCTCATCGATCCCGGCGGGCGTCGATCCCAACTCTGTCGACCTGGGGCGCGCCCTGCAGCTGCTGTCGCTTCCGCGCAACATCGGCAATCATCCGGAGACGGGCAAGCCGATCACCGCCGGATTGGGGCGCTATGGCCCGTTCATTCAGCATGACGGCATGTACGCCAACCTGCCGACGGTGGAGGATGTCTTCTCCGTTGGCATCAACCGGGCGGTCGTGCTGCTGGCCGAGAAGAAGGCCGGCCGTGCCGGCCGCTTCCAGCGGGCGGCGGCGACCGTCCTGAAGGAGCTGGGCGAGCACCCCACCGAAGGGGGCAACATCCAGGTCCTGTCGGGCCGCTACGGCCCTTATGTCAAACATGGCGACGTGAACGCCACCCTGCCACGCGGCAAGGCGCCCGAGGCGCTGACGGTCGAGGAGGCCGTGCAGCTGATCGCCGAGCGTGTCGCCAAGGGCCCCTCCAAGGCCAAGGCCCGCAGGGGCAGATCATCTTCCAACAAGCCGGCGCGCGAGACCGCGGCGCCGAAGCGGGCCGCCAACGGCGCGCCTGCCAAGATCACAAAAGCACAAACAAAGAATGGTAAAGACAAAGACGAATCGCGGGCCAAAGGCCCGCCGGCCCAAGAACGGACCAAGGGCAAGCCGCCCCGAAGCCGCAAGGCAGCATCATAGGACCACCGGCAGCGTGGCGCGCAATCCGAGATCGGCCGGCCGCAGCGGATTGCCCACCAAGCAAGAGATTCTCGACTTCATCAGGAGCGCCTCCGAGGACAAGCGCCAGGCCGGAGCCCTCGGCAAGCGCGAGATCACACGCGCCTTCTCGGTGAAGGGCGGCGACCGCATCGCCCTCAAGCAGCTCCTTGCCGAGATGACCGAGGAGGGCCTCCTCTCCGGCAACCGCAAGAGCTTCAAGCAGCCAGGCACTCTGCCGCCTGTCGCCGTGCTGGAGATCGTGGCGCGCGACGACGAGGGCGACCTCGCCGCCGAGGTCGCGGGCGGCGAGGTCGGCCCCGACGGCCGCCGGGAGCGCGTGCTGGTGCTGCCCTGGCGCGGCGCCCGCAAGGCCGAGCCGGCGCTCGGGCAGGGCGACCGCATCCTGGCGCGGCTCACGCGCCTCAAGGAGCCTGATGCGGCTGGCTACCGCTACGAGGCGGAGCCCATCAAGCGGCTGCCTAAGGAGCGGCGCCGGCAGCTCGGCATCTTCCGCGCCCGAGCCAAGGGCGGCGGCGTCATCGACCCCGTCGACCGCAAGGAGATGAAGGAGTGGCCCATCGCTCCCGGCGACGAGGGCGAGGCCAAGGACGGCGACCTGGTGCGCTTCGATCTGGCCCGCACGGGCGGACGCTACGGCGTGCCCCAGGCGCGGGTGGCGGAGACGCTGGGCAACCCGCAGGACCAGCGCAAGATCAGCCTGATCGCCGTGCACGCCCACGGCCTCCCCGACGAGTTCCCGCCCGCTGTTCTCGCCGAGACGGAGAAGCTGCGCGCCGCCGCGCCGGCCGGCCGCACCGATCTGCGTGGGCTGCCGCTGGTCACCATCGACCCCGCCGATGCGCGCGACCACGACGACGCGGTGCACGCGGCGCCGGACACGGACCCCGCCAACAAGGGCGGCTGGATCGTCCACATCGCCATCGCCGACGTGGCGCACTACGTGGCGCCGGGCACTCGGCTCGACCGCGAGGCGCGGCTGCGGGGCAACTCGGTGTACTTCCCCGACCGGGTGGTGCCGATGCTGCCGGAGCGCATCTCCAACGACCTGTGCTCCCTGCGCGAGGGCGAGGAGCGCCCCTGCCTCGCCGTGCGCCTCGTCATCGACAGACATGGCAACAAGAAGGGTCAGGCGCTGCTGCGCGGCATCATGCGCTCCGCCGCCAAGCTCGCCTACGAGGAGGCGCAGGCGGCCATCGACGGCAAGCCTACGCCCAAGTGCAGGCCGCTGCTCGACACCGCCCTGAAGCCGCTGTGGGGCGCCTATGCGGCGCTGGCGGAAGCGCGCGACCGTCGTGAGCCGCTCGATCTCGACCTGCCGGAGCGCAAGGTGCTCCTCAACAAGGAGGGCCGGGTGGAGCGCGTGGTCACGCCGCAGCGGCTCACCGCGCACCGGCTGATCGAGGAGTTCATGATCCAGGCCAACGTTGCCGTGGCCGAGATCCTGGAGGCCAGGCGCGCCCCGGTGATCTACCGGGCGCACGATGCGCCGTCGAAGGAGAAGATCGTCTCCCTGCGCGAGTTCCTCGACAGCCTCGATCTGAAGCTGCCTTCGGCGGGGACGCTGCGGGCCGGCGATTTCAACAAGCTTCTCAAGCGCGCCAAGTCGCTCCCCATAGCCGATCTCGTCAACGAGGTGGTGCTGCGCTCGCAGTCGCAGGCGGTGTACGCCGCAGAGAACATCGGCCACTTCGGACTGCACTTGGCGCGCTACGCCCACTTCACGTCGCCGATCCGCCGCTACGCGGACCTCGTGGTGCACCGCTCGCTGATCCGCGCGCTCAGACTCGGCGCCGGCGGCCTCGCCGACACGGAGGCGGCCCAGCTCAAGGACATCGCCCAGGAGATTTCCGATGCCGAGCGGCGCGCCATGGCGGCCGAGCGCGAGACCACCGACCGCCTCATCGCCGGCTACCTCGCCGAGCGCATCGGTGCCGAATTCGGCGCCCGCATCTCGGGGACCACGCGGGTGGGCCTGTTCGTCCGCCTCGACGAGACCGGCGCCGACGGCTTCGTGCCGGCAGCCACCTTGAACGACTACTACCGCCACGACGAGACCGCCCACGCCCTCGTCGGCGACCGCACCGGCGATGTCTACCGGCTTGGCGATACGGTGCGCGTGCGTCTCGTCGAGGCGGTCCCGAGCGCCGGCGCGCTCCGCTTCGAGATGCTCTCGCCGGGCACGCCGGGCGGCCGCGGGCTCGCTGCCACCTCCGGCAAACGCAGAAGGTTTATGCGGGGACGCGGCAGAGGCCGCTGAACCGGGGCCCGCCTGTGCTTCACGTACCTCCCATGGCCTTTACGCACTTGACGCGGCCAATGCCGCCGCTAGACCCGGATTGCACATGCTCATGTTCTGAGTCTCCCATGACCGACGCGCCGAGCGACGCCACGTCCCGCAAAGTGCTGCGGCCGCGTGACGCCGCCACGTTGATTGTTGTCGATACCGCCAGTGGCGAGCCGCGCGTGCTGTTGGGCCGGCGGCGCGACGATCTGGCCTTCATGCCGGGCCGCTACGTCTTCCCCGGCGGCCGGGTCGATCCCTCCGACCGGCTGATTGCCGTCGAGCACGACCTGGCGCCCGGCAACATCGAGAACCTGATGGTGGACATGAAGGGCACCCGCAGCCCGGCGCGGGCGCGGGCGCTCGCGCTGGCAGCCGTGCGCGAGACCTTCGAGGAGGCTGGCCTCCTGATCGGCGTGCCGGGCGCGCCGGTCTCCGCACCCAGGGCGGAGGCGTGGCGAAGGTTCTTCGCTCACGGCTATCGGCCGGCGCTGACCCAGCTCACGTTCTTTGCGCGCGCCATCACTCCGCCCGGGCGGCCGCGGCGCTACAATACACGCTTCTTCTGCGTCGCCGCCGAAGCGATCGTGCACCGGGTCGACACCGACGGCGAGCTCTCCGACCTGGAGTGGCATTCCATCGAGCAAGCCCGCGCGCTCGACTTGCCCAACATCACGCGGGTGGTGCTGGAGGACTTGGGGGAACGCATTGCCGCGGGCGCGCTGCACAAATGCAACGTGCCCGTGCCGTTCTATCATCGCCGCAACGGCAACTTCCATCGCGACCTTATCGGCCCAGAGACGCGCCTCGACGCGCCTCGATACGCGCCTTGACTTGTGAGGATGGGCGGCTAGAGTGCGCCCCCACTCGAACTTCCCGATCAGAACGGGCGGCCGGTACCCATGGCGAAACCGACGATACAAAAGATCAAGCTGCTCAGCACCGCTGGCACCGGGTTCTTCTACGTCACCAAGAAGAACCCCCGCACGGCGACCGACAAGATCAGCTTCCGCAAGTACGATCCGATCGCCCGCAAGCACGTGGTCTTCAAGGAAGCCAAGATCAAGTAGGTGCGGGCCCTGTGCCCGCGGACCACTCCATCCCGGTATCCCGGTCGCTCGACCAGGCGTATCGCGGGAGTGGCGTTGTCGTGGGTAAGCATCCGGCGTAGGTGTACGGCCGCCACCGGCGCCGAGCGAGTCTGCCGGCTTCCTCAGTAGACGACTCTTGGAGGGGAAGAAGGCCGGCGCCGGAACTGACTTCGGCAGCGGGGTAGAAGTCCGAGCAGCCCCGACACCGGCCTGCCAAGTCATGGACCAAAGAGGGCGTTGGTCTCGGACCTGGCGATTGACCGACCCCCGCGCGGCCGTACAAGAGGAGGCCACTCCTAGCCGACAGAGGCCGGTCATCACCTCACGGCATCAGGAGATGCGGCGGACCTGAAAGATCCGTGAGGATTCGTGTTTTCGTGAACCGCGGCGCCTGAACGCCGCCTCTGCGAGTGCGGTATCCCTCCCTCCCGCGCAGGTTTTGCCCTCTAAACAAAGCAGATTGCCGGGAGGTTGGCAATACTCTGTCAGAATTCCAAGGACTTACAGACCATTCTTGCTGCGGTCCCTGCGCCTGGCACGGAAGCAGGCGGTGCTTCGACGGTGGTGTCGCGACAAGCTAAGCCTTTGATATGGCCATGCGATTTTCAAGACCTCGCAGGATCCAACCGGCGCAAGGCGACCTCAACCAGCGTTTGCAGCCGCCATTGTGGGGTTACGGCCCTTCAGGCCTAACCCTGTGCCTCTACGCCTCGCCGAGATGACGGCGGACAGCGTCCAGGAAGGTGGCGATGGAGATCGGTTTGGATATGTAGGCCTCACAGCCGCCCCGGCGGATGCGCTCCTCATCGCCCTTCATGGCAAAGGCGGTGACGGCGATGACCGGGATCTCGCACAGCTCCTCGTCATCCTTCAGCCACTTGGTAACCTCCAGGCCCGACACCTCGGGCAGCTGGATGTCCATCAGGATGAGATCGGGCCGCTGCTCGCGCGCGAGCCGCAGCGCCTCCATCCCCGTGCGTGACTGCAGGGTGCGATAGCCATGCGCCGCCAGGAGGTCGTGGAAGAGCTTCATGTTGAGCTCGTTGTCCTCCACGATCATCACGGTCTTGGGCAGACGGCGCGGCTCGGCCCGGCGGTCCCGATAGGCGCTGTCGCTTTGGTAGTAGGTCATGCGTCCGGCGAGCCCGCGTTACGCACCCGCCACGGTCTTGCACCGATTCTGCGGGAGCCCCGAGCGCAGTCTGCTTCAGAATGCCTAACCAACTGTTTAAGATGCCCGACAGGTGTCAGACCCTCTGGATCTGACACCTCAGCTCCAACATCGGATTGGATCAATCGAGGGAATAGGGAGTGGGGAATAGGGAGTAGGGCAGAAGGCGTGACGCTACTCCAATTCCCCTATTCCCTACTCCCCATTCCCTACTCCCTGGTGTCGACACCGTCGCGAGATCCCGCAGTGCTGAGACTGGGCATAGACCTCGGGGGAACGAAGATCGCGGGGGTGGCGCTGGCACAGGACGGCGCGACGGCCGCGGAGCACCGCATTTCGGCCCCGCGCCACGACTACGCCGCCACCATCCAGGCGATCGGCGATATGGTCGCCCGGCTTGAGAGCGAAGGCGGCGATCGCGGCACCGTCGGCATCGGCATGCCGGGCTCCCTCGCTCCCAGCAGCGGCGTTGTGCAGAACGCCAATTCGACGTGGCTCAACGGCCTCCCGTTCGGCCGCGATCTCGAGGCGCGGCTCGGGCGGCCCGTCCGCCTCGCCAACGACGCCAACTGCTTTGCGCTGTCAGAGGCGGTGGACGGAGCCGGAGCCGGCGCGCCATCCGTATTCGGGGTCATTCTCGGCACCGGCTGCGGCGGGGGCCTAGTGCTGCGAGGGGAGCTGATCGACGGCCCCCTCGGCATCGCCGGCGAGTGGGGCCACAACCCGCTCCCCTGGGCCACCCCGGACGAGGCTCCCGGCCCCACGTGCTGGTGCGGTCGCTGCGGCGGTCTGGAGACCTGGGTCTCGGGCCCCGCCATGGAGGCCGACCACACCCGCGCAACCGGCGAGCGCCTCGCCGGTGCTGAGATCGCCGCGCGAGCCGACCATGGCGATGCTGCCGCAAAGGCCACCCTCAACCGGCATGCCGACCGGCTGGCCCGCGGCCTGGCGCACGTGATCAACATCCTCGACCCGCACGTCGTCGTGCTGGGCGGCGGCCTGTCGAACCTCTCACACCTCTACGCCGAGCTGCCCGGCCGAATCGCGCCGCACCTCTTTGCCGCGCACCCGCGCGTCGACGTCAAGCCGCCCCGCTGGGGCGATGCCGGCGGCGTGCGCGGCGCCGCGTGGCTGTGGGGGAAGCCGTAGGGCGCTCGCAGAATTTCACCACGCGACAAAGCCTATTGAAGCCAGACTGGAACGCCTCTATATATGTTGGAGCGTCTGGGAAGGGTCGCCAAGCGCCCCAGCTTAGGGCTTTGCCCTAAAAGCCTAGTCGCTTTTTTTTTGAGGGAGCGGGGGAGTGCCGGGGGATGGGCCGTGCATCTCTGCTATATTGATGAGTCAGGCACGTCGGATGTGCCGGGCAATTCATCCCACTTCGTACTCGCCGGACTAGCATTGCCAATCTGGCGGTGGCGTACGGCTGATCTCGAAGTATCGGAAATACTCGCCACCTACGGCCTCGCCACCGCGGAATTACATACAGCTTGGCTGCTACGGCCCGTCAGAGAGCAGGCGCAGATTCCCAACTTTGAGAGCCTTGACTACACAATGCGCCGTGCGGCAGTTCAG
>JBIOWI010000343.1:0-2719 GCA_044868325.1 Hyphomicrobiaceae bacterium
TCGGCCTGACCGGCACCAAGTACGGCTGCGGCATCGCCCAGTGCGGCGCCTGCACTGTGCACGTCGATGGCCAGGCGGTGCGGTCCTGTGCGCTCCCCGTGAGCGCGGCCGAGGGCAAGCAGATCACCACCATCGAAGGGCTCGCGTCCGGCGCCACGCTGCACAAGGTGCAGAAGGCCTGGGTCGACCACGACGTGCCCCAGTGCGGCTACTGCCAGGCCGGCATGATCATGGCCGTGGCGGCGCTCCTCAAGGACAAGCCCAAGCCCACCGACGCCGACATCAACGACGCCATCACCAACATCTGCCGCTGCGGCACCTTCCAGCAGGTGCGCGCGGCCATCCACGCGGCGGCCAACGCGTGAAGGGGAGGAAACCATGACACACATGCCGAAAATCAACCGGCGCTCCTTCGTGGTCGGCGCTGCCGCAGCAGCCGGCGGCGGCCTTGCGCTCGGCCTCGACATCCCGCTGCGCGGTCGCGGCGTCGCCCAGGCCCAAGCTCAAGCCGGCATACCCGAGGTCAACGCCTGGGTGGTGATCAAGCCCGACGACACCGTCGTGATCCGCATCGTGCGGTCGGAGATGGGCCAGGGCACCATCACCGGGCTCGCCCAGCTCGTCGCCGAGGAGCTGGAGTGCGACTGGGCCAAGGTGACCTACGAATATCCGACGCCCGGCGAGAGCGTGAAGCGCAACCAGGTGTGGGGCTCGTTCTCCACCGGCGGCAGCCGCGGTATCCGCACCTCGCACGAGTACGTCCGCAAGGGCGGGGCGGCCGCGCGCATGATGCTGGTGCAGGCCGCCGCCAACCAGTGGAAGGTGCCGGCGAGCGAGTGCACGGCGGAGAACAGCGTCATCACCCACAAGGCGTCCGGCCGCAAGCTCAAGTTCGGCGAGGTGGCCGAAGCCGCATCCAAGCTGCAGGCGCCGGATCCCAAGGAAGTGCCGCTGAAGGACCCCAAGTCCTGGAAGATTGCCGGCAAGCCGCTGAAGCGGCTCGACACCGTCGACAAGGTGACGGGCAAGCAGATCTACGGCGCCGACCTCAAGCTGCCGGGCATGCTCAACGCCACGATCATGGAATGCCCGGTGTTCGGCGGCAAGGTGAAGAGCTTCGACGCCGCCAAGGTCAAGGGCATGAAGGGCGTGCGCCACGTCCTGCAGGTCGCCGACACCGCGGTGGCGGTGGTGGCGGACACCTGGTGGCAGGCCAAGACGGCGCTCGATGCGCTGCCGATCGTGTGGGACGAGGGCGCCAACGCCAACGTCTCCAGCGCCTCCATCGCCAAGATGCTGGAGGAGGGCCTCAACGCCGAGCAGGCCTTCGTCGGCAACGAGGCCGGCGACGCCAAGAAGGCGCTGGCCGGCGCGGTCAAGAAGGTGGAGGCGGTCTACTCCTACCCCTTCCAGAACCACGCCACCATGGAGCCCATGAACTGCGCCGCGCGCTACACGCCCGACCGCTGCGAGGTGTGGGCGCCGACGCAGGACGGCCAGGCCACGTTCGCGGCGGTACTGTCCGCCTCCGGCCTGCCGGCCGACAAGTGCGAGGTCTACAAGATCAACCTCGGCGGCGGCTACGGGCGGCGCAGCGGCCTGCACCAGGACTGGGCGCGCCAGGCGGTGCTGATCGCCAAGCAGGTGCCGGGCGTGCCGGTCAAGCTGCTCTGGTCGCGCGAGGAGGACATGCGCCAGGGCCGCTACCACCCGGTCATGCAGTGCAAGCTGACGGGCGGCTTCGACGCCAACAACAACCTCGTCGGGCTGCACATGCGGGTGTCGGGCCAATCGATCTTCGCCGCGGTGCTCCCGCAGATGGTCGAGAAGGACAAGGGGCGCGACGCCTTCGCGTTCCAGGGCGTGAGCGCCGCCAACCTGCTCGGCGGGGAGTATGCGCTGCAATACACCATCCCGAACCTGCTGATCGACCATGCGATGCGCAACACGCACGTGCCGCCCGGCGTGTGGCGGGGCGTGAACATCAACCAGAACTGCATCTTCATGGAGTGCTTCATGGACGAGCTCGCCCAGGCCGCCGGCCAGGACGAGCTGGAGTTCCGGCGCAAGCTGATGACCAACCATCCCAAGGCCCTCGCCGTCTTGAACGCGGTGGCGGAGCGGATCGGCTGGGGCAAGCCGGCGCCGCAGGGCGTGCATCGCGGCCTCGCCCACCTGAAGGCGTTCAACGCCTACGTGGCGGCGGCGGCCGAGGTCTCCGTCGAAGGCGGCAACCGCATCAAGATCCACCGCATCGTCGCGGCCACGGATCCGATCTATGCCGTCAACCCGGCGCAGATCGAGCGGCAGGTGGCGGGCTCGTTCGTCTACGGCCTGTCGGCGGTGTTCTACGGCGAGTGCACGGTGGAGAAGGGGCGCATCGTCGAGGGCAACTTCGACACCTACGACTCCATGCGCATGGCCCAGATGCCGCCGGTGGAGACCATCATCATGGGGAGCGGCGGCAGCGATCCGTGGGGAGGCATCGGCGAGCCCACCATCTGCGTGGCGGCGCCGGCAGTGCTCAATGCATACGCCAAGGCCACCGGCCAGCGCATCCGCTCCATCCCGCTGAAGAACCAGCGTATCCGGATGGCGTGAGGCGAGCAGCGGCGGCGGCCCGGCAGGGTTTGGGCCGCCGCCCTCTTTGCGGCCGAGGTGCTCGGTTGAGGCGATGTTTCCACGTCGCGGCGCGCACCGTGCTTCTGACCGTCGTTTC
>JBIOWI010000344.1:0-5351 GCA_044868325.1 Hyphomicrobiaceae bacterium
GAGGAGGTCTCGACCAGCATCGGCACCTTGTACTCCTCGAGCTTGGGCATCACCGCCAGCGTCAGCGTCGAGCTCCAGGCGCCCATCATCACCGGCACCTTGTCGCGTACGATCAGCTTCTCGGCCGTAGCAACCGCCTCCGTGGGGTTCGACTTGTTGTCCTCGACGATGAGCTGGACCTTCTTGCCGAGCACGCCGCCGGCCTTGTTGATCTCCTCCTCGGCGATCCTGGCGCCCTGGGCCACGTAGTTGCCGGAGGCGGCGAAGGCGCCCGTCAGCGGCTGGGTGACGCCGACTTTGATAGTGTCCTGCGCGAACGCGGTCGCGGCGATGAATGTCGCTCCTATGGTCGCCAGTGCGGCCCTGAGACTGCGCGGAATCATTGTTGATCTCCCTCCGACAAGGGTCAGACCCTGCGGGTCTGACCCCATAGCGCCAACGCCAGGTGTTGCCATGGGGTCGGACCCGCAGGGTCCGACCCCGCCACTTGTTCCAATATTGGAAACACCATCACAATCGAGCCTAGGTTAGGGTTCGGCCACTGACAAGCATCGCCCGCCTGACATCATCCAGAAATTCAACGCTTCCCGTTTGCAGCCCGCTTTTTGAGCTGCGGGACGATTTGTTGGGCAATGGCCTCCACCTGCTCGGGCTCATATTTGTATGGGACGAAAATGATGCGGTCGAGGCCCGCCTCGATGTGCGGGAGCAGCTGCTCAACGCACTCCTCGGGGTTGCCCATGATGGCGCTGTCCATGGTCGATTCCGACCAGGACGCATAGTCCCACTCGGTCTGCAGCCAGTGCTTCATCGGCGCCTCCACCTTGGCGCGCGGGCCGACGCAGATGGGCAGCTGGTTGGTGGCGGAGAGCTCGTCGGGGTTGCGGCCGGCCTCCTCGGCAAAGGCGCGGATCTTGGCCCAGGATCTCTTGAAGCTGTCGACGGTGTAGTAGTAGGTGAGCCACCCGTCGCCCTTGGTGGCCACGCGCTTGAGGACGGCATCGACGTAGCCACCGATCAGGATCGGCGGATGCGGCTTCTGCACCGGCTTGGGCTGCAGAACGGCGCCCCTCAGCCTGTAGGGCGGGTAGTCGCCGTCGACGATCTCCTCGGTCCAGAGCCGTTTGATGATCTCCAGGCCCTGCTCCATCGTCTTGCCGCGCTGGGCGAAGTCGGCGCCGAGCGAGTCGAACTCGCGCTTGTACCAGCCCACGGCCGTGCCCAGGATAAGCCGGCCGTTAGAGATGTGGTCGATGGTGGCCAGCTCCTTGGCCAGGATCACCGGGTTGCGCACCGGCATCACCAGCACGCCGGTCCCCACCTTGATGGTCGAGGTGCGCGCGGCGATGGCCGTGAGAATGGTCAGCGCCTCGTGGATGGGGAAGCTCGGGGCGACGCCAAGCAGGATATGGTCCCAGGCCCAGATCGATTCGTAGCCCAGCGCCTCCATCCGCACGCCGTAGTCGATCAGCTCCGCCGCGCTCGGCATCTCCGGGTGCCTGGTGAAGTTGCGCATGGCGATGCCGAACACGGGGTCTTTGCTGCGGGTCATCGCTTGGCTCCTCGATATTGGAAGGCTCCTCGATATTGGAAGTCAGAAAATCAGAAGTCAGAAATCAGAAGTCAGAAGCGCCCGTCGTCTGCTTTTTCTGATTTCTGACCTTCTGACTTTCTGACTTTCTGATTTCACGCCGTATACAGCCGGTCCGGGTCGAGGTGCCGCAGCACCTCCAGCTCCTCCCTGCGGGGCGGCTCGGCGGTATCGAGCTTGTCGGCGAACAGCAGCTTGAAGCCGGTGTTGGCCTGCACGTCTTCGCGCGTCACGCCCTGCTGCAGGGCCAGCACCGTCATCAAGCGGGTCTCCTCGTCGAAGCCCATGACGGCGACGTCCGTCACCACGCGCCACATGCCGCCCTGCGGCAGCCCGCTCTCGGCGCGGGTGCGGCCACCCTTGATCCAGCCCGGCGAGGTGAGGAAGTCCACGTCGGCCACGAAGCGGCGCCGCTCGTGCTTCATGGCGACGATCATGCTGGTGAGAGAGGAGATGTCGTTGCCGCCGCCAGAGCCGGGCAGCCGGGTGGTGGGGTTATCGGCGGGGCCGATGAACGACGAGTTGAGGTTGCCGAAGCGGTCGATCTGCGCCCCGCCCATGAAGCCCACGTCGACGTAGCCGCGCTGCAGGAGGAGCAGCACGTCGGTGATGGGCAGCACCATGTTGGAGCGGCGGGTGCAGCGCTGCTCGTTGGTGGAGGGCGGCAGCTCGCCCGGCACGATGAACGGGCCGATGGTGCCGCCCTCGAACAGGATGGTGAGGTGGGGCGCGAAGTTGCGCTGCGCCAGCGTGGCGGCGAGCAGCGGGATGCCGATGCCGGCGAACACGATCTGTCCGTCCTTCAGGAGTCGGGAGGCCATGACGGCCAGCAGCTCCGACGCGGTATGAGCCGGCTCAGGCATTGTGGACGCTCCGGGAACGCGAATGGCGAGTGGCGAGTGGCGAGTGGAGGCCTACCATTCGCGATTGGCCATTCGCCATTCGCCCGCATCTAGTCATTGTAGACGCTCCGGCCGCGGCGGCACGCATCGAGGACCTCGGCCATCCCGAGCTTGGCGAGATAGTCTGTCCACGACTTGGGCTCGTAATAGTATTCCTCGAGGTACGCCTGGGCGCCGTTCACCGGGTCCTTGGTGCGCGCCGCAAACTCGTCCAGGTGCGGGAAGAAGGGCTCGTAGAGCCCGTAGCACTCGTGCGGGGCCGAGCCCATGGGCACCTCCACCACGGCCTCCACAGCAAAGAACGGAATGCGCGTGCGGTCGGGCGTGCGGCGGATCTGGTCGTTGGAGACGATGCACTCGGTGGTGAGGATCACCCGGTTCGCCGCCATGGCCATGTCGATGTCCATGAACTGCAGGCCGTCGATCTGGGCGTTGCCGTAGGGGTCGCAGCGCTGCGCGTGGATCAGCACCACGTCGGGATTGAGCGCCGGCAGCAGCACCAGCTCCTCGCCGGTGAAGGGGCAGGCCATGGTGCGCACCCGGTCGCCCAGCCGTTCGATCACATCGGAGCCGAGCATCGAGCGCGCGGGGATGAAGGGAATGCCCATGGCGCCAGCGCGATAGCGCAGCCCAATCGACATGTGGCTCCACTCCTCGAACCGGGCGAGCTTGCTCTCCGTGTAGTGCCGCATCACCTTGGAGACGCCCCACACGATCCCCTGCGTGAACCAGCTGGTGATCACGTGCCGGGTGAGGCCCGACGCGAGCAGGAGATCGCCCTCCGTGGAGGCGATGGAGCGGGAGATTACGAGGTCCTTCTTGCGCGCCCGGATCAGCGCCCAGAGCATGGCGAAGGGCGTGCGCGAGGTGTGGCATCCGCCGATGCCGACGTGCTCGCCGTCCTGCACGAGCCCGGCCGCCTCCTCCAGCGACATCACCTTGTCGCGCAAGCCCCGGTCGCGCGCCTGGGTGGCCTCGCGCAGCTGCCGATAGGGCGTCACGAGCGTGTCCATGCTCATCGAGCGCGCGTCTCCTTCTCCCGCTGGGGTCAGTCCTCGGCAGTCATGCCGCTGTCGCGGTTGAAGGCCGCGATCATCTCGTCCCACACCGGCAGATGAGCCTGCAGGTCGGTCCAGAACCTCTGGCTCCGGCGGCGCTCGAAGTCGGCCAGCGCAATGCCCTGCTGCTCCACCCAGGTGAAGTAGCCGAGGTTGAAGATGCGCGCCCGCTCGCGCTCCGTCAGCTCCAGGACGTGCTCGGTGCCGGCGCCAATGAGGTGCTCTCCCACCAGCTCGGCCGCGAGCCGCTCCGTCATGCCGCCCTGGCCGCCCTGCTGCTGGAGATAGCGCTTGAGCTCGCTCTCGTAGAGCTCGTGGCCGTCGGTGGCCACGCTCAGGATCAGATCGTTGGGGCCGAGGCGGTAGTGCTTGGCCATCTTGATGGCGCCCAGCATGTTGGCGATGGAGGAGAGCCCCAGATAGCGCAGCCTGCGCACCAGCACGCCCGCCCGGCCGGCGAGGTAGCGGCAGCCCTCGTCGGTGTTGAACACGGCATTCAGCGCATCGGTCGCCTTGTCCGAGACGCCGATGACGAGGTCGGAGCTCATGACGTTGTGGATGAGCGGCACGTGCTTGTCGCCGATGCCCTGGATGTTGTGCTCGCCGTAGCCGTTCATCAGCAGGGTCGGGCACTCGACGGCCTCGACGACGGCGATCTTCGCGCCGTGCGCGCTCTTCAGGTAGTCGCCGGCGCCCAGCGTGCCGGCCGAGCCGCTGGCGGCGACGAAGCCGGCGAGCCTGAGGTCCGGCTCGGCGTCGCAGAGCGTCTCGAGGATGCGCGCGAGGGCGGGGCCGGTGCAGCGCCAATGCACCAGGTAGTTGCCGAACTCGCAGAACTGGTTGACGATCTCGTTGGCCGGGTCGCGGGCCAGCTCCCGGCACGCGTCGTAGATCTCCTTGACGTTGGATTCGGTGCCCGGCGTGCGGACGACATCCGCGGGCTCGGCCACCCAGCTCGCGAGCCAGTCGAACCGCTCCTGGCTCATCCCTTCGGGGAGGACGGCGACGCCGCGGCACCCGAGGATGCGCGAGATGGCGACGCCGCCGCGGCAGTAGTTGCCGGTGGAGGGCCACACGGCGCGCTGGCGCACGGGGTCGAAGCGGCCCGAGACGAGGCGCGGCGCGAGGCAGCCATAGGCCGCCAGCACCTTGTGCGCCCGGATCATCGGGAACAGCGCGCCCAGCGCCAACACGATGCGGGCCTTGACCCCCGTCAGGCTCTCCGGCAGCTCGACGACGGCAGGCACCGAGTTCTGGCCGGCGCGGGCCAGATCGTTGAGCCAGTTGACGCGGTAGAGATTGGCCGGATGCGGCGCGTCGGCATCGACCCCGGCGAGGCTTGCCCGGATCGAGCGCGGCGCCTTCTCGGGCTCGGCCAGCTCCTCGAAGGTCGGCAGGCGCACGCCCGCCTCCCTGACGTGGTCGAGGGCGCGCCGGCGCACCGCGCGGTCCGCGACATCGGTCGGGAACTCGAATGGACTGGCCAAGCGGCGTTACCCGGTTCCGGCTAGTGTTCCTATTGTTCTATTGTTAGTATCAATATCCACTGGCTGGCGGAGCGGATCAAGCCCTATTCGATGCGATGCGCAGGCCGGGGCGGCCGTCCGGTCCGGCGCGGGCGTCGGGTCGACCGTAGGTTGCGTTAGCGCGAAGCGCGTAACGCAACATGACGTACTCGGTTGCCATGATCGCGGTAGGGACGTGAGTTACCTCACGCCCCCCGCACAGATCCGTACGTGCCCAATTAAGGCATACGGCTCCCACCTCGGGTATTTGGCGGCAAAGCGGATGCTCGGCCAT
>JBIOWI010000345.1:0-2923 GCA_044868325.1 Hyphomicrobiaceae bacterium
AGGGGTCAGACCCCTCGCCTCCAACGTCTTGAGAAGAACTCTGCCTTTGCGCGAGGGGGCTGACCCCTTCTCACCGTTCGCGTCAGCTCGACTTGGCCGTTCGCTCGCCGGGCAGCCTGACGCGCATCCCGTCGCGCAGGAACTGCACGCCCGCGGTGACGATTATGTCGCCGGGATTGAGGCCGCCTGGGATCCTGACGCCGTCGCTCACCGTGCCGGCGATCGTGACGGGCGTGCGCCGCACCGTCCTCTTCTCCGTATCCACCACGAACACGACGGGCGTACCCTCCGACTCGGTGAGCGCCGTCAGAGGCACCACCATGGCCGGTCCCTCGCCATCGATGCGGATCGCCACCGTGGCGGACATGCCGAGACGCATCGCCTGCGGCGGATCGGCGACGGCCACGCGCACGGCGTATGTGCGCGAGGCCGGATCGGCTTGACCGGCGATCTCGCGGATGCGGCCCTCGGCGCTCTTCCCCGGTCCTGCCCAGAGCGAGATGGTGGCGCGTTGGCCCACGGCGAGACGGCCCGCGTCCTGCTCGGGCACGCCGATGGCCACCTCGACCTCGCCGGATTCGGCAAGCGCGACCACGGCCTGTCCAGCGCTGACGACCTGACCGGGCTCGCCCATCACCGCAGTGACGATGCCGGCCTTATCGGCTTTCAGCGTGGCATAGCTCGTAGCGTTGGCGGCCTGGCGCAGCTGCGCCTCTGCCGATTCCAGCCCGGAGACGGCGGCGTCGAGCTCGTTGCGGCGGATGTCGTAGCTCGCCTGGGAGATGAACTGCTTGGCCAGCAGCGGCTTCGCCCGCTCCAGATTGTCGTGCGTCACGTCGCGGCGCGTGCGTGCGGAGGCGACGGCGGCCTTGGCGCTGCCCTCGGCGAGCCTCAAGTCGGTGTCGTCGAGGCGCGCGATCACCTGGCCAACCTTGACACGGTCGCCTACGTTGGCGGTCCGCTCCACGATCTTGCCGCCCACGCGGAAGCCGATGTTGCTCTCGACTCTTGGACGGACAACCCCGGAATATGCGAGCGTGCGCCCCTGCGGAGCGGCGGAGACGGCGGCGACCTTAACCGGCCGCACAAATTCCTTCTCCTCGATGGCTGCCTCGCCCTTGCAGCCCGCCAAGGCTGCGGCGATACCGAGCAAGGCGAGCCGACGGGCCAGGCCTCGCCATCTCGTTCCTCCTCCGAGTAAGGAGGCAACCGGAATGGAAGGCCTGGCGTCGGCGGTGCTCATGATCGTTGTTCCATGCGCCTTTTGGCGGCGCCTGTTGCACGCAATGTAAGCTCCACTTACATAGATTGGAAGGAGCTGGATTGCAAAGTGTTAACCGCGCTAACTTTTCAAATCGTCGTGAAGCAGCCATGCTAAGAAGTGTGAAGAAACGTAAAGCAGCTACGGTCGTGCCCAAGGCCAGCAAGACGGTGCGCAGCGCGCCCTATCACCACGGCGATCTGCGCGAGGCGCTGATTGCCGCGACGCGCCACCTCGTCATGGAGAGGGGTGCGGAGAACTTCACGCTGGCCGATGCCTGCCGCGTCGCCGGCGTCACGACCGCCGCACCCTACCGCCACTTCCGCAGCAAGCAGGAGATCCTGGCCGAGATCGCCTCACGGGGCTTCGAGGAGCTGGAGGCCCGGGCGATGGCCGTCATCGCCGAGAAAGGGCCGGGTACGCTGGAGGCGATCGTCGCCATGGGCCAGACCTACGTGGCCTTCGCGGTGAGCGAGACCGCTCTGTTCCGCCTGATGTTCGGACAGGACCCCTCGCTCAAGCAGGCCGAGCACGTGGCCGGCACGGGGCACGAGTGTTTCGCCAACCTGATCGAGCAGATCGCTCTCTACTGCCAGAAGAACCGCGTGCGCGGCGATGCCCTGGAGATCGCGCTCAGGCTGTGGACGTTCGTCCACGGCGCGGCCTCGCTGCTGATCGACAAGGACTACCTCGTGGTCGCCCCCGAGCTCGACGTGAACCGCCTCATCGCCGACGCCACCCCCGGCCTGCTCGGCACCGCGCCGCCCTCGCGCAAGCGGTGACAGGGTGTCAGACCCAGAGGGTCTGACACCTCATGACACCTCAGTACCCGTAGAACGCCTTGGCGTTGTCGCGGTAGACATGCGCCTTCTCGCGGGCGTCGAGGATGCCGCCGAACACCTGCCGCGGATCGTCGAAGTCCCAGTGCGGGTAGTCGGTGGAGAGCATCAGCCGGTCGAGACCGAGCCAGGAGACCACGTCGATCAGGTCGCGTGGGCGCTCGGGCTCGTCGATGGGCTGGGTGGTGAACCACATGTTGCGGCGCACATATTCCGACGGCAGCATCTTGAGGTGCGGCACCTCCTCGCGGAACCGCTTCCACTGGCCGTCGAGCCGCCAGCACAGCGGTGGCACCCAGGCGAAGCCGCTCTCGACCAGGACGACGCGCAGGTCGGGAAGCTCCTCGAACACGCCCTCCACTACCAGGCTCGTCAGCAGCGACTGCATGGTCTGCACGTTCGAATGGTGCTCCTCGATGTAGTAGGAGGGCCAGCCCGTGCTGGTCACGCAGTGTCCGCCTTGGCCGCCGACATGGATCGCCACCGGGCGCTTGGCTGCCGCCGCGGCCGCCAAGGTCGGGCGGTAGCGGCGCCTGCCCAGGGGCTCGCCGGTGCGCGGCGGCATGAGCACCTGCACGAACAGCGGATCGTCGGCGCGGCGCTCGATCTCGGCCACGGCCGCCGCCGGGTCCTCGGCAGGAACCATCACCGAGCCGCGCAGGCGCGGCTCCTTCTTGAGCCAATACTCGAGCTGCCACTCGTTCAGCGCTGTGCAGAGCGCGGCGGCGTAGTCGAGGTTGCGCTGGTCCGGTCCGCGCGTGGTCAGCGGGATCAGGTTGCCGATCTCCACGCCGTTCGGGTCCAGGTGCTGCTGGCGCATGAA
>JBIOWI010000346.1:0-2545 GCA_044868325.1 Hyphomicrobiaceae bacterium
GCCAGGACGAAGAACGCCAGCAGTACGATCACCCAGGCCAGCAGCAGGACGGCGATGGTCACGAAGTTGGAGAAGAACGTGGTGATGCCGATGAGCTCGCCGGCCTTCTCCAGGAGCGGCTTCGCCGCCGCGTACCCCGCCGAGGCCACGAACCCCGGCCGCATCAGGTCGTTGGCCGTGAGCGCCGTTCCTGACGCCTTGAGGCCGAGGCCGGCGAAGGATTGGAACACGATGTCGGCCAGGCTCTTGAAATTGCCGATCAGCAGGGCGAAGAAGCCGACGTAGAGCACCTTGCGGATCAGCTGCGCGGGGACGTTGTCCTCGCCCATCAGCGCCCAGAACAGTCCGGCGAGCGTGATGTCGATCGCCACCAGCACGGTGGTCAGGAAGGCCACATCGCCCGACAGCAACCCGAAGCCGGAATCGATGTAGCGGCTGAAGGTCTCGGTGAAGCGGTCGATGACGGCGAGGTCGTCCACGTTCGGTCCTCGAGGTTTGCCGCAACGCTCCGCCGTCGGCCGCAGGAGTGCCGCCGCGGTAGGCTTGCGTCAGTGGCAGAGAGTCAGGCTCGGCTTGGCGTCTTCATTCGAGCCGTCTCCGCAGCATAGGCCGCAGAGACCTGAAAAGTCGGCCAGTTGGCCACGCGTTCGATATGGTCAGCATCCCACGGTCTCCCGAGCTCATCATCGGCTTGCCGTGTAGGCGGTGCCCGTCCCGAGGAAGGTCTTGAAGCGCTGGCGTGCGTCCTCCTCGGCGGCGAGATCCCGCGCTTGCTTGGTCGTCTCCGCGCGGTATTGCGCGGCGAGCAGGCCCTGCAGGGCGAGCGACTGCTTGACGTTGAGGGCGGTGAGCTCGTTGCCGGCCTGTAGGGCTTCGAGCGCACCGACGGCATCGCGGGAGCGCCCCATGGCCGTAGCGAGCAGTCCCGTGTCGGTCTCGATGCCGTCGGCGATCTGGCCCTGGAGCAGCGCGGCACGCTGGAACGCGGCGTACTGCTCGTCCCAGCGGGCCTTGGCGTGGCGCAGCGCGTCGTCATGCGTCAGGGCCGCAGAGGCCTGTTTCGGGAACAGCTCACCGTAACCGCTTTGCGTGGCCGAAAGGCGCAGCGCGATGCCGTCGCCGGCGCGGAGCAGGCCCTGGATGGCGCCGAGCGTACGCTGCAGGTCGGGCGACATGGTCGAGCCCAGCCGCACCAGGTTCTGGTCCATGCGCGCGATCGTGAGCGCCTGGTTCTGCAGCTGCAGGACCTGGTTGTTGATCTGCTCCAGCGCGCGGGCGGCGGAGAGCAGGTTCTGCTGGAAGTTGGCCGGGTCGAACACCGTCATCTGCGCGGCAGTCCGCGGCACACAACTTGCGACTGCGCCGAGAACGAGCGGCAGCGTCATCAGGATCCGGCGCGAGGCTCTCTTGGCTCTCATAGGCGCTCTCATGGGCGGCCGCTCCTCTTCGATTTGCCTGGCACGACACGGAACGGGGAGAGGCGCTCGTCCATTGGCGACCCTCCCGGAAGACCAGGCAGCGGCGGGACGTCGGTGCGGGCGTCCGTCCGCGCCGCTGCCTTCGGTGCAGGCGGCCCGGCGTCCAGGGAGGAGGGCGTCGGGGGCGCATCCTGCACCGGATCGATGGGGGTGGAGGCTTGCGGAACAGGTGGTTGGACTGTGGGGCGCGGCCAGCGTTCGATCAACTCGCCGGCCCAGGCGAAACCCTTGGCCTCCAGGAACCTGGCCGCAAAGCCGGCCCTGTCGCTGTGCGCGAGGCAGCGATCGATCGTCTTGTGATCCTCCGGCGTCGAGGCGCCGCACAAGGCCAGCGCCACAGGGCCCAGGCCCAATTCGAACAGGCGGTTGCCGCGCGCGGTCTGGGCGTAGTAGTCGCGCTTCGGCGTCGCCATGCTCAGGATCTCGATCTGGCGCGCGTTGAGCCCGAAGCGCTCGTAGACGGCCTTGGCCTGCGGCTCCAGCGCGCGGTCGTTGGGCAGGAAGATGCGGGTCGGGCAGCTCTCGATCAGCGCCGGGGCGATGGTCGAGCGCTCGATGTCGGCCAGCGACTGGGTGGCGAACACCACCGCCACGTTCTTCTTGCGCAGGGTCTTGAGCCACTCGCGGATGCGGGCCGCGAACAGGGCGTCGTCGAGGAAGGTCCAGGCCTCGTCGAGGATCAACAGGCTCGGCCGCCCGTCGAAGCGCGCCTCGAGCCGGTGGAACAGATAGGTGAGCACGGGCGGAACCAATGCCTTGTGCGGCATCAGCTCCTCCATCTCCACGTGCAGCACGTCGGCGCTCGCCAGCTCCTCCGACGCGCCGTCGAGCAGGCGGCCGTAGGCACCTTCCAGCGTGTAGGGGGCAAGGGCCGCCATCAGCGCATTCGACTGAATGAGGACGGCGAGGCCGGTCAGCGTGCGCTCCTGCCGTGGCGCGGAAGCCAGGCTCTGCAGCGCCGTCCACACCGCGTCCTTGACGTCGGGTGTCACGCGGACCCGTTCGTTGGTCAGCAGCGCCGTCACCCATTGCAGCGCGAAGGCGATCTCGCCCGGCTCGTCGATGCG
>JBIOWI010000347.1:0-3625 GCA_044868325.1 Hyphomicrobiaceae bacterium
AGGTCGTCCTTGAGCTTCGGCTCGAGCAGCTCGATGTTGCCGAGGATCACGGTCAGCAGATTGTTGAAGTCGTGCGCCACGCCGCCGGTGAGCTGGCCGACCGCCTCCATGCGCTGGGCCTGGAGCAGTATCGCCTCCTGCTGGCGCTCCGCGGTGGCGTCGTGGATCAGCACCAGCCGCCCGAGCGCGCTGCCGCTGCTGCCGACAATGGCGCCGTCAAGCGTCTCGGCGGGAAACAGCTCGCCTGACTTGCGGCGGAACTGCGCCGAGTTGGGCTTGGCGTTTGCCTCTCTTGCTCCCGCCTGCGCCGCAACTAAGCCCTGCCACGTCTCCGGGCTCTCGATCAGGCAGGCGACACTCTCGCCGAGCACCTCGGCCTCCGTGTAGCCGAACACGCGCGTGAAGGACGGGTTGACGAGTCGGATAGCGCCGGCCGGATCGCAGATGACGAGCGGATCGGGCAAGCTCTCGAAGATGGCGCGGAACAGCGCCTGCTCGCGCTCGAAGCGCTGCTCAGCCGCACGCTGGGCACTCAAGTCGACGATGGTACCGGTGAAGTAGCGTGATTCGCCAATGGCGAACTCGCCGACCGACAGGTGCATGGGAAACGTGCTGCCATCCTTGCGCAGGCCGGCCACCTCGCGGCCGATACCGATGATCTGGCGGCGGCCTGTGGTGAGGTACTTGGCAAGGTAGGTGTCGTGCTGGCTTCGGTAGGGCTCGGGCATGAGCATGCTGACATTGCGGCCAATGATCTCGCCGGCGCTATAGCCAAACATCTGCTCGGCCGCGGGATTGACGGTCTCAACGCGGCCCTCCGCGTCAATAGTGACGATGGCTGCGACCGCCGAGTGCAGGATTTCCCTGAGCTTCAGCGCCTCCGCGTCGGTCGTTGCCGCCCCATCTCTCATCATGTCTGCGTCCTGCTCATCTGCCAGCGGGCACTTGCACTCCAGGCGAGCGAGCGTATCGTGCCTGGCGTCCGGCCGGCAGTCTGCGGCTGCAAGGGAGCTGGCGCAAGCCGCATACCTGGGGCCGCATACCTGGGTGGCCCCGTCGGAGAGCGGGCTCGCGGCCGGGTGCTCGCGGCAATACATGCCACGGGAACGTTCGCAGACAGAATGCCCTGCCGCCATCTAAGAGCTTCGGCGGGGCCGAGTAAGCAGGGGCCAATACACGACAACAAAGCCAGCGAAGGCCGCGACCCAGGCGGTAGCTGAGAGATGCAGCAGTGGCGCTCGTGCCAGGTCGAACGAGGCGACGATGCGGGCCAGCGCGGCGATGAGAGCCGCGGCATAGATGAGCTGGATCGGTGTAGTGGCGGAGAGGGGGCGGCACGTGTGTCCGAGGCTCGCCCGCGTCATGACGGCGAGCGTCATCAGGCCGATGCCGCCGGCCGTCCAGCCATGCACCGCGCCCGCGGCGGTGAGGTAGGCGGGAAAGGTGATGCTCGCCGCTACCAGGAAGAACCCAAGCGGCACGAACGCATAGGCAATGTGCAGCACAAGAACGAGGGGCTCGGCACCCGTGCGATATCCGCGCCAGCGGGCAAGCCGCAGGGCGTGGAGCAGGCCGGCCATCAGCGCTGTCGCCGCCGTCGCGCCGTGCATTGGGGCTGCGATCCAGAGGACGAGTGCCACCGCTCCAACGACCAGGGTGAAAATGTCAAACCGATCGAAGGGCTGCGGCAATGGGCCCGGCCGCTGGCGCACCAGCCAGTTGCGAGTGAAGCTCGGCACGATGCGCCCGCCAATCAGGGAGACGAGCAATACGGCGGCCGCGATGCCGATGCGGGTCCCATAACCCGTTCCGCTCGCCAGGCCGGCTTCGGCATGGAACACGGCGTTGCCGATAAGGAGCAGGCCGATCAGCAGCAGGACTTTGAGGTTGCGCAGGCTGCGTGCGGCTACGATCTCGCGGGCAACGACGGCTGCCAGCGCCACGAGGAACAGCAGGTCAATGACAGCACTCCAAGCCAGGCCGAGCCAGGCCGAGACAGCAACGGCAAGGCGCCCGGCCACCCAGATCAAGAGGAGCCCAAGCAACGGCCTGCCGGTGACGGGGAGCCGGCCCGTCCAGTTCGGCACGGCGGTCAGCAGGAATCCTGCGGCGATGGCCGGAAGATAGCCGTAGAGGAGCTCGTGCACGTGCCAATCGAGCGGCGCGAAGGCGGTTGGCAACTCGAGGGATCCGGCGAGCATCGGCAGCCAGATCGCCAGCGCCGCCCAGACGGCGCCGAGGAGGAAGAAGGGGCGAAACCCATAGCTCAGAACGGCCGGACCGTCATAGGTCCGCACCTGCTCTGCCGTGGTGACCATGTGCGGACCTGCAAGCAAACCACAACGACCTGAGGAGGATGCGCCAACGTTGTTGGGCATGGGGCAGGAGCTATTGTCCCCACCAGCGGTGTCCCCCCATGCCGGTCATCGGCAGGACTACGTCATCGGCCTCCTTCTTCTGCTCGTCGGACAGCACGGCGTAGAGGGCGTTGAGGCTGCCCTTGATCTGCTTGGTCTCGTCGAGCCGGGCGCTCAGGAGCTGCTCATGGGCATCGAGGCGATCAGGGAGCGTCTTGGCCGATTCCTGTCTGCTCAGGACAGCCCGCATGCGGGTATTGTGGTTCTTGGCCGCGGTGCGAATGGCCTCGGCGAGATGGTTCCACGCGGGCGTTTGCGCCTCCGTGATCTTGAGCTCCGTCTTGATGAAGGCGAGCCGGCCTTCGACGCGATCGAGCATGCCGTCAGGACCGCGGCTCCATGGACCCGGTCCGCCCCGCCACATGCCCCAGCCCTCGCCCCACATACTCCATTCGCGGTCTCCCATCATGCGGCCTTGAGCGAAGGCTGCGCCTGCAATCACGATCGCCACTGCAGCGGCAACAACAGCGGAATGTGTGACCTTCATTTTGGTGACCTCCAAAGCTTCACGAGCACATGCGCCCTCTGGTCGAGACGAAGGGCAGGGAACTTCACCGTGGGGCAGGGTCACAAGCCTTGACATGGATCAACGGCTGCCGCGACGGCAAGACCGCCTACCCGGCTTGCCTCAGTGCGAGAACAGCGTCGGCACCGTCATGTGGCGCGCGATGTGGCGGGTCGCGCCACCGAACACAAGCTCGCGCATGCGCGAATGGCCGTAAGCGCCCATCACCAGCAGGTCCGCGCCCAGGTCAGCAAGGCGCGAGAGAATCTCGTCGCCGATGCCGATGTCGCCCAGGGTAGACGTGTGGACGCTGGGCCTGAGGCCATGCCGGGCCAGCGCGGCGGCGATCGAGGTATCGGGCGCGAGCGCGGGGCGCTCGTCGCCGTGCTCCTTGATCTCCAGGATGTGCACCGTCTTTGCGGCCAGGAGGAAGAGCAACGCGTCGAACACGGCGCGCGCCGCCTCGCGCCCGGCCTTCCAGGCGATGACAACGTTGCGACCCACCTCGGCATAGCGGCCGACGTAGGGCACGACGAGAACGGGGCGGCCGCTTTCCAGTGCCAGCCGCTCGGGGAAGTCCATCAGGGGCGACAGATCCCAGTCGGGGTCGGTCTGCCCGGCGATGATCAGGTCGGCGGCGCGGCCGTGATCCATGACGACGGGAGCGAGGTCGACATGCGGCACCTTGAGCGCGCGCCATTCG
>JBIOWI010000348.1:0-3462 GCA_044868325.1 Hyphomicrobiaceae bacterium
TCCTCCAATTGCCTGTGTGTCAGATTTGTAGCGATTTCAAAGCCATATTCCGCCGCGGGGCAACCTCTGCGAATCCCGCGAGGTGTCCTATTTCTGCCGCGCCACCTCGTCGAAGATCTGCGCGAACTCGACGGCGCCGGGCTTTTTGAGGTGCACCTCCATGCGGCTCTCCAGGGCGACCAGCAGCTCTGCCGCGGTCTTGTCGCGCACAACCGGGTTGCGGGAGTAGCCGCCCTCGCTGAAGAAGTTGGGTGTCGGGATCTGGCGGCCGACCGGCGTCATCATCTCCAGCCCGGTGCCGGGGCCGGCGAGGTTCATCAGCTCGATCTCGGCGCCGGTGAGGTCGGCATGGCCGTGGCGGGCGGCGGTGTCCTTGAGCGACTTGAGCTTCAGCACCTGGATCCACGGCCCCAGGTCGGCATCCAGGCTGAGGGTGTGGATGCCGAGGCCGGCGGGCGTCATGCCGAAACGCTGGTGGGCGCTCCACTCGTTGGGCACCGAGCGGGCCATGCGCAGCATCTTGCGCACGATGGCGGCCTTGGCCTTCAGCTCCGCCGCACGCGCGGGCATGGTGCCGGGCGCCCCGGCCATGGCCGTGAGGCGCCGGGCGAAGTCCTCGCCGTGCTTGACCAACTCGCCGGTGGTGTTGGCGTGCAGGAGCTGGGCGTAGCCGAGGGCGGACGAGATGGGCTTGCCCTGGCGGGTGACGGGATTGATGCCCGATTGCATGTCGTAGGTGCCCTGCCCGCCGGTCTCCAGCGCGTAGACTCGCACCACCTGATCTTTCGTGAGGCCGACCTTGAGCGCCTCGATGGCGTAGCTCGTCTTGAACTCCCGCTCGGTGGCCCGCTTCGGCACGAACCCGAACTCCGTCTTTGCATGCGTCAGAAAATCGGCGACGCTCGGCAGCGGACGCTCGGGCGGCGGGGGCTTCACCTCGGTCACGATCCTGGAGATCTCGGGCGCCAGTTCCGGCCCCTGGTACTTCGGCGGAAAGGCCGTCACGTAGTCGTCGGCCGTGAGCGCCTGGCCGAGCAGGCGCCGTGCCCTGCGAGCGTCGCGCTTGGCGTCCACCTTGCGCCAGTAGGCACGCTGCTGCAGATCGAAGGCGGCGCGCGCATCGCGGTAGGCGAGATAGGCCTCCTGCTGCGCCGGGGTGAGGCGCTGGGCCAGCTCGGACGCAAGCTTGCTCGGCGCGCCGTCGGCGGTGACCGGCGGTGGAGTAGCGGGCTTTGCGGCGGCGGCAGACTTCGCGGCGGGGGCAGCCTTACCGCTCCTCGTGGTGGGCTTGGTCGCCGCGGCAGGTTTGGGCGCAGGCTTGGCGGCCGCGGCAGGGGGTTTGGCGGGAGCGTTGGGCTTCACCGCGGCGGTGGCAGCGGTTTTCGCCGGTGGCGCGCTCTGCGAGGCCGCCGTCGGCACGAGCGGCGCCAGGACGAGGAGGGCGCCAAACGCCGACACGCCGCGCAGACTCGCCGATCGTGGTCGCGTGATCATCGCCGTCTCCCCCGGTGTCCCATCGTCACCAATAGTCCCATGCCTCACACCTTTGCCGGCCCATCCGTCAGCTTGGCGGGCAGCTTGGCGTGCTCCTCTGCATCCTTGGCGAACAGCTCCTCGAGCTCCTGGGCGTAGCTCTTGGCGCGCTCCCCCACCTTCTCCAGGTCCGTGTAATGCTTGTAGTCCTCGTAAAGCCGTCGCCGGTCCATGGCCTGGAACGCATCCGCCGTATAGCGTACCTCCCGCTCCGGCAGGCCGAGCCCGCGCAACACCTCCCGCGTGAGATCCAGCGCCGACATGAACGTCTCGCGCCGCATGATCTGGATGCCCTCGTCCATCAGCTGATGAATATGCCGGCGGTCGCGGGCGCGCGCATAGATCGGCACGTGCGGATAGTTGCGGCGCACCATGCGGGCGGTGCGCAGCGACGCCTCGACATCGTCGATGGCGAGTACGAATGCACGCGCTTTGCCGGTTCTCGCCGCTTCCAGAATTTCAGGCCGGCTGGCGTCCCCGTAATAGATCTGCGCACCGAACCTGCGCACGAAGTCCACCTGCTCGGGGTCGGAATCCAGCGCCGTGACGGGGATGCGCTTGGCCGTCAGGACGCGGGCGACGATCTGGCCGAAGCGGCCGAAGCCGGCGACCACCACGTGGCCGTCCTTCTTGGGCATCTCGTCGAAGGCGCGCTGCGGGGCCGCCTTGGGCGCCAGCAGCTCATCGAGCGCCAGGAGGAGCGGCGTTGCGGCCATGGACAGGGTCACGGCAACCGAGAGCAGGTCGGCCACCGATCTCTCCAGCACGCCCGCCGCCCCTCCGGCCGCGAATAGGGCGAAGGCGAACTCGCCACCCTGCGACAGGACCAGGGCGAGGCGCCGCGCCGGTCCCGCCTCGAGGCCGATCCGGCGCCCCAGGGCGAACAGGATGAAGGCCTTGATCGCCAGCAGGCCGGCGACGATGCCCAGCACGAGGCTGGGCTCGCGCACGATCAGGCCGAGGTCGAGCGACATGCCGATGGCGGTGAAGAACAGGCCGAGCAGCAGCCCTTCGAACGGGGCGATGTCGGCCACGATCTCGTGCCGGTAGTCGGAGTCGGCGAGCAACACGCCGGCCAGGAAGGCGCCGAGCGAGGCCGGCAGGCCGGCCAGTTGCATGACCAGCGTCACGCCGACCACGGTGAGGAGCACGCTCGCCGTCATCGCCTCCTTCACCCGCGTGCGGGCGACCAAACGATACATCCCGTTGAGCAGGTACCGGCCCACGACCACCACCGCCAGGATGACGACGATGGCTTTCACTGCCGCCCCGATCTCCATGGACGGCTTCGCTGCTGCCGTAGTGACCGCGAACAGCGGCACCAGGGCGATCAGCGGGATGGCGGCGATGTCCTGGAACAGCAGCACGGCGAAGGCTTGGCGGCCGTGGCGCAGGGCCAGCTCGCCCTTCTCCTCCAGCACCTGCAACGCGAACGCGGTGGAGGAGAGCGACAGGGCGAGACCGGCGAACAGGGCCGCCTGCCAGGCGAGCCCAAAGGCCATGGCCGCGGCGGCCAGCACGACACCCGAGATCGCCACCTGCGCGCTGCCCAGGCCGAAGATGGTCGAGCGCATGGCCCACAGGCGCTTCGGCCGCAGCTCCAGTCCGATCACGAACAGGAGCATGATCACGCCGAACTCGGCGAAGTGCAGCACCAAGTCCACGTCGGGAACCAGGCCCAGCACCCCGGGTCCGATCAGCACGCCGACCAGCAGATAGCCGAGCACGTTGCCCACGCGCAGCAGCTTGGCCAGCGGGGCGGCAACCACCGCTGCAGCGAGGAAGAGGGCAATTTGAGCCAACGTGACGTTGTGCATTCCGGTCCCGGTCTTTAATCCCCCAACGCCCCCGTGCCGGACGGCTTAGACGGCAAGCGCCGTGCCAGCAACCGTGATCGCCATCCACTCACATTGGTGTCAGCCCCTCTGG
>JBIOWI010000349.1:0-2911 GCA_044868325.1 Hyphomicrobiaceae bacterium
GAAGCGCCCGCTGAAGCGAAGGCCGGCGAGCCGGCGCAGGCTTCAGGTGAGCCGGGTGTCAAGGCGCGCGAGCCCGAGCAGGAGCCGAGCGCCAAGAAGGAAGCTGCCGCGGTTCCGGCAGCGCCCAAGATGGAGGTGGCCGCCGATCCCGACATTCCGGCCGGCACCGAGATGGTGACGATGACGGTGCGCGAGGCGCTGCGCGACGCCATGGCCGAGGAGATGCGCCGCGACAAGAGCGTGTTCCTGATGGGCGAGGAGGTGGCGCAGTACCAGGGCGCCTACAAGGTGAGCCAGGGCCTGCTCGAGGAGTTCGGGCCATCGCGCGTGATCGACACGCCCATCACAGAGCAGGGCTTCGCCGGCGTTGGCGTTGGCGCGGCGTTCGCGGGCCTCAAGCCGATCGTCGAGTTCATGACCTGGAATTTCGCCATGCAGGCCATCGACCAGATCGTCAACTCGGCCGCCAAGACGCTCTACATGTCCGGCGGGCAGGTGCACTGCCCCATCGTGTTCCGCGGTCCCAACGGCGCTGCCGCCCGCGTCGCCGCCCAGCACAGCCAGTGCTACTCGGCCTGGTACGCGCACGTGCCGGGCCTGAAGGTGGTGGCGCCCTCCACGCCGGCCGACGCCAAGGGCCTGCTGAAGGCGGCGATCCGCGATCCCAACCCCGTGCTGGTGCTGGAGAACGAGGTGCTCTACGGCAGCTCCGGACCGGTGCCCAAGGGCGAGGACTGGCTGGTGCCCATCGGCAAGGCCCGCATCGCCCGCGCCGGCACCGATGTCACCATCGTCTCGTTCGCCCGCGGCATGGTCTACGCGCTGGAGGCCGCCGTCGAGCTGGCCAAGGAAGGCATCGAGGCCGAGGTGATCGACCTGCGCACGCTGCGCCCCCTCGACCTGGAGACCGTCATCGCCTCCGTCAGGAAGACCAACCGGATCGTCACCGTCGAGGAGGCCTGGCCCGTGTGCTCGGTGGGCTCCGAGATCTGCGCTCAGGTTGCCATGCAGGCCTTCGACTGGCTCGATGCGCCGCCGGCCAAGGTGACCGGTGCCGACGTGCCCATGCCCTACGCCGCCAACCTGGAGCGCCTCGCCCTGCCGAGCGCCGCCCAGGTGATCGAGGCAGCCAAGGCCGTGTGCTACAAGTAGCCCGTAAGGAACGGAGCCCATGAGGCGCGCGATGGTTCAAGCTGCAAGACGCTCTGCAACCTACGAGGATTTGCTCGCGGTTCCCGAACCTCTCGTAGCCGAGATCCTGTTCGGCCAGCTCGTGACCCATCCAAGGCCTGCGCCCCGGTATGCGCACGCCGCTGGCCGGCTTTACGGGATACTCGCTCCGCCTTTCGATTTGGGCGTCGGGGGCCGGGTGGATGGGTGTTTTTGATGGAGCCGGAGTTGCACCTTGGCGAACACATCGCCGTCCCCGACATAGCGGCGTGGCGCCTCGAACGCTTGCCGCAACTGCCGGAGACGGCATGGATCGAGGTTGCACCCGACTGGGCGTGCGAGGTGCTTTCGCCGTCAACGGAGAGCTATGATCGCGGCGACAAGCGGCTGATCTACGCCGCCGCTGGCGTGGGCCATGTCTGGTACATCAGTCCGCTGCTCAAGATGCTGGAGGTTTACGAGCTTAGCGATAGCAAGTGGCTGCTGCTCGATGTCTTCCGCGACAACGCTCAGGTGGCCGCAGCGCCCTTTACCGAACTCAGCTTTTCACTGGACCTGCTGTGGACATTGGCGCCTCGGCCACCGGAGCGAACTCGACCCCGCGCAGCAGCCATGAAAAAGAAGAGGAAGCGGCGGTGAGCGAGCCTAGCACTCTGCGCCCGACCAGCCAGTGGCGGTGCCGCGAGCGCCCACACGCCCTTCACTCCTCCACTGGAGTAAGCTTGACAGCAGACCGCGCGAAGGATTGACGCTGTGTCGGAAGCAGAGCTCATGCAGGCGCTCATCGGCTCCATCCAGGTGGTGGTGGGCGTGTTCTCGATGTTCTTCGCGATAGCCTCAGCCTACATTGCCGGCCTGTTCTTCTTCCTCAATCGCGCGCCCCTGTCGCTCAGGCTGCTGGCCTTCTTGCTGCTGTCCATCGGCCTCGTGTTCCTGGGCGGCTCCGCCCTGATCCAGCAACGCGTGCAGGAGGAGCTGTTCGCGGCCTGGGCGAGGCTGCCGTCGCCCGCCATCGCGGTGGAGGCGCTGCGCAACCCCTTGCTCGTAACACTGCCGGGAGGATTGTCGATGCAGGATGCCGGCGTCATCGTCGGCTGGATCACCGCTCTCGGCGTCTATCTGGCGCTTGCCTATCTCACCTTCTTCTACCGCTGGCAGTCCAGAAGCGCCGCCCACGGCGCGGAGGTGACGGCCTATGGCTGATGTCCTGCAATACGAAGGTTCCTGCCACTGCGGCGCCATTCGCGCAACGCTTCGTACGTCCAAACCGGCGGCCGAGCTGGAGGTGCGCGCCTGCCAGTGCTCGTTCTGCATGCGCCATGGGGCGAAGACCGTCAGCGACTCCGCCGGGCGCACGCGGTTCGAGATCGATGGCGCAGCCCTGTCGTGGTACCGGTTCGAGACACGGACCGGCATGAGCCTGATCTGCAACCGCTGCGGCATGTACGCGGGTGTCATTATCGAGGATGGCGAGAAGGTCTGGTCCGTCCTCAACGTGCGCGGCCTTGCCGTTCCCGAGTTCAAGGATCGCGCGGGAGAGCCCAGGATCTACGACGGCGAGACGGCGGAGCAGCGCATCGCCCGGCGCAAGGCCATGTGGACGCCGACAGAAATCGCATGGATGGGGGCGGACCCCGCACGCAGCCGATAGAGATCGATCCGAGATGCCCACGGAAGTCCTGATGCCCGCGCTGTCGCCCACCATGGAGGAGGGCAAGCTCGCCAAGTGGCTCGTCAAGGA
>JBIOWI010000350.1:0-12321 GCA_044868325.1 Hyphomicrobiaceae bacterium
GAGATGGTTGGCAAAATGCAGCAACACGAACGCGCCAAGAAGCGCTGCCGATATGCGATGGACGCGTCGAACGCCGGGATGATGGTGCATAGGCGTCAAGCCTCACTGAAAGGACCCGACAAACAAGGACGAGGCGGCGCCGCAATCTGTGACATCCCTTTCCCGGACACGGCCTGAGGTGGCACGTGATCGACGTCCATTCAGGGTCACAGAAGACGGTAAGGCTCTAGCGGAGAACAACATTTCTGTTGTGATGCAAGCAACAGACGTGGGCGGTGAGGGCGGGCACCGTTGAGCCTTGCGATGGCGGCGCGGGGCGGCTCTATAGAGTACACGGCTTAGTTTAGAACCCCCCAAGCCATCTATCATCAGGGCTGGGGTACGTTCGTCGCTGACGCGAAGACGCCAAGCTGAAATAAAGATGCGGTAGCGCAGGTCCACGGACACATCGGGTAGTGCCGGTTGAGGTCCACCCGTCAGGCTTCAGCTCGCAGGCGCGCCAAGGCCGCGCAGGAGATGGCCGACGAGGTAGGCCACAGATGCAGCTCCGAGCCCGATCACCAGCGTCTCGAGTCCTGATCGCGTCCAATGGTCGAGCGACCACAGGCTCTTCGCCGAGCCGATCACGAAGAACACCAACGCCGTGAGGCCCGTGGCCCAGGCCAGCGGCGAAGCCAGCCCAAGCAGGTACGGCAGCAGCGGGATGGCGCCGCACAGCACAAAGGCCAGGAACGTCTGAGCGCCGGCCAGGAGCGGGGAGCGCACCGACGCCGCCAGCCCATACTCCTCGGCCAGCATGGTGGCGATCCAGGTCTCCTTGTTCGCCGTGACCGCGGCCACGGCGTCCTCCAGGCTTGAACCGCTCAACCCTTTGGCAGCCAGGATTTGCCGGATCTCCTCGCGCTCGCCCTCAGGGAACAGCGCGATATGGCGCTTCTCGACCTCGGTCAGGCGCCGGCGATCATCGATCTCGGTCTTGGTCCCGCTGTAGTTGCCGGCTGCCATGGAGAAGCCGTCGGCGAGCAGGTTCGCCAAGCCTAGAGCAGATTCCAGCTGATGTGGATCAGGCGCGATAGCCTGCGTGCCTGAAGTAGCTGGCGCATTCGGATGGCGCAATCGCCTTCACGGTCCGTCCGACCAGCTTCCAGAGCTTGTCGACGGTGCGGGCGGCGCCCTTGCGCAGGTGCGACTTGATCTTGGCGTAGGCATTCTCGATGGGATTGAGGTCGGGGGAGTAGGCCGGGAGATAGCGCAACCGTGCACCGGCGGCCTCGATCGCCTCGCGCACCCCCACGACCTTGTGGGTGCGCACGTTGTCCATGAAGACGATGTCGCCTTTTTTCAAGGTCGGCACGAGGATCTGCTCGACATAGGCCAGGAAGGACGGGCCATCCATTGCGCCGTCGATCACGTAAGGCGCTGTGACGCCATCGATGCGCAGGGCCGCCACGAGCGTCAGCGTCTTCCAGTGGCCGTGGGGCACCTTGGCAACCAACCGCTGGCCCCTCGGAGCGCGGCCGTAGAGCCTGGTCATCTTGGTCGTCACCGCAGTCTCGTCAATGAACACGAGACGCGAGGGCTTCAGCGCACGCTGCTCGGCCTTCAGCTCCCCACGTGCGGCGGCGACATCGGGTCGATCCTGCTCGGCCGCGTGGAGGACTTTTTTTTGAGCGTGATTTCGTGGCGGTCGTAGAAGCGCCAGATGGAGCTGACGGCGACCTTGAGCTTCCTCTCGCGGCGGAGCCTGTCGCGGATCTCCTCGAGCGTCAGGTCGGGCTCCTTCTCCACCAGATCGAGCAGCCACTCCGCGTGCGCCTTGAGTGGCGAGCGGCTGTGACCGGTGCCGGGCTTCGCCGCGACGCTACCCGTTCTGTGCCAGCGGTCGAGCCAGCGCACCGCCGTCGAGGGGGCGAGACTGAGCAGACGCGCCACCTCCCGCCGGCTCTCTCCCTCCTCGACCAGCCGCACCGCACGCGCGCGCAAGTCCGTCGAGTAGCCCTTCGCCATGGTCGCCCTCCGCCGCTGCCGACGGAGTACTCGAATCTGATTTGCGTGCCCGTGGGAATCCCCCACTCAGCCGATCCGATTCACATCAACCAGAAACCGCTCTAGGATGATGATCACCCGCGAGGACAGCTGCGCCCCGGCAACGCCGCTCACCGCCGCAAAGGTCGTGACCGCACCGTCGATGCCGCCGTAGACCCAGTCGCGCAGGTAGCTCGGCCGCCGGGCCTCAGAGAGCCGCTGGCGGATTGCCTCGCGGGTGTGGGCGTGCTCGGCCAAGCGACGTGCTCCGCCGACTACAGCGCAACGTGAGTCGCGAGATGCGCGGGGAGCTCGCTCACAGATGTCTTGGTCAGGTCGGCGACCACCTCTGCCGCAACGACGGCCTTGACCTTGTCCGGCAACGCCGCGCGCAAGTCACCCATGGTCACTGGTGGAGCCACCAGCACCAGACGGTCGAAGCTCTTGGTCGCCTGCTGCTCTTCGAGCGCCTCCGCAATGCGGCGCGCGAACTGCCGCTTCTGCTCGCGATGGAGGTCCGACGGGCTCTCCATGGCGTGCCGCCCGCTGCCGACGGAGTCGAAGCTGCGTCCCGGCCGATCGGAGCCGAGCTCATGGCTGGGCAGCAACTCCGCATCCAGGGTCATGTCCTGCACGATCGTCAGACCCGTGCCTTTGCCTGTGTTCTCGAAGACGCGCGCCCGGGCGGCGTCGGCAATCAGCACCCAGGTTCGGATCGGTCTCATGGCGATAACTCCTTCGGGAGCCTACGGTTCGAGGACGTACGTGCCGGGGGCGTCGGCCAGCGGCCTGAGTCCGGACCCTCCGACCGCGGGAGGGCTCACCGGTGTTCCGGACCGCGCCGCGAGCCAACTCGCCCACGCAGGCCACGACGAGCCTTGCTGGATGGGCGTGTCGCGCATCCAGGCGTCCGGATCGAGATAGTGGTCCTGCTCGCTCTTCTCGCGCACGCGGTAGCGCCGCCCGGACCGGCCGGGCTCCGACACGATGCCGGCGTTGTGGCCGCCGCTCGTCAACAGGAACGTCACGTCGGTGTCCAGCAGCAGGTGCAGCTTGAACACCGAGCGCCACGGCGCCACGTGGTCGGTCTCGGTGCCGACCGCGAACACCGGGGCGCGGATATGGGTGAGCGCGATCGGCTTCCCGTCCACGCGATAGCGCCCCTCGGCCAGATCGTTATCCAAGAACAGCTGCCGCAGATACTCGGAATGCATGCGATAGGGCATGCGGGTCGAATCGGCGTTCCAGGCCATCAGGTCGAACATCGCTGCGCGCTCCCCCATCAGGTAGTCGTGGATCACGCGCGACCAGATCAGGTCGTTGGAACGCAGCATCTGGAAGGCGCCCGCCATCTGGCTGGCATCGAGCACACCCTGCTGCCACATCATGTCCTCCAGGAACGACACCTGGCTCTCGTTGATGAACAGGGTCAGCTCGCCGGCCTCCTCGAAGTCGACCTGCGCCGCTAGGAAGGTCAGTGTCTTGAAGGGATCGCGGCTATTGCCGGCGAGCGCCGCGGCGGCAATGGCGAGCAAGGTGCCGCCCAGGCAATAGCCGACGCCATGCACCTGCGCGTCGGGAACGACGCTCCTCACAGCTTCGAGCGCTGCGTCGATGCCGAGCATCCGGTAGTCCTCCAGCGAGAGGTCGCGATCCTCGGGACCGGGGTTCCGCCAGGAGATCATGAACACGGTGAAGCCCTGCTCCACCAGGTATTTTACGAGCGACTTCTCCGGGGTGAGATCGAGGATGTAGTACTTCATGATCCACGCCGGTACGATCAGCACCGGCTCGGGCCGCACCTTGTCGGTGGCCGGCGCGTATTGGATCAGCTCGATCAGCCGGTTGCGGAAGATCACCCTGCCGGGTGAGAAGGCGAGGTTCTCGCCGATCTTGAAGGCTTCGGCACCCACCGGCTTGCGACCATTGATGGTGCGCTCCCAATCCTCGACGAAGTTCCAGAAGCCGCGCACCAGGTTCTGCCCGGCCTCAGCTTGCGTTTTCGCCAGCACCTCCGGATTCGTCAGCACGAAGTTGGCAGGCGAAAAGACGTCGAGGATCTGCCGCGTGGCGAATTCCACCTCGCGCTCGTGCTGCTGACTGACGCCGCGCACGCCGGTCGTGGCGTTGTGCCACCACTGCTGCTGGAGCAGGAATGCCTGGTGGATGGCGTTGAAAGGCCAGGCTCGCCACGCGTCGGCGCTGAAGCGCTTGTCGTTGGGCAGCGGCTCGATGCAGACGCCGCCGGGCCGTTGCCGCAGCGCGCAGGTGGCCGCGTAGTGCCAGAACCTGAGCATCTTGCGGAGGCCCTCTTGGGCGAGCTGCAACTGCTTGCCCGGCGCCGCCGCCAGATGGACCGTCCAGTCGAAGTAGGCCTCCGCCAGCGCTGCGGGCGACAGTCCCAACGTCGCGCGAGAGAGAACGTAGGTGAACGCGCGGTCCAGCGCCTCGGCAAGGCGGTTCGAGGGGTCGTCGTCACACTCACGGCGCGCGTCGAGCCGTGGCTGGGCTGCGTCTGCGGCCTGAAAGGCGGGAAGCGCCGTCGACATCCCCGGCGACGGCGCCGCTCCGCGCATCGCTGCCTCGGGTGCAGTAGCTCCACTGGGACTCTGGTCGTGTTCCGCGATCAGAGAAGCTGGACGCTCGGCCATCTCTCGTCTCGTTCTGGGCATCACCGGCAAACCCCCGGTGGGACCTTGTTCAACACACGTGGCGCCTGTGCCTTGATCACGGTCAAACCATGTGCGCCCACCAGCTATGCGGCCATTGAGTATGGTCAATGATCACGTTGGCGTTATCCGCACGTTGACCGGCGTCCATCCACGATCTTCGTGAGCCGCTAAGATGAGAGACATGGGAAAGCCCGCCGGCCCCGTCAAAGGTGGCCAAGCCGATCTATCACCCGCGGCTGCCCCCGCCTCGCCGCATGCGCTGCCGCCGGCCGACGTTCTCGCCGCGCTCCAGGTCTCGCCCGACGGGGGGCTCGATGACGAACAGGTATGCGCGCGCCAGGCCGCCTTCGGCCGCAACACCCTCGACCTGCAGCCTCCCAAATCCGCCGCGGCGATCCTGGTGCATCAGGTGCAAAGCTCCGTTGTGGCGCTCCTGGCGGCGGCCGCCGCATTGGCCGGCGCCTTCGGTGATTGGCAGGAGGCCTTCGCCATCCTGGTGGTGCTGGGGCTCAACACGGCTGTAGGCTTCGTCACCGAGCTCAAGGCCCAGCGCTCCATGGAGGCGTTGCGCAGGATCGGCACCCGCCTGCAACGCGTGCGCCGCGAGGACCGCGTGCTGGTGGTGAACTCGGAGGAATTGGTGCCCGGCGACATCGTGCTGGTCGAGGCCGGCGACGTGGCCACCGCCGATGCGCGCCTGGTGACCGCGGCCAACCTCTCGGTCGACGAGTCGGCACTGACCGGCGAGTCGGTCCCGGTCGAGAAGTCGCCGGCTCCTGTTGTCGCTGACGCCGCAATCGGTGACCGCTCGCCGATGCTCCACAAGGGCACGGCGGTGACGCGCGGTAACGCTGTCGCCGTGGTGACGGCGACCGGGATGAACACCGAGCTCGGTCAGGTCGCCAGGCTCGCTGCCGCAGCCGCACCGGAAGACTCGCCCCTGACCAAGATCCTAGCCCGGCTCTCCCGCCATCTGGTGGTCGTTACGCTCCTCATCGCTGCGGCGGTGGCATCGATCGGCATCCTCCAGGGACAATCCCCGATGCTGATGGTCGAAGCGGCGATCGCGCTAGCCGTGGCCGCCATCCCCGAGGGGCTGCCGATCGTGGCGACGCTGGCGCTGGCGCGCGGCATGTGGCGTATGGCCCGCAAGAACGCGCTGATCGAGCGCCTGTCGGCGGTCGAGACGCTGGGTGCCACCACCGTCATCCTCACGGACAAGACCGGCACGCTCACCGAGAACCGTATGGCCGTTCATCGGTTGGTGACCGCGGCCGGCGATGCCATCATGGAGGACCGGGAGATGAATGGTGCGGACGCCCTGCCAGCACCCGCGCTGCGTCTCCTCCGGGCGGCAGCCCTGTGCAACGACGCCGCGCTGAAGACTGCCGAGCAGCCGGACAGCGGCGATCCGCTGGAGGTCGCGCTCCTGCAAGCCGCCCATCGCGCGAGACTGGAGCGCTCTCAGCTCCTCCGCGACTGCCCAGAGGTTGCCCGGCAGCCGTTCGACAGCGACACCCGCATGATGGCAACGGTGCATTGCTGCGGGGAAGGCTTTCTGGTCGCCGTGAAAGGTGCGCCCGAAGGAGTCCTGGCGCACGCGACCCGCCTTGCCGGGCCGCAAGGCGATAGTCCGCTCGATCGAGAACAGCATGAGCTGCTCAGGGCGAAGGTCGAGGAGCTCGGGCAGCAAGGCCTGCGCGTGCTGGCGATCGCCGAACGTGAGGTGCCGGCGCGGCCGGCAGATCCCTATGGCGACCTTACTCTGCTCGGCCTCGTCGGCCTGCACGATCCGCCGCGCGCTGACGTTCAGGAAGCCATCGCTGCATGCCGCGGCGCCGGCATCCGAGTCATCATGGTGACCGGCGACCATGCCGTGACCGCGGCCAGCATCGCCCGCTCGGTCTCGCTGGGGAGCGAGCCGCAAGTGATTGAAGGGCGGGCGCTGGTAAACGGCAGAAAGCTCTCTGCCGCCGATGTCCGGCATGCCGACGTACTGGCCAGGGTAAGCCCCAGCCAAAAGCTCGACCTGGTGTCGGCATATCAGGCCGCCGGCGAGGTCGTGGCCATGACCGGCGACGGCGTCAACGACGCGCCGGCGTTGCGGAAGGCCGACATCGGCGTCGCCATGGGCCAGCGGGGAACCGAGGTCGCGCGCCAGGCGGCGGCCATGGTGTTGCGCGACGATGCGTTTGCCACCATCGTCGCGGCCATCCGCGAAGGCCGTGTCATCTTCGCCAACATCCGCCGTTTCGTCATGTATCTTCTCGCCTGCAACCTGAGCGAGGTGATGGTGGTGGGCATTGCGGTGGCCGTCGGCCTGCCGCTACCGTTGCTGCCGCTACAGATCCTGTTCCTCAACCTGGTGACGGACGTGTTTCCGGCCTTCGCGCTGGCCATGGGCGAAGGCGGCCAGGACGTGATGCGCCGCCCGCCCCGCGATCCGCGGGAGCCAATCGTCACCCCACGGCTGTGGACCCTGATCGTGGCCCAAGGACTCATCATGATGCTTGCCACGCTCAGCGCCATGGTGCTGGCCCGCGATGTGATGACGCTGGAGGGCACCGCTATCGTCACCGTGTCGTTTCTGACGCTTGCCATGGCCCAGATCTGGCACGTGTTCAACATGGCCGATCCCGGTCAACCGCTGCTCATCAACGATGTGACCCGCAACCCCTATGTGTGGGGCGCGGTGCTCGTTTGTCTCGGCCTCATTGCTGCGGCCTGCTACGTGCCGCCCCTGCCCGACGTTCTCAAGCTCACGAGCCCGGACGCACGCGCCTGGGCTGTCGTGCTCGCCACGAGCCTCGCTTCAATGGTCCTCGGAAGGATGGCGACTGTGCTCATCGGGAGGTGGTTCGCCGTTTCCAATCCCGGGCGCGTCCCGAATGGGCCTGCGTAAGCCCCCGCCCCCGCGCCACCCTGCGGCACCAGCCTCCGACGGACGGCACTCAGCCCATGCCATTGATGGAGATCAACGCCATCCACCGAGGTCCCGACTAGTTGGGTCGCAAGCGAGGGCCAACCGGAACGGCCATCGGGATCGGAGACGAGCCGAGCCCCGACTGCGGGCGCTAAGGCTGGCGCTAGTCGTCTACCCAGGGAGCCAACCAGCCAAGCCGTCCTGTGCGCGGCTGCAGTTCATCAAGAGGAGGCGGGGGAGAGAACGCAAGGAAGACCGAGGAAGGATCGAGAAGCGATGAAGACCCATCGAATGCTGTTGTCCGCGTTGCCGGTTGCGGCCGTGCTGGGGCTCGCCGGCCTGCCGGCGCACGGCCAGACACAGGCAACGGTCGCTCGGGGGAAGGAAATCGCCGAGCGCGTCTGTGCCGGCTGTCACGCCATCGACGGCCGGCAGGGCAGCACCGTGCAGGGAACCGATGTGCCGAGCTTCAGGGCCCTCGCAGACCGGCCCTACCGAACGCCCGAAAGCTTGCAAGCTATCATCATGACGCCACGACATCCCATGCCAGCCATTCCTCTCGAGCTAAGTGAGATCAAGGATGTCATTGCCTACATCCAGTCGCTCAAATAGGAGGAGCGATGAGCTGAACGATCGTGACCTGATGCAGACCGTGCCGGTGCTCATCGTCGCTACACCCGTGCGACCCGCTTTGGTCCCAAAGCTTTGACGCTTTTGATGCGCGTCAACTCCCTCCACCGCCTTTCGTTCTATTGGACTTGCCACGCAAGCAGAGGGCTTTGGAGGTCATCATGTTCAAGCACATCCTGATCGCAACCGATGCGTCGGAGCTGGCCGACAAGGCCGTTGCTCAGGGGCTCGCGCTCGCCAAAGCCCAGAACGCCAAGGCAACCGTCGTGACCGTGACCGAGCCGTGGGATGCGCTGTCGATGGCGGCGCTGGCGGAATCGCAGATGCGCAATCCGGTCGCCGACTATGAGGAGCGCATGGCCGCCGTGGCCAATCGCATCCTGTGGTCGGTGGGCGAGGAGGCAAAGAAGCAGGGTGTCCGCTGCGCCACCCTGCAGGTGAAGGAGCGCCATCCTGCCGAGGGCATTATCGAGGTGGCGCAAGCGCAGGCGTGCGACCTGATCGTGATGGCGTCGCACGGCCGGAGCGGGCTCGCCAGGCTCCTGCTGGGCAGCCAAGCCAGCAAGGTCGTGAACCTCAGCCCGGTGCCAGTGCTCATCTGCCGTTAGCGCCAAATCTGCGCCGAGCGGGCCACCGCCAACCCGCTCCGCCGTGAGTTGCGCCAAGATCATGCCACCCGGGCGGCAAGCCTTGCAGGCTCCGCGCACGCCCCCGCGTAGCCGAGTTTCATTTGGACCCGACGCCGCGCTCCAGGCGCTTCGACCACAAGGACAGCGCACTTCCCGCGTGGCGTGGAACCATTGATCGGTATCAATTTGCTCCGGCCTCGCAGCATTTAGATCTCTTGCAGCACGGGAGGGAGCTACTGCCGACGCGAGGTTTGCGATGAGCTACAAGACGATCCTCGTTCACTGCGCCGACAAGAGGCGCGTCACGCGCCTCGTGGGTGCTGCCGTGGAGGTCGCGGAGAAGTTTCAGGCGCACCTGATCGGACTCTCCGTCTCACCCCAGGTATGCGTCCTTCCGGCAGGCGTGCCCGGCACTCCCGACACGCTGGTCATCGACGAGCGCGCCCAGGCGTATCGCCGCCACAACCCGGAAATGAAGGCCGCTCTCGAGGCAGCCGTTCAAGGCCGCAGTCTCACCGCCGAATGGTGTGAGGAGGACGCCGGCAGCGCAGCAGTTGCAGACGTAGCCGGGCGCCACGCCAGCGGCGCGGACCTCGTCGTCGTCGCGCAGCGGGATCCGCGCTGGTCGGAGTCGCGTTGGGCCGATATCGGAGATCGGCTGGCCGTCGAAGGCGGGCGTCCGGTGCTGACCGTTCCCAACGAGGGCATCCATTCGCAGATTGGCACCACGGTCGTGGTTGCCTGGGACGGCCGGCGCGAAGCTACCCGAGCGGCGTTCGATGCCCTGCCGCTGCTGCAGCGTGCCAAGGCCGTCAAGGTGCTCTCCCTCGATGCGCCCACCGAGGGCGAAGCCCCGCACGACTTTGCGGCCACCCATCTCACCGCGGCGCTCGCCCGCCATGGTGTAACCTGCGAGGCCGTGGAAGGGACGAGCGACGGCAACGTCGGGCGTACGCTGCTCAACAGCGCCATCGAGCATCGCGCCGACCTCCTGGTGATGGGCTGCTATGGCCATTCGCGCCTGCGCGAGCTCGTGCTCGGCGGCGCGACCCGGCACATCCTCACGCACATGACCATCCCCGTTTTCATGTCCCACTAGCAACGCCGGGAACGACCATGGCTCAGCGCATCACCATCATCCAAGGCCATCCCGATCCGGCGGGGAATCGCTTCTGCCACGCGCTGGCCGACGCCTATGCGGCGGGCGCCGAGGCCGCCCAACGCGAGGTGAGACGCATCGATGTGGCAAACCTGGACTTCCCGCTGCTGCGCACCCACGCCGACTGGGAGACGGGTACGCCGCCCGCGTCGATCGTGGCAGCCCAGGAGGCGATCGGATGGGCCGAGCACCTAGTGGTCGTCTACCCGCTTTGGCAGGGCATGATGCCTGCCCTGCTGAAGGGCTTCTTCGAGCAGGTGTTCCGTCCCGGCTTTGCGAAGACCTCAGATCCTCGCCTCTGGATGGCGCTGCTCAAGGGCCGCTCCGCGCGCATCGTCGTGACCATGGGCATGCCGGCGCTGTTCTATCGATGGTATTTCGGGGCGCACGGGCTCAAGGGCCTGGAGCGCAGCATACTGGACTTCATCGGCGTACGCCCGATCCGGGAGACGCTCGTCGGCATGGTGGAGTCCCTGAGCGAGAAGCGGCGCAAGGCGTGGCTCGAAAGGCTGCGCGCGCTAGGGGAGAGAGGCCGCTGACGCATATGCGCATGCACCCCGCGGGGAGCGTTGATGCTGGTCAATGGCCGCCGCCGCCCGCATTGGTACATGAGCCAAAGACCTCCGTCGCAACCGGAAATCGCCGAAGAGGCGGATCGGCGAGCTAGCCCGCTTTATTCGCCCTAGCTTCGGATGCGACTCGAAGGACGGCGACGACGCCGTTGGATTCGCTTAACGTTCTGGTGTCGACTCAGAGCGTGCGCGTGTTCCGCCGGAATCGCCGCCGTCATGACCGAAACTACGCCGTTTCTCCCCGGGTTGTCACCCTTGCGGCGCAAGCCGCTCACAGCCGAGCAGGACGCCGGCAATCTCACCTCCAACGGCGGCCTGATCCTTTTGCGCGAGAGCGCGCTGCGCTCAGGTGTGGCCGCGGTGGTCGCCGATGCGGTGCCGGACCGGCGCTGCCAGCTGCTCGTCACCCACAGCTACCGCGCCATGGTGACCGCACGCATGATGGCGATCGCGGCGGGCCATGAGGATGCGGACGATCTCGACGCCCTGCGCTTCGATCCGGCCCTGATGCTCGCCTGCAACCGCGAGCCGGAGGGCGGCCACGGCATTCCGAGCCAGCCGACCATCTCGCGCCTGGAGAACGTCCCCGACGCGCGCACGCTCTACCGCATCGGCATCGGCTACGTCGACTTCTTCTGCCGCAGCTATGAGAAGCCGCCCACCTCGATCGTGCTCGACATCGACGACAGCGACGACATGGTGCACGGCCAGCAGGAGCTGGCGCTGTTCAACACGCATGCCGGTGGCTACTGCTTCCAGCCGATGGTCATCTTCGAGGGCAACTCCGGCAAGCCGATCCTGTCGCTGCTGCGCCCCGGCAAGCGGCCCGCGGGCGAGGAGATCGCGCGCGTGCTCTGGCACGTGATCCACCGCATCCGCCGGCACTGGCCGAAGGTGCGCATTCTGGTCCGGGGCGATTCCCACTACTGCGCGCCGGAAGTGCTGGATTTGCTGCATCGTCTGCGCTGCGACTACATCCTCGGTCTGCCGATCAATGTGAAGCTCGACGCCATCGCCAGGCCCTGGCGCGAGCAGTGCGCGGAGCGTCGCGAGGCTGGCCGGTCCAGGAAGGTGCGCCGCATGCACCAGCTCACCTACCAAGCCGGATCGTGGAGCCGCACCGAGAAGGTCATCGCCCGCGTCGAGGCCACCGAGATGGGCAGCGACGCCCGCTTCGTCGTCACCAGCCTGACGGGGCGGGCCAAGGTCCTCTACGAGAAGGTCTACTGCGCGCGTGGCCGCATGGAGAACATGATCAAGGACCTGAAGCTCTACACGCGCTCCGACAAGACTGCGTGCTCGCGCTGGCAGGCCAACCAGTTCCGCCTGTTCCTGCATATGGGCGCCTACTGGCTGCTGCATTCGGTGCGGATGGCGGCGCCGAAGAGGTCGCGCTGGCGCGGCGCCACGTTCGCCACGATCCGCTCGGTGTTCGTGAAGATCGCCTGCCGCGTCGAGGAGCTCAGGACCAGGATCAAGCTGTCGTTCCCCGCGTACCTGCCGCATGCCGACGCTCTCGCCACGGTCACGGCCCGGCTTTGCGCCCAAGGACCATGACGCACGCGGCCGAAGCGCCGCAGGAGCCACCGGCGTCAACCCCCAGCGCGTCCATCGAGCGTTCCCGAAGAGCACCGCCGTAAACCCGGCCGACGCCTCACGCCCATTGTCGCAAGACCGCAGCCGAGCAATTATGGCGAATAAAGCGGGCTAG
>JBIOWI010000351.1:0-10908 GCA_044868325.1 Hyphomicrobiaceae bacterium
CAAGCAGCAACAGGCCCTCGACCTCGTCGCCGCCATCGCCGTGTAGCCAGTGCCGCCCGCCCCGCTTCAACCCCAACCGGTTGAAGCGCAAGGAAAATCGTCACCGGCTCCCGGGAACTTCGGCCTAACCCTCTCCCCGCAAGCGGGGAGAGGGGACCGGATGGAGCTTGTGGCGCGGGGACTCCCTCTCCCCGCCGCCCTCGGGCCATCCGCGCACGTGAACCTCGCCACAAGGGGCCCGAGGGCGACGGGGAGAGGTCGGGGTGAGGGGCAGCCGCACACTCCGCACCTCTCAACGCGGGGCCTCGAGGAAGGCGAGGAGCTCGTCGAGCACGCAGTCGAGGTTGTGGTAGACGCCGTCGTTGGAGATGCGGAAGACGCGGTAGCCGAGCGCCTCCAGGTGGTGGGTGCGGCGGGTGTCGTGGGCCAGCTCGGCGTCGCTCGAGTGCGTGCCGCCATCGAGCTCGACGACGACCTTGCGCTCGCGGCAGACGAAATCCGTAGGGTGCAATGCTGCGAAAGCGGCATTGCACCGAAACCAGGCGTGGAGCAAGTGACTCGGTCGGCTCGGTGCAATCGCGCTTTCGCACGATTGCACCCCTACGGTTTGCCGCCCTCAATTCGCAAACCTGAACAGCATCACGTCGCCGTCGCGGACCACGTACTCCTTCCCCTCCAGCCGCATCTTCCCCGCCGCTTTCGCGGCCTGCTCGCCGCCCAACGCGACGTAATCGGCGTAGGCGATGGTCTCGGCGCGGATGAAGCCCTTCTCGAAGTCGGTGTGGATGGTGCCGGCGGCCTTGGCGGCCTTGGCGCCGGCGGTGACGGTCCAGGCGCGGGCCTCCTTGGGGCCGGCGGTGAAGAACGTGATGAGGTCGAGCACGCGGTAGCCCTCGCGGATCAGCGCGTTGAGGCCGGGCTCCTTCAGGCCGAGCTCGCGCAGATATTCCGTGCGCTCGGCGGGGTCCAGGGCGGCGAGCTCGGCCTCCAGCTTGGCGCAGATGACGACGCAGCCGGCGCCCTCGCCCCTGGCGCGCTCGGCCACGGCGGAGGAGAGCGCGTTGCCGCCGAGGTGGGCCTCGTCCACGTTGCACACGTAGACCACGGGCTTGGCGGTGAGGAGCTGCAGCATGCGGAAGGGCCGCTCCTCCTCCGGTGTGAGCCTGGCGAGGCGGGCCGGCTTGCCGGCGCTCACCAGCTCAAGCGCCTTGTCGATGAGGGCCAGTTGAAGTGCGATTTGGGCCTTGGCCTCCTTCTCTCCGCTCACGGCCTTCTTGGCCAGTGGCTCGCGGCGGCGCTCCAGGCTCTCCATGTCGGCGAGCATCAGCTCGGTCTCGACCGTCTCGGCGTCGGAGATGGGGTCGATGCGGCCCTCGACGTGGGCCACGTCGGGGTCCGTAAAGCAGCGCAGCACATAGGCCACCGCGTCGACCTCGCGGATGTGGGCCAGGAACTGGTTGCCGAGGCCCTCGCCCTTGGAGGCGCCGCGCACCAGGCCGGCGATGTCCACGAAGGTGAGACGTGTCGGGATGGTCTCGGCCGAGCCGGCGATCTCGGCGATGTTGGCGAGGCGGGGGTCGGGCACGCCCACGTCGCCCACGTTGGGCTCGATGGTGCAGAACGGGTAGTTGGCGGCCTCGGCGGCGGCCGTCTGGGTGAGGGCGTTGAAGAGGGTGGACTTGCCCACGTTGGGCAGGCCCACGATGCCGCATTTGAAGCCCATCGGGTCTCTCTTTTTGAAGAGGTGAGATGGTGAGTGGTGAGATGGTGAGTAGCGATTGGAGCGCGTGGCGAGGGTGGGCCTTCCGACGACGATGCCGAACCACCATCGGCCATCATCCGTGCCGACCCAAATCTCAACACCTCACCACTCACCATCTCACGCAATCTCAGCCGCGCCCGCGCAGCCAGCGTTTCAGGCTGTCGGCCAGCGACCCGCCGCGGCGGGCCTCGGGAGCCGGAGCGGGGCTCGATGGCCGGCGCGCGGGGGCCGGTTCGACGGGTGCATCCGCAACCGGTTGCGGCGCTCCCGCTGCCGCTGTCGCGGCTTTCTCGGCCTTGTCGGTGGAAGCGGGATCGTCGGACGTGTGGGCGGCGGCAGCTCCACGTTGGCGCGAGGAAGGCCCGTGTGCACCCTGCAGGCGGCGGGCGACGTCGGTCAGGAAGCGGGCGTCGTCGCCTGCAGCGAGACGCCCGGCCGCATCGGCAACGGCATCCAGCATGGGCTCCAGCCACGCCTGGTCGGCCTTGGCGAAGTCGTGCAGGACGTAGCCGGATACAAGCTCCCTGGAGCCCGGATGGCCTACACCGATGCGCACGCGCGCATACGCGTTGCCGACATGTGCAGTGATGGACCTGAGCCCGTTGTGGCCGGCGTTGCCGCCGCCGGCCTTCACCTTGAGCTTGCCTGGACCCAGATCGATCTCGTCGTGGAAGACATAAATGTCCGCCTCCGGGATCTTGAGGTAGCGCTGGGCCTCGCCGACGGCCTGGCCGCTGTCGTTCATGTAGGTCTGGGGCATCAGCAACATGACGCGGCGGCCGCCGATCGGCCCTTCGGCGACGAGGCCGTGGTAGCGCTTTCTCCAGGGCCCGAGGCTGTGGCGGGCGGCGATCCGCTCGATCGCCATGAACCCCACGTTGTGGCGGTGGCGCGCGTAGGCCTTGCCCGGGTTGCCGAGGCCGACGAGGAGCTTCATGGGACCTTTCCCGTCGTGGCCAAGGTGTCAGCCCCCTACGGGTCTGACACCGGACTTGACACCAGACCTGGGGGCCAGGACGACCGTCTGGCGGCTACTTCTTGGCCTTGTCGCCGCCCTTGGCTGCGGCGGGCGCAGGCTTGGCGGCAGCGGCGTCCTTGCCGGCGGGGGCCGCCGCCTTGGCGTCGGCCGGAGCGGCGGCGGCACCCTCGGCAGGGGCCGGCACGGCGCCCTCGGCGGCAGGCGCACCCGGCGTGCCCTCCTCCTCGACCCGGTGGCCGGCGATGGTGGCCACCGTGAAATCGCGGCCCTGGATGGTGGGCTTCACGCCCGGCGGCAGCGCGATGGCCGAGATGTGAAGCGAGCGCCCGATCTCCAGGCCCTCCAGGCTGAACTCGAACACCTCGGGTATGGCATCGGCCGGGCAGGTCACCTCGATCTCGTGGCGGACGATGTTCAGCACGCCGCCGCGCTTCAGCCCCGGCGACAGGGCCTCGTGGACGAACCGCACCGGCACGCTCACCCGGATCCGGGAGCCCTGGCTAACCCTTTGAAAATCAACGTGAACAAGCTTCCCGTTGACCGGGTGGATCTGAACCTCGCGCGGGATTACCCGGGTCTTGGCGCCGTCCAGGTCGAGCTCGATGACGGTGGAGAGGAACCGGCCGCGGTTCATCAGGTTGACGACCTCGTTGGTCTGGAGGGCGATACTCTGCGGGGCGCCGCCGTCGCCATAGATCACGCCCGGCACGCCTGCCAGGCGCCGCACCTCGCGCGCGCTGCCGGTGCCGGCACGCGTGCGCACGGTGGCCTTGATCTCGCTGACCTGAGCCATAGCCGGAAACTCCAATTGGGAATGGGCCGCGTCGCCGTGGCGGCGGCCCCGGGATGTGTGTGCCTCAGTTTGCGGCGCCTTATAGCGGTCCCGCCCGAGCAGTGCAACGGTCAGCCCGAGATCGGCCATGTCGGGCACGGTCGTTGACACGCGCGACGCGCGTCCCAATGTGGGCAGCATGTCCAGGACGATCGAGATCCGCAACGTACCCGAAGCGCTGCGCCGCCGGCTTGAGGCACGGGCGGCGAAGGTCGGGCTGTCCCTTTCTGACTACCTCCTCAAGGAGGTCCTGGAGATCGCAGAGCGGCCTCTGCCAGAGAGCGGCCTCCACTGAAGGAGGTGCGTGCACGAATCGAGGGGCGAGGTGGCGCAGGTAATCCGCCGGCATGCGGCGGCCGGCAAGATCGATCCGGAATCTGGGACACGCGCTGCTCGGAGATCTCGCCGACCTCCCGCTGCAGCGCCATCCACACGACTGGCTCCTGCTGCGCGTCTGGGATCTGCGGCACAACCTCACGGCTTACGATGCGATCTACGTCGCCCTGGCCGAGGCGCCGGATGCGCCGCTCGTTACCCGCGATCAGCGTCTCGCCGCGGCGCCCGGGCATCAGGCCAGGATCGAACTGGTGTGAGCGGCTTGGAAGGACGACACTCCTGGTGAATGCCGTATCGAGCCCGCGACCAGTGGGCCGCGCCCATTCGATTGCCGCGGCGGGGCGGAGCCGCTAGCCTCAGCCGAAGTGGGCGAGGGGCAGGACCGACGCGGGGTGAACGCTGTCGGCCGCGTCCCGGTCTCACCGCGTGAGGCCAGGATAGGGGCGAACGGACGATGGGCTGGGCGGTATCTGCGTCTTGTGGCAAGGGCGAAGCCGTCGGCACTCATTCCCGAGGCACCCCCTCCCGTCACTCTGGTCTTGCCGCCGCGGCGGCCCGCGTCGCACAGGTCGTCGCCGCCGCACTCCTCGCGCCTGCCCTGGTCTTGGCGCTGGCTCTGCCGGCTGTTGCCGCAACCGGCGCCACGGCGGCTGTCGAGCCGGTCTACCTCCTCGGCATCCCGATCGATTTCATCCTGTTCGCCGCCACCCTGCTCGGCGTCGCCGTATTCCACCACCATACCCTGCAGGTGGCGCTGACGGGGCTCGGCGCGATTGTCGCCTACAAGCTCGCCTTCACCGGCTTCAAGACCGGCGCCGGTCTCATGGGGCTCGCATTCCACATGCACCACGAGTGGGTGATCCTGGCCAACCTGTTCCTCCTGCTGATGGGCTTCGCCCTGCTGTCGCGGCACTTCGAGACCAGCAAGCTGCCCGACGTGATGCCGGCGTTCCTGCCCGACGACTGGAAGGGCGCCTTCGCGCTGCTCGCCATCGTCTTCGTGCTGTCGAGCTTCCTCGACAACATCGCCGCGGCGCTGATCGGCGGCGTGATGGCGCGCGAGGTGTTCAAGGGCCGGGTGCACATCGGCTACCTCGCCGCCATCGTGGCGGCTGCCAACGCCGGCGGCGCCGGCAGCGTGGTGGGCGACACCACCACCACCATGATGTGGATCGCCGGCGTCAGCCCCCTCGTCGTGATCGAGGCCTATGTTGCCGCAGCCGCGGCGCTCGTCGTGTTCGGCATCCCGGCGGCCATGCAGCAGCAGAAATACTCGCCGATCATGAAGGACATGCCGCCCGGCATCCGAGTCGACTGGGCGCGCGTGACGATCGTGTTTGCGATCCTGATCGCCGCCATTCTTGCCAACGTGATCGCCAACCTCCGCTTCCGCGAGCTATTGGACCTCGTGCCCGTCATCGGCCTCGCCGTGTGGGTAGCGCTGCTGGCGACTGCCGGGTGGCGGCGTCCGGACTGGAGCGTGATGCCCGAGACCTTCAAGGGCACGATCTTCCTGCTGGCGCTCGTCACCTGCGCCTCGCTGATGCCCGTCGAGACCCTGCCGGCGGCCGCCTGGCAGACCGCGCTCGGCCTCGGCTTCGTCTCTGCCGTGTTCGACAACATCCCGCTCACCGCGCTGGCCCTCAAGCAGGGCGGCTACGACTGGGGCTTCCTCGCCTATGCCGTGGGCTTCGGCGGCTCCATGATCTGGTTCGGCTCCTCGGCCGGCGTGGCGCTGAGCAACCTCTACCCGGAGGCCAAGTCGGTGTGGCAATGGCTCAAGCACGGCTGGCACGTAGCCGTTGCCTACGTCATCGGCTTCGCCCTGATGCTGGCCATCATCGATTGGCACCCCGACGCGCCGCACTAGGCGGCGTGCGGCGTTCGCCGATGCGTTCACACACCGATCCGCCGGCGCGTCACCCGCTGCGCCACTTGGTGGCATATGGGAGCGCAAACATATAGAGGCCGGTAAACAGCAGCAGGAAGAGCGGGAGCAGCGGCGAGTAGACCACCCACGCGGGAGGTTCCCCCAGTCCCACGGCGGCGAAGTTGGCAACAACCGTCACCGTGAAGGCGATGGCCAGCCAGCGGTGAATCTGCCGAGCCCATTTGTTCCAGTCCAATGAAACCTCCTTTTTGAAGACGAGCCGAAGTGGACCGGGCAACTCTTGGCGACGGACTCAATCTATCCGCGCCACCATCTGCTCCAGGTTTGCAAAGAACTGCTGCCACCCGTGCTGGGCGCCGCCGTAGGCCTGCTTCTGATCCGGCCGGAAGCCCGACTGCTCCATGCGCAGGCGAGTCCCTGTGCGCGTTGGGGTGAGCGTAAAGGTCACCACACTCTTCAGATTATAGGCCGCGTCGTCGTGCGCAAAGTTCCAGGTGTAGGACAGCGCTTTGTTCGGCTCGATGGCCAGGACCTCGCAGTCCAACACGCCGCCCCAGTCTCCGCGAAGATTGAAACGGTGCCCCACGACTGGCTTGAAGTCGTTCTTCATAAGCCACTCCTCGATCAGGTGCGGTTGCGTGAGCGCGCGCCAGATCTTTTCCGGCGGGTAGGGGATCTCCCGTTCGACAACGACGGAGCGCGTTTCGGTCGCGGGCTCGCTCATTGGTCCATCCTTCTCAGTAGGTCTTCGAGGTCGTCGAACCGCTCCTGCCAGAACCCGGTCATTTGGCTTGTCCAGTCGATAAGCGGGGCCAAGGCGCTGAGTTGCGCGCTATAGTGCGTCTGCCGGCCTTCGTGGCGGTCGCGTACCAGCCCGGCCTGCTTCAAGGCACCGAGATGCTTTGAGACTGCCGGTTGCGAGACCCCAGCTCGAGCCGTCAGCGCCGCGACCGTCTGCTCTCCTTCGCGGCACAATCGTTCGAAGATCGCCCGCCGAGTCGGATCGGCGAGCGTTCTGAAGAGCACGTCGTGGGTCTTCGACATCGCGACACATAACTCGTTGGCTATTGATCGTACCAATAACCGGAGAGCTATATGTGAGTCAATGGGAACGTGGAGCGGCACCAATGATCCTGGTCGGAGCACCACGGCAATCTCCAAGCCCGCCCATGGCCGCACCCCCTATCCCGGCCCGCTTCGCCCGCACCTGGCGGCGCGGTCGAGGAGGAGCTGGCGCTCGCGGGCGTTGCGGGTGAGGGCGGCTGCGCGCGCATACTCGGCGCGCGCCTCGTCGAGACGGCCGAGCTTCTCCAAGAGGTCCCCGCGCACGCTCGGCAGCAGGTGGTAGGCTTGCAGCGTCGGCTCCGCCAGGAGACGATCGGCCAGCGCCAGCCCCGCGGCCGGTCCCGACGCCATGCCGACGGCCACCGCGCGGTTCAGCTCCACCACCGGCGAGGGTGCAACGCGGGCCAACACCTCATAGAGGGCGGCGATACGCGCCCAGTCGGTGTCGGCGGCCCGCCGCGCCCGCGCGTGGCAGGCGGCGATGGCGGCCTGCAGGAGATAGGGGCCGGGCGGGCCGCCCAGGCCGGTGCCCAGCGCCTCGGCACGTGCCAGCGCGGCGAGACCGCGGCGGATCAAAAGCTGGTCCCAGCGGGCGCGGTCCTGCTCGAGCAGCAGGATGGGCTCGCCGTCGGGGCCGAGGCGGGCCTTGAGGCGCGAGGCCTGGATCTCCATCAGGGCAACCAGCCCGTGCACCTCGGGCTCTTCGGGCGCGAGCCCCGCCAGCACGCGGCCCAGCCGCAAAGCCTCCTCGCACAGCTGCGGCCTGATCCAGTCGCCGCCGGCGGTCGCCGTGTAGCCTTCGTTGAACACGAGGTAGAGCACGCCCAGCACCGAGGCGAGACGCTCGGCGCGCTCGGCCCCGCGCGGCACCTCGAACGGCACCCGCTTCTCGGCCAGGGTGCGCTTGGCGCGCACGATGCGCTGGGCGATGGTGGGCTCCGGCATCAGGAAGGCGCGGGCGATCTCGTCGGTGGTGAGCCCGCCCAGGAGCCGCAGCGTGAGCGCGACGCGCGCCTCCACGGACAGCACCGGATGGCAGGCGGTGAACATCAGGCGCAGCAGGTCGTCGCCGATGTCGTCGTCGAGCGCGGCGTCGAGATCGGGCGTCTCGCCTTCGCCGGTCGTCTCAAGGTCGTGGCCCAGCTCCTGATGCTTGCGCTCGATCAGCTTGGCGCGGCGCAGCCGGTCGATGGCGCGGTTCTTGGCCGCGGCCATCAGCCAGGCGCCCGGCTTGTCGGGGATGCCGGAGCGCGGCCACTGCTCCAGGGCGGCGACGAGGGCGTCCTGCGCCAGCTCCTCGGCGGCGCCTACGTCGCGCACCATGCGGGCGAGGCCGGCGATCAGCTTCGCCTGCTCGATGCGGAAGACAGCGTCGATCGCGCCCAGGGTGGCGGTATGGGTGTCGGTGGCCGTCACGGCCGCCGATCAGACCATGCAGGGCCGTAGGGTGCAATAGCGCGTCAGCGCGTATTGCACCGTTACGCCGGCCGTTCGGCGCAATGCGGCTGGCGCCGCATTGCGCCCTACGATTTTAGGGCATTCCGGCGCATCCGCTCGCGCGTCGCCGCCTCGCGCTTGCGCTCCTCGGGCGTGAAGACCTCCTTCGAGAAATCCTCCGGCTCGAAGATCGGGCGCAGCTCGCATTCGCCCTTACCCAGGACTTGCAGGAAGCGTGTGGTCCAGTGGATTGCCTCGTCCATGGATTGCACCTGGAAGAAGGCGTAGGAGGCGACGAGCTCCTTGGACTCCGTGAACGGCCCGTCGATCACCGCGATCTTGCCGTCGGCGAGGCGCACCCGCTTGCCCTTGGAGCTGGGGTGCAGCCCGTTGCTGTCGGCCAGCACGCCGGCCTTGGTGACCTCCTCGATGAAGACCCCCATTCGCTCGATCAGCTCCGTGCTGGGCGGGGCTCCCGCTTCGGAGGATGCGTCGGCCTTCAGCATTCCCAAGATGCGCATGGTCTATCTCCTGTATTGGCTTCCGCCACCCAAGCGGCGGGCTCTGTTGTCTCGACGAACGGGGGGCGGCGGGATCGACACGAGCGGCGGAGAAATTTCTCTCGATGCCTGCCCGGCCGATCCGCGAGCCGCGGCGTCACTTCTTCTTCTTGAGCTCCTCGCCGATCTGGCGGTGGTGCTCGACGGCCGGGCTCTCGCCGAAGTCCTCCATTTCGAACACCTGGCGGATCTCGATGTCGCTGTCCTCGTTCATGGGATTGGGGCAGCGCTTGGCCCATTCGATCGCCTCCGCGAGCGACTTGCATTGCCAGAGCCAGTAGCCGGCCACCAGCTCCTTGGTCTCGGCAAAGGGGCCGTCGATCACCGTGCGCTTGGCGCCGGAGAAGTGCACACGGGCGCCCTTGGAGCTGGACTGGAGCCCATTGCCGTCGAGCATGATCCCGGCCTTCACCAGCTCCTCGTTGTACTTGGCCATGGCCGACAGAAGCTCCTCGGAGGGCATGTTGCCGGCCTCGGAGTCCTTGGTGGCCTTCACCATCACCATGAATCGCATTGTCGTTCTCCTCTCTTTCACGCTGCAGGTCGGGGCCGGGTGAGTACCCTCGGGTGCTCGCCCTCGGCCTTCATCGTCACGTCGAATGGGGTCGGGCGGAATCGACAGGCAGGGCGACGATTTTGTGCGCAACCAGGTAAGCCATTGGGTTACAGGAATTTTTTCCATATCGGCTGGACATGCGGCGGCAGTTCGGCAGCGGAAAGCTCTTCACATCGTTGTGAGCCGGTGCAGAGGAGGCCCTTGGAATGGCGGGCAGGCCTCGTCTAGGGTCGGACAGACGATTCAGGAGAGTCGGACCATGTCTGAGACGACACAGCTGGTGATGGCCGGGAGAAAGATGTCGGTGCCCCGGCTTCTCAAGAGGCTCGTGCAGGTGGCCCTGGCCGTCGCGCTGACGGCGAGCCTGTTCTTTTTGGTGATCGCGGGCAACGGCTTCCTGACGGGGAGGACGACGTTCCAGGCCGGCTACCAGGCCTGGCTGGCGTTCGTCCGGCGCCCGGACATCCTCACCACCATGGTGCTGACCGCGGTGGTGACGGTGCTGCTCGTCTACTGGCAGCGCGACCGTGAGCGCAAGACGGGAGGATCGAGCCGGCCGTCGATCTGAGGTCGTAGGGTGGGTTAGCCGCGAAGCGGCGTAACCCACCGATGTCGAGGCTGCCACGTTGGGTTACGGCCCTTCGGGCCTAACCCAACCTACGAGATGGGGTGGTAGCGGAGCCCGGACTTGAACCGGGGACCTACGGATTATGATTCCGCCGCTCTAACCAACTGAGCTACTCCGCCATACCGGCAGGCCGGCCGCGCAGAAACGCGGCCGATATAAGGAGCGGCGCTCTGGACTGTCAAGGCGCGGACGGAACTGGGGTAGAGGACCGAGCGTCCGACGGCTCACCGGCCACCTGACGCAGCGTCCCCCTGGCTCGGCAGGGCGAGCAGGACGTCCATCCGGCTCTGCCACTGTGCGGTGTAGCCGAGGTCCATGAGGTGGGCCAGGCAGTCGCGTTGCCAGCGCTTGCCGCGTCCCAGCGTCTCCATGAAGATGCGCCGCGGCCAGAGGCTCCTCGGCGCTTCGGCGAAGAACGGGATCAAGGCCCTGTCCTCGTAGCCCTCGATGTCCGCCTTCATGGCGTCGATCCGCTCGATGCCGTGGGCGGTGAGGAGCCCGAGCAGAGGCTCGACGGGCACGGTCATCCGCGGGGTGCTGCCGGGCATCTCGTGGAGGCTGGAGCTGCCGTGCGCGTCGGGCAGCGTGTGGAGCGCCGCCTCCCCGCGCCTTTCGCCGACCGCCACGGGGGCGATGCGCACGTTCTTAAAGCCGTTGGCGCTCACGTTGAACCGCAGGCGCTCCAGCATCGCCGGCGCCGGCTCGATGGCGAGCACGCACCCCTCCGGTCCCACGGCCTTGGCGGCGTAGAGGCTGAACACGCCGACGTTGGCGCCGAGGTCGACGAAGGTGTCGCCGGGCCTCAGCCCGGCCGTGATGCGCTCGACGTGCTGGAGCAGCCGCTCGGGCCTGCCCAGGATGC
>JBIOWI010000352.1:0-15537 GCA_044868325.1 Hyphomicrobiaceae bacterium
GGTCATAGCGAGCGGTGTCGCTCTTCATCGGTAGTGCCCCCCGTCTAGCCGAAAGACACCGCTCCTAAGTGCCGGCTTCCCTCCTGGCACTATGCGCATGACGCGCTTCTGCGCCCAACTCCTCCCCCGGGGTTGGGCGCTTTTCTTGTGGCGCCAATCCATCCCTAAGCGGGCCATCCCTGGAGCGGGCGCGGTTTCATTGCACCAGGCCCGCGGCGATGGCCGGGAGGCCGGCGGGCGTCGGGGGCATGAGGGGAAGGGGCGCCTCGGTGCACCGCTCGATCGAGGCCATGAGCAGCCGCTCGACGATCTGCAGCTCGGCAGCGACGAGGCTGAGGCGGCTGCGAATCGCGTCGGCGAGGCGCTCGGCGATGTCGGGGTCGGCGCGCATCTGCTCGCGCAGCGTGGCGCGTTGCAGCTTCAGGCAGTCAACCCAGCCTTTGGCCACCACGGTCGTCCTGTAGTCGTGATCGACGAACATGGCCGGCTCGCCAACGAGCGAGCCTGGCTCGATCGGCTCCGTTCGGCCGCGGGCGTCGGGGTTGGACCGACATGCCGCCTCCCCCGAGAGGATCAGGTAGGCGCCATCGCCAGGCACGCCCGCCTCGACGATGACCTCGCCCTGGCGAAAGGCGCGCCGCTGGGCACCGCGCCCGATCTCGGCGATCTGCTCGCGCGTCAGGCCGGCGAAAGGAGGGACGCGACGCAGAGACTCCAGAACCAGATCGATTGCCATGGATGCGACTCCCCAGCCCATGCATGGATGCGCCGAAGGTTCGGTGAGTCGCCTGCAAAGTCCAGGGGCCCTGGTCAGACAGGAGTCGGACAGGGTCAGACAGCCGACGCGAACGTCGAACACTTCTGTGTTATGCTCATCAGAGCTACAACCGTTGCGAGCGAATGAAACATCGTTGTGAATAACCCCTACAACTTCACACTGAACCGTGGGACTGCTAAGTAGGTCTGTCTGCTCTGAAGGGGGTCGGATTTCCGACAGCGTTCCGGGACGCGCTGAAGCGACTCCAGAATAGGCGGGAGCCCTTGCGAACAGCTTGGCTGGTTGCACGGAGAGGAGACGCATGCGCAATTTCTACGATGTCCTTGGTGTCGATCCCGGTGCCAACGAGGACCAAATCAAAGAGGCGTTCCGGATTCTGGCAAAGGTCTTTCACCCCGATCTCAACGCGGGCGACGAGCAGGCCGAGCGCCACTTCAAGGAAATCCGCCAAGCCTACAGCATCCTGATAGATCCTCGGACGAGGGGGGCCTACGCGCTGGGCTTGGCGCATCAGCGCAGGACCGCGCGCCGGCGCGTCAGCTCGGCGGTGATGATGGGATTCGCCACGTCCATGCTGTCCACCATCGTGATTTCGCTCGTGATGGTGTGGCTGCTCACCGACGCCCAGCACGCGGCGGTCATCGGGCAGAATGCATATGCGCAACCGAAGGATGCGGTGAACACGCCGCAAGACGGATCTCAGTCACGCAGGTGAAAACCTTGGCCTGGAGGCCGCTGTCGGAAAGGCGAACGACAATGATTGTAAGCTATCAGCCAGTCTTGGTGTTGCTCTCCATCGGCGTGGCGATCCTGGGATCGCTCACCGCGCTCGCGCTCACCTCCTTCTCGGATGCCGAGGACACGACCGGAGGGCAGCGGAGCATCGCACTGATCAGCGGCGGCCTGATCATGGGGGCCACCATCTGGTCGATGCATTTCGTGGCCATGATGGCGGTCGATTTCCCGGTGATCGTCACCTACAACCTGATCGAGACCATCGCGTCCATCGGCATTGCCATCGTCGCAACCGGGGCAGGCCTCTACCTCGCCAGCAGCCGGCGTGCGGGACGGCTCAGCATTCCCCTGGGCGGCGTCCTGATGGGGCTCGGCATCAGCGGCATGCACTATCTCGGCATGGGCGCGATCCGCGGCTGCGGGCTCGACTACGACTACAATCTGGTTGCTGCGTCGGTCGGCATCGCCATCGGCGCATCGATGGCGGCGCTCTGGTTTGCGTTCTACAAGCGCACCGTCTGGATGACCGTGGCGGGGGGCGTCGTGCAGGGGCTGGCGATCGCCTCGATGCACTACACGGCCATGGCCGCCACCTACTTCCTGGCGCTGGGGGCGGAGATCCAGGTGAGCGCTCCGCTCTTCAGCCAGAGCCGGATGGCCTATATGATCGCCGCCGGCATCGTCCTCATCTCCGCGGTGAACCTGACGATGGTAGCGCTGATGTCGCGGGAGAACGCCTGACCGAAGGCTTCCCGGAACATCCCTCCGGAACAATCGTTGGCGTCAAAGATCGCCAACACTTGTGAAGGAGAGGTCGATGATTAAGCCAATCCTGGCAGCCGGCAGCGTTGTCTTGGCGTTGGCGGGATTGCCCGCCGTCGCGCAGCAGACCCCCTCGCCCGATCAGCCGACAGCCCAAAAGGTCGATCCGAGCCTCGTCGGCATGTCGGTCTACAGCTCCGACGGCCAGAAGGTCGGCCAGGTCTCGGAGGTGGGACTGTCCGCCGGCGAGCCCGCCGTACGGGCCGACATGGGCGAGTTCCTCGGCATGAACCCCGGCAGCGTGATCATCGGCGGCAAGGCCTTCGAGAAGAAGGCCGACCGCATCGAGATCGCCATGACCGCCCAGGAGATCAAGGACACGATCTCCAAGCAGCGGAAAGAGAGCGAGCAACCGTAGGTGTCGTCGGGGGCTGTTGGGTTTGCGCTGCCCACATAGGTGGGACGGCGAGGGTGGGCTTGCGCCGCCGATACTGCTCCTGCAGCGAGCGAGAGCCTATCTCGGGGCCTCCGGCAATGCCCTCACACGGATCGGCGCCGGTTCAATGACAGTCAGATTGCCGGCCAAGGATTTCGGCCCACTGGAAAGAAAGTTTGCCACCCGCTCAACCTGCTCTCGGAGGGTCAGGCGAGCCAATTCCAGCAACAGGACACCGACGACGGGCATCCGGCGCAGAATGGCCAGCTCTCCGAAATCGTGATCCTGCGTGATCAGGATCAGTCCTGCCTCATTCGCTACAGAGATAACTGCGGCGTCATCAATGCCCCTGTTTTCCTCGAAGATAGATCGGACGGTGAATCCATCCTTCCTAAGCCGCTCGACGATCGGGTGCGGCACGTTCTCATCGGCCAGGAAATCCATGCCTACTCGGCAGCCTCCGGCCTTACCGTCCCCACCGTGTCAGCGGCATAGGCCAGCGCCGCCTTGATGTCGTCTTCAGTGATGTGCGGATAGGCTTCGAGCAACTCGGCAAACGTGCGCCCCTCCGAGAGCCAGCGCAGGATCAGCTCCACGGTAATGCGGGTGCCTTTGATGCAGGGCTTGCCCAGCATCACGTTGGGATCGCATGCTATGCGCGGATGACGCGCGGCTGGGGCGCCGATTTTGGTCATGCCCCACTCTAGCCTCGCTGCCCGCTTGCGTCACGGAGGAACCTAAAGCCCGGCTCTCGCCTACCGCCCCTCGCGCACCTCCGTGAGGGTCTTGCGGACCGAGATGGCCTCCGGGTCGATCTTGAGCTCGATGACGGAGGGCTTGTTCGCCTCCAGGGCGTGGGCGAAGGCGGGGGCGAAATCCTCCGTGCGCTCCACCGTATAGCCGTCGGCGCCGAAGCTGCGGGCGTAGGCGGCGAAGTCCGGGTTCACCAGCGTGGTGCCGATGACGCGGCCGGGATACTCGCGCTCCTGGTGCATGCGGATGGTGCCGTAGAGGCCGTTGTTGGGGATGACGGTGACGATGGGCAGGCCATACTGCACGGCTGTTGCCAGCTCCTGGCCCGTCATCATGAAGCAGCCGTCGCCCTGGAAGTTGACCACGGTCCGCTCGGGCCGGGCGAGCTTGGCGGCCACCGCGGCCGGCAGGCCGTAGCCCATGGAGCCCGAGGTGGGGGCCAGCTGCGTGCGGTAGGCCTTGTACTCGAAGTAGCGGTGCACGAAGGCGGCGAAGTTGCCGGCACCGTTGGTGACGATGGCGTCCTCGGGCAGCATTTGCGACACGGTGCGCACTACTTCGGCGAGCTGCACCGTTCCCGGCAGCGGCACCGGCTCCAGGCTCTTGCGGTAGGCCGCGCTCAGCTCGGCCCTGAGACCGCTCCAGGTGACCTTGGCCGGCGGCTGCAGCTGGGCGAGAGCCTCGGCGAAGGCGGCGGCCGAGGTGGCGATGGGCAGGTCGGCGCGGTAGACCGAGCCCAGCTCGTGCGGCGAAGGGTGCACGTGCACCAGGAACTGGCGCGGGTTGGGAACGTCGAGCAGGGTGTATTGGCTGGTAGTCATCTCGCCGAGGCGGGCGCCGACCACGACCAGCAGGTCGGCCGACTTGATGGCGGAGGCAAGGGCCGGATCGATGCCGATGCCGGCGCAGCCGGCGTGGCAGCGGTGGCGGTTGTCGAAGTAGTCCTGATAGCGGAAGGCCGGGGCCACGGGCAGGTCGAAACGGTCGGCGAAGGCCTCGATGGCGCTCTTCACGTCCACGCTCCAGCCGGGACCGCCGACGATCATCAGCGGGCGCTGGGCGGTGGCGAGCCTGGCCTGCAGCAGGGCCATGTCGGCCGCACTGGGCTGGGCGCCCGGCAGCCGCGCCGGCTTGGCATCGGCCGCCTCGCACTCGGCCGCCAGCATATCCTCCGGCAGGCCCAGGACAACGGGACCGGGCCGGCCCGAGCGGGCCACATGGAAGGCGTGGCTCACGTACTCGGGGATGCGCTCGGTCTGGCGGATCACCGCCGCCCACTTCACGAACGAGGCGAACAGCTGCTTGACCTCGATCTCCTGGAACGCCTCGCGGTCCTCGTGCCCGAGCGCCGGCAAGCCGATGAACAGCACCATGGGCGTGGAGTCCTGCTGTGCCACATGCAACCCGGCCATGGCGTTGGCGGCGCCAGGGCCGCGGGTGACGAAGCAGACGCCGGGCACGCCGGTGACCTTGCCCCAGGCCTCCGCCATCATGGAGGCGCCGCCCTCCTGCCGGCAGATCACGGTCTTGATGCGGTTGGAGTCGTGCAGGCCGTCGAGCGCGGCCAGGAAGCTCTCGCCCGGCACCGTGAACGCCGCCGTGGCGCCCTGGGCCTCGAGCTGACCGACCAGAATCTTCCCGCCGTGGCGCATGCCGTCTCTCCCTGTGCCGCTTCCGTGACAGGGTCAGCCCCCTCGCGTCGAACATCGGATCTTATCCGATAGGCCGTTCGCGAGGGGTCTGACCCCGTCTTCGTCGGCCGACGATAGCGGATGTCGCCGGGCGAGCGCGACCCCTGCCGCGAATGCCTGCAATGCGGCGGCTCGTGTCAGGCGGCGGGCCGGGCGATCATCACGGTCGGCGCGATCGCGCCCGCTTCGGCGGCGGCGAGCATGTTCTGGAACTTGTCGCGTGCGTTGGCGCCCATCAGGATGTGCAGCCCCAGCGGCGGCACGCCAGCGGCGGAGCCGGCAAGGCTGCGGCGGAAGAAATCGGCGGCGAATGCCGTCCGATCCTCTACCTCCTCGACCGCGAACCCCGCATCGCGCAGCAGAGATTGCATCTCCTGCGGCGTCGTGAGGTGGCTGGTGGCCGGCGTCTCCGCCCACGGGACGGGGAACTTGAGGCCCTCGCTGCCGCCCTTCATGACGTCGTAGATGCAGAACGCCGCGCCCGGCTTCAGGACGCGCGCCACCTCCCGGTAGAGGCCGGCGCGGTCCTTGATGTTCATGGCCACGTGCAGCGTGATGGCGGCATCGAACGCGCCGGCGTCGAACGGCATGGCAAGCGCGCTGGCCACGCGATAGGCGATGCGGTCGGCGAGGCCGGTCCTGCGGGCCAGATCCTCCGCCGCCTCGATGTATGCGGGCGTCAGGTCGATGCCGGTGACGCGGCAGCCCACGGCGGACGCGAGATAGCGCGTCGCGCCGCCGAGGCCGCAGCCCACGTCGAGGACGCAATCGGAGGGCTTCAGCGCCATCTTCGCGACCGCATGGACGGTGGCCGCCCGCCCGCCGATGTGGAACTCGTCGACGGGCGCAAGCTGCTCCGGCGCGATGCGATCCGCGTCGATGCCCGCCGCCGCGATCGCCCTGAGGATGCGGTCCTTGAGCTCGCCAACCCCGTAGTGCCGCGCCACTGCCTCCTCGAGATCGTCAGCCATCGCCTCTCCTCCCTTGCTGGACCCGTAGGGTTGGGTTAGCCGCGAAGCGGCGTAATCCAACCTACATCGAAGGCGGCATGAAGATGCAGATGAGCTGCATCTGGCCGCCCACGCCCGGCATCATGCAGGCGTGCATGCGGTGGTCCTTGGATTCCCGCCGCGGGAAGTTGGCGGGTACCAGCACGGTGCCGTGCCTGGTCGTCACGACCATGGCGCTCGGCGCGGGCGTCATGCCCTTGGGCTCGGCCGTGGTGGGGGTGGGAACGAACTCGGTGCGATCCACGGGGGCGCAGTCCATGTGATGGCAGCACTCCAGGGGATACCAGTCGTGCGCGGCAGCGGGCGTTGCCGCCAGGAGGAAGGCCAGCAACCATTTCTTGGACATAGCGCCTCTCTGTCTGTTCCTGCTCTCCGCTCCCCCTCCCCGATCGTGTCCGCCCTTCGTCGTTTGCATCCGAGCCGGCATTGCGGCCCTGAACCCGGGGTTGCAAGCCACGTGCCCTGCGCCGGGCCGACGGAACGCGACCCCATGAGTGATGCCGGCTGCGGCGGAGCCGAGCCCACGAATACAGGGCGTTAAGGTTTCCCGGATGCCGGCCTTGCCGTCTGCGCATCCAGGAGCAGAGCCCAAGAGACGAGCAACTGCTGCTCAACTGGCGTGCAACGCGCAGCCGGGCGCACCGGTTCGATCAGGGCGCCGGAGGCGGTCCGCCGTCCCGGGTCAAATATCGGTCGGATTCAGATATCGAGCACGATGTCGAAGGTGCCCTGGAGGGCGCCCGGCTCCAGCGCGTCGGCGGGCTCGAGGCGCACGACCACGCTCTCGCGCGCGGCCCTGTCTCGGATGCCGGCGAGGACGCCGTCGCCGGCGTTCTGGCGCTCGCCGGCGACGTACATCTGGGTGGTGAGCCTGCCGGCGCCGGGCGCAAGGACCTTGAAGTGGATGTGCGGGGTGCGGCCGGGATAGGCCACCGGGCGGATGGTGCGGAAGCTGTAGCGGCCGTCGGGAGCGGCCTCGCTCCGGCCGTAGCCCTGGAAGGCCGCGTCGCGGCGCTGCAGCCCCGGCTGGCGAGGATGGTTATAGATGCCGTTGGCGTCGCACTGCCAGATCTCGACCATGGCGCCCCTGACCGGCTCGCCCCGCCTGTTCAGCACGCGGCCGGCAAGGTGCGTCACCTGCCCCGTGGCCTGCGCTGCGCGGCCCTGCACCCGGATGAGGTCGTTGTCCATGTCGTCCGGCAACGACACGGGGTAGAACGGTCCCTCGGTCTGCCCTGGCGTGATCGTGAGGCGCCCGGCCTGGGCCAGCGCCGGCAGCGACGGCGCCAGCGCCGCGGCGGCGGCACCGATCAGGATCTCGCGGCGCTGCAACGTGACGATGCGGGACATTCGGAGACCTCATCGCGGCGCGTCGGTGGTCCATTTCAAGCGAGCGCACAGTCTATCGTACAACTCGGCAGTGAGCCGCTCTCGCGCGATCATTTCCTCGCGAGCGCGGGCGTAGGGCGCAATCGTGCGAAAGCGCGATTACGCCGAGCCGACCGGGCCGCGATCGGCGTCGGCTCAAGGAGGGGGGCATCGGTGCAATGCCGCTTTTGCGGATAGCACCCTACGCTGCGCGCTCTAAGATCCTGAGCCCGACGAAGCCGCCGGCGACGATGGCGGCGAAGGTCACGAGCGAGCCGAGGGCGAGGGTGGAGACGCCGGTGACGGCCTGGCCCACGGTGCAGCCCAGCGCCATCACGCCGCCCACGCCCATGAGCGCCGCGCCCAGCAGGTTGCGGACCGTATCGCCCGTGTTGGCGAAGGTCGCGAGACGGAACCGGCCCATGGCGAGGGCCGCGCCGAACGCGCCGAGGAGCGCGCCGAGCACGCTCGCCACGCCGAAGCCCGGCATCGGCGTGGCGGTGTAGAGCGCCAGCCACTGCAGGGTGTCGCCCACCGGGCGGATGTAGGTGAGCGAGATCGGCGGCGTCGGCCGGGCAGCCATGTCGTCGTAGGCGAGCCCGGTCAGCGCCCAGCCCGCAACGACGATGAGGCCGACGGCGAGGCCGGACAGGACGTGCAGCGGCGATCTGCGGAACTTGGCATCGGCGAGGCAGTAGACGAGCGCGGCCGCGGCCAGGAGCGCCGCGACGGCGGGCTTCGCCCAGTCGCGCGCGACGCCGGCGTAGGCGCTCAGGAGATCGCCGAGGCCCTGGGTGGGCGCGCCGCGCAGCGCAACGCCGGTCGCCCCTTCGAGGGCGGCGCGCGCCGGCGCCAGCACGCCGGCGATGGTCATGAAGGCGACGAGGCCCAGCACGATGAGGGTCATGAGCGCGCGCAGGTCGCCGCCGCCGGCGCGGGCGAGGTTGCGGCTCGGGCAGCCGCCGGCCAGCACCATGCCGATGCCGAAGATCAGGCCTCCGCCGATGTGGCCGGTCCAGTTGAAGGTGGGCGCCAGGTACATGGAGCGGGCGAGATCGACCACGCCGCCGGCCTCCAACAGGGTGGCGCCGACGAGGGCGGTGGCCGCTGCCAGCACCCACGCGCGGAAGCGCCGGTAGTCGCCGAAGTTGTGGATATCGGAGAGCGAGCCCATAGCGCAGTAGTTGGTGCGGTAGACCGCCCACCCGAACAGGACGCCGATCAGGAAGCCGCCGAGTGCCAGCGCGAGCGGGGCGTTCTGGGCGAGGGTTTCGCGCAGCACATTCACGGACATCAGCATCTCGGCTAGAGGGGTTCGCACAGGTCAGGGGTAGCTTATCGATGAAACGGGCTCGCGCATCAATGCTCCCTACCAGCTCGGCAGAAGCTGGAGTTTCGCGTCGTGGCGGCGAGACGCGGGCGTCGAGCGTCGTCTCGTCGCAGACGAGGTGAATGGGGGACCATGTTCGACGCCTATCTCAGTCGCTGGAATCTGAGTCCCGACGGCGACCCGATCGTCACCAGGACCGGCCGTCTTCTGCCGGTGCGGGCCGGCGGCGCGGCGGCCATGCTCAAGCTGGCCACCGAGGCTGATGAACGCCTCGGCGGCGTGCTCATGGAGTGGTGGGACGGGGATGGCGCCGCACGCGTGCTCGCCCGCAGCGACGATGCGCTGCTGCTGGAGCGCGCGGAAGGCGGGCGATCTCTGATCGAGATGGCTCACAACGGACGCGACGATGAGGCTTGCCGCATCTTGTGCGCGGTGGCCGCCCGGTTGCACGCTCCCAGGTCGAAGCCGGTTCCCGATCTGATCCCGCTGTCCGAATGGTTCGCGGAGCTGGAGCCGGCTGCGGCAGCCCGCGGCGGCATCCTGGTCCGCTGTGCGGAAACGGCTCGCGCGCTGTTGAGCGACCCTCGGGAGGCCGGCGTGCTGCACGGGGATTTGCACCACGGCAACGTGCTGGACTTCGAGGCGCGCGGCTGGCTCGCCATCGACCCGAAGCGACTGATGGGCGAGCGCGGTTTCGACTTCGCCAACATCTTCACCAACCCCGACCTCGACCATCCCGATCGTCCGTTGGCGGTGAGGCCGGAGCGCTTCGCACGACGGGTGGAGGTGGTGGCCGATACGGCCAGGCTGGAGAGGAAGCGCCTGCTCCGCTGGATCCTCGCCTGGACCGGCTTATCGGCGGCGTGGTTCCTCGGCGACGGCGATTCCGCCGCCGTCAATTTGCGGGTGGCAGAGCTGGCCGCTGCGGAGCTGGATCGATGACGCTGCGAGTCGCATCGACCGGGCAGGCAAATGAGGTGTGCGCGGGAGCTGAGGCTACGGGTGGACGGTCTTGCGTGGGCGCCAGTCTGCATGGTGGATTGAGCCCATGGAGACGACGATTCGAGGCGCCAGCGGGGCTGGCCAGGCGGCGGCGCCGAGCGGGCGGCGATTCGTGCACCTCAAGGTGCATTCGGCCTATTCATTGCTGGAAGGCGCGCTGCAGGTAACAAGCCTCGCCAAGCTGGCCGGCGCCCAGCGCATGCCGGCCGTCGGGCTGACCGACACCAACAATATGTTCGGGGTGCTGGAGTTCTCCGACAAGCTGGCCGCGGCGGGCATACAACCTATCGCCGGCTGCGCCCTGCAGACCGACTTCGGCGACAGCCAGGGGGGCGCCCAGGTCCGCCTCGGGCCGCCCGATGCCCTGGTACCTCGCGGCGCCAGGCCGGCGGGCCCTCTGGCTCTGCTGTGCCGCAACGAGGCTGGCTACGCCAACCTGATGAAGCTCGCCAGCGCGTGCTTCCTGAAGCCGGCCGATACCGAGCCGCCTCACGTCAAGATCGCCGATGTCGCCCAGCACAGCGCCGGACTGATCGCTCTGACCGGCGGTCCCGATGGCCCCATCGACAGCGCCATCCGGGCCGGCCAGGAGCCACTGGCGCGGCAGCGGCTCGAGCGGCTGAAGGCGATCTTCCCCGGCGCGCTCTATATCGAGGTCCAGCGTCACGGGCTGCCGCACGAGCAGCAGGTGGAGCCGACGCTGCTACAACTCGCCTACGCGCTGGGGCTGCCCATCGTCGCCACCAACGAGTGCTACTTCGCCAAGCCGGACGACTACGAGGCCCACGATGCGCTGATCTGCATCGCCGGCGGCAACTACGTGGTGGAGGACAACCGGCGCCGGCTGTCGCGCGAGCACTACTTCAAGAGCGCCGACGAGATGGCGAGGCTGTTCGCCGACCTGCCGGAGGCGCTCAGCCGCACGGTTGAGATCGCCAAGCGCTGCGCCTTCCGTCCGAGGGGGCGCAAGCCGATCCTGCCGCGCTTCGTGCAGGCGGCACCGGGGGCCAGCGGCGAGGAGCAGCTGGCCGTCGAAGCCGAGGAGCTGCGCCGGCAGGCCGAGGCCGGCCTTGAGCAGCGGCTGGCCGCCAATCCGCTCGCGCCCGGGTTCACAGCCGAGGACTACAGGAAGCGGCTCGATTTCGAGCTCTCCGTCATCGCCAAGATGAAGTTCCCCGGCTATTTCCTGATCGTGGCGGACTTCATCAAGTGGGCCAAGGCGCACGGCATCCCGGTGGGGCCGGGACGCGGCTCGGGCGCGGGCTCGGTGGTGGCCTGGTCGCTCACCATCACAGACCTCGATCCGCTGCGGTTCGGCCTGCTGTTCGAGCGGTTCCTGAACCCCGAGCGCATCTCGATGCCGGACTTCGACATCGACTTCTGCCAGGACCGGCGCGACGAGGTGATCCGCTACGTCCAGGGCAAGTATGGCGCCGACCGGGTGGCGCAGATCATCACCCACGGCAAGCTGCAGGCGCGCGCGGTGCTGCGCGACGTCGGGCGCGTGCTGCAGATGCCCTACGGGCAGGTGGATAAGCTCTGCAAGCTGGTGCCCAACAACCCGGCCAACCCGGTGACGCTGGCGCAGGCCATCGACGACGAGCCCAAGCTGCTGGAGGCGGCCGACAGCGACCCCGTGGTGGCCCGCCTCCTGGAGATCGCTCAGAAGCTGGAGGGGCTCTACCGGCACGCCTCCACGCACGCGGCCGGCATGGTGATCGGCGACCGGCCGCTGGACGAGCTGGTGCCGCTCTACCGCGATCCGAAGTCGAGCTTCCCCATCACGCAGTTCAACTGGAAGCTCGTCGAGGCCGCGGGCCTCGTGAAGTTCGACTTCCTGGGTCTCAAGACGCTCACAGTGCTGCAGAAGGCCCTCGCGCTGATCAAGCGGGGCCGCGGTGTCGAGATCGACCTCCTCAAGAGCCCGCTCGACGACAGGAAGAGCTACGAGCTGCTCGCCAGGGCCGACACGGTGGGCGTGTTCCAGCTGGAAAGCACAGGCATGCGCGAGAGCCTCAAGCGGCTCCGCCCGGACCGGTTCGAGGACATCATCGCCATGGTGGCGCTCTACCGGCCGGGCCCGATGGACAACATCCCCACCTATATCAGCCGCAAGCACGGCGAGGAGGAGGTGAACTGTCTGCACCCGCTCTTGGAGCCCATCCTCAAGGAGACCTACGGCGTCATCATCTACCAGGAGCAGGTGATGCAGATCGCCCAGGCGATGGCGGGCTACTCGCTGGGCGAAGCCGACCTCTTGCGCCGCGCCATGGGCAAGAAGGACAAGAACGAGATGGCGAAGCAGAAGAGCCGCTTCGTCGAGGGCGCGCTGAAGAACGGCGTGAAGAAGGCGGACGCGGAGTACATCTTCGAGCTGGTCGACAAGTTCGCCGGCTACGGCTTCAACAAGAGCCACGCGGCGGCCTATGCGCTTGTCAGCTATCACACGGCCTACCTGAAGGCGAACTACCGCGAGGAGTTCCTGGCCGCGTCGATGACGCTGGACATGGCCAACACAGACAAGCTCGCCATGTTCACGGCCGAGGCCCGCAAGTCGGGCATCGTCATCGAGCCGCCGTGCATCAACGCCTCGGAGGTGGATTTCCTCCCTGCCGAGAAGCGCATCCGCTACTCACTGGCGGGGCTCAAGAACATCGGCGCGCAGGCCGTGGAGAGCCTGGTGGCAGAGCGGACCGCAAAGGGGCCGTTCGCCGACCTCTCCGACTTCGCCGGCCGCTGCGACCCCAAGGCGCTCAACAAGCGGGCGCTGGAGACGCTGGCCGCCGCCGGCGCCTTCGACGGGCTGGAGCGCAACCGGGCGCTGGTGCAAAGCAACGTGGATGCCATGCTGGCGTTCGCCAACCGCACGGCCGACAACGCGGCGCAGGGCATCGGCGACCTGTTCGGCGGCGGCAGCGGGGCGCCCGGGCGGGTGGACCTGCGGCCCGTCAAGCCGTGGACGCCCATGGAGCGGCTGCAGCACGAGTTCGAGGCGGTCGGGTTCTTCCTCTCCGGGCACCCGCTCGATGCCTATGCCGGCGTGCTCGGCAAGCTGGGCGTGGTGTCCTTCGCGGAGCTGGAGGCGCGGGCCGACCGCGGCGCGGTGGCGGGGCGGCTGGCGGGCGTGGTGGTGAACGCGCGCGAGCGGCGCTCGCAGAAGGGCAACAAGTTCGCCTTCGCCATGTTCTCAGAGCCGACCGGCCAGTTCGAGGTGGTGATCTTCTCCGAGGCCCTGGCGCAGAGCCGGCACCTGCTGGAGCCCGGCACGGCGGTGCTCATCAGCGTGGAGGGCGAGCGCGACGGCGAGGCGCTCAAGCTGCGCGCCCAGAGCATCGAGTCCCTCGACAAGGCGGCCGAGGGCGTGCAGCGGGGCGTCAAGGTGGTGCTCGACGGCCGCAGCCTGAGGGGCGGCGGCAATGGTGGGTCAAACGGCGGCCCAAATGGCGGGGGTGGGCCGCTCGCCGACCTCAAGGCCCTGCTCAAGCCCAACGGCAAGGGCACCATCTGCCTCAGCATCGCGCTCGAGGAGAAGGGCCGCGAGGCCGAGATCGCCCTGCCGGGGCTGTTCGACATCTCCCCGGCGCAGAAGGGGGTCATTTCCACGGTGCCGGGGGTGCTGGAGGTGATCGACGTTTAGCGTGCGATCCGCCCATTTGCGTCGCGCTGGGCTGAGCGCGGTGCAGCATGGCTTTACCCACCGCACCCTATTCGGCTCGACAGAGATGCCGGTCTCGATTGGGGAAGTTACTTTCGAACCATGTGATCAGTGATCGATTGAGCTGAACGCGAACTCCGTCGATTAATCCCCTCCTTCCCGCTCCCATAGAACGGTAGCAGCCATTGAGATATATCGTGTGGAGTGGGTTCCCAGACTGATCGAAGAAAATAGCTCCCCACCTCAGATCAGAGGCCACATTGTCAGGCTGCAATTGCGCGCTGTCGATCGCTTGAGTAAGATCGTCTGCCAGCTGTTGGGTCAGCTCGATGTCCTGATGAACTGCGTGACCTTTTAGCGAATCCGGCGTCACCGGAATGATCGTAGTAATGTAATACGGCATCACCAATACGTAAGTGCGCACGACGCGGCCGCTCGCAACGTCGGCCTTAAGCGCCGCCAGTGCGGCCTGCGCTCTCGGCAATTGAGCATCATCCGTTCGTTCGGATTCCGCGGGTCTGGACTTCCAGGCAAGGAGCAGGACTGCAAGGAGCAATGCGATGAGGACTGCAAGACCACCAGTGCTGCGCATCACGCTCTCCGATCGAGGCAAGTCTGCGCGGCCACTCTATCGCAGCTTTGCCACTGCAGAGCTTCCTATGGAGAAGGTCGAGGCTATCGCCAGGGTACGCATGCATCCGCGTCACAGCAAGCTGAACGCTCTGCTTGGCCGAGATAACAGAGTGAAGTGATAGGCGGCGCTCCTCCGTCGACGACACGCGATATCGTGATGAGGCGTGCGTTGCGTGGCGCGGAGTCCTCTCCGTATGGTCCGCGGTCGGCGATCCAATCTCAGCGGAGCCCCCGCATGCCCGATCTGTCCACCTTCCCCATTACCCGGCGCTGGCCGGCGCAGTATCCGGACCGGCTGCAGCTCTATTCGCTGCCAACGCCGAACGGGGTGAAGGTGTCGATCATGCTGGAGGAGATCGGGCTGGCGTACGAGCCGCATCTGGTCGACTTCGGCAAGGATGAGCAGAAGACGCCAGAGTTCCTGTCGCTCAGCCCCAACGGCAAGATTCCTGCGATCGTCGATCCAAACGGTCCCGGCGGGGCGCCGATTGGGTTGTTCGAGTCGGGACTGATCCTGCTTTATCTGGCCGACAAGACAGGGCAGCTCGTACCGGGCGATGCGGCGCGGCGCTATGAGACGCTGCAGTGGGTGTTCTTCCAGATGGCCTTCATCGGGCCGATGTTCGGGCAGGTCGGCTACTTCCACAAGTTCGCCGGTCGGGAGATCGCCGACAAGCGGCCGCTGGAGCGGTATGTGAACGAGTCGAAGCGGCTGCTCGGCGTGCTGGAGGAGCGCCTCGCCGGGCGGCAATGGATCATGGGCGAGGACTACACCATCGCCGACATCGCCACGTTCGGCTGGGTGCGCAACCTGATCGGCTTCTACGGCGCGCGCGATCTCGTGGCGTTCGACGCCTTGAAGGCAGTGCCGGCGTGGCTGGAGCGCGGGCTGGCGCGACCTGCCGCGCAGCGTGGGCTGGAGATTCCGAGGCGGTCATAGGCCGTAGGGTGCAATAGGCCGTCAGGCCGTATTGCACCGATCTTCGGCGCGGCGACGTACATCGGTGCAATACGCGCTAACGCGCTATTGCACCCTACGGCTCCTCGGCCTTGGCATCGTCCCAGAGGCGGTCCATCTCCTCCAGGGTCGATTGCGCGGGGGTGCGGCCCTGCGTGGCGAGCTCGCGCTCGATGGCGTGGAAGCGGCGGGTGAACTTGGCGTTGGCGGAGCGGAGCGCCGTCTCCGGGTCGAGCTTCAGGTGGCGGGCGACGTTGGCGACAACGAAGAGGAGGTCGCCGAACTCCTCCTCGATCCGCGACGGTGTCAGAGTTGGCGCAATGGTGTCAGACCCAGAGGGTCTGACACCTGCGCACCGCACCAGGATCGAGGAGGAGTTCGGCGACCTCCTCTTCGTTGTCGCCAACGTCGCCCGCCACCTGAAGC
>JBIOWI010000353.1:0-11484 GCA_044868325.1 Hyphomicrobiaceae bacterium
AAAAGCGCGATTGCGCCGAGCCGACGTCCCCGCAAGGGATAACGGCCGCGGATAGGGTGCTTCGGTGCAATGCCGCTTTCGCAGCATTGCACCCTACGTGTCTGGCATGGAGAAGCGAGTGACACGAGCCAGGCGTCCGCGCCCTACGCTCAAGGATATCGCGCGCGACGTGGGCGTTCATGTCTCCACCATCTCGCGCGCGCTGAACGGCACCCACCCGGTCTCGCCCGGCCTCGCCCAGAGGATTAAGCGCGCCAGCGAGCGCCGCGGCTACCAGCCGAACGCCGCCGCGGTCATGCTCAAGACCAACCGCTCGCGCACCGTCGGCGTGGTTGTCCCCGACATCGCCGATCCCGTCTTCCCGCCCATCATCCGCGGCATCGAGGACGGACTGGCGCGCCACGGCTACCTCGCCATCCTCGCCAACACCGACGGCGACCCGCAGCGCCAGGCGCAGGTGATCGAGATGCTGCGCCCACGCGGCATCGACGGGCTGATCCTGGCCAGCGTGGCGCGGCACGACGAGGATGTCTCCCGGCTCACCGCGGGCCTGGCGGTGGTCAGCGTGAGCCGGCGCACCGACGATGCGCGCTTCTCCTCGGTCGTTCACGACGAGGACGACGGCGTGCGCCGCATCCTCACGCATCTCGCCTCGCTGGGGCACCGGCGCCTCGCCACCATCGCCGGACCGCAGAGCGTCTCCACCGGCTACAACCGCTACACGAGCTTCCTGCGGCATGGTGCGGCGCTGAGGCTCGATCTGGACCCTCCGCTCGTGTCGTTCGCGCGGGCCTTCAACGAGCTGGAGGGCGAGCGCTGCACCGAGGAGCTGCTCGCGGCCGGGCGACCGTTCACCGGCCTCGTGTGCGCCAACGACCGGCTTGCCGTGGGTGCCATCACGGCGCTGCGCCGTCGCGGCGTCGACTGCCCGCGCGACGTATCGGTCACCGGCTTCAACGACATGGCGCTGGCCGACCGGCTGTCGCCCGCTCTCACGACGGTGCGGGTGAACCATTACCGCGCCGGCGTCGAGGCGGGTGAGCTGATCGTCGGCAAGCTGGCGACAAGGGCCGCCGAGCCGCGTCACGTGGTGCTGCCGGTCGAATTGGTCGTGCGCCAGTCCGCCCGCTCGATCGGACGCCGTAGGTCGTCGGGGTCAGACCCCTCGCGAAGACCGTCGGAGCGAAACTCAGACGGCTGAGGCGAGGGGTCTGACCCCGTACCCGACCCGACAGAAAGAGGAACCGACAGGGACATGAACATCGGATTTATCGGACTCGGCGCCATGGGCTCGCTGATCGTGGACAGACTGTTGGATGCCGGCCATAGACTGATCGGCTGGAACCGCTCGCGCGATAAGGCCGAGTCGCTGATCGTGATCGGCATGAGGTGGGCCGAGAGCCCGCGCGCGGTGGCCGAGCAGTCGGACATCGTGTTCTCGATCGTCACCGATGGGGCCGCCGTGAAGGCCGTGGCGCTGGGGCCTGACGGCATAGTCTCGGGCCTGAAGCCCGGCGGCATCTTCATCGACATGAGCACCATCGACCCTGAGACGAGCCGCACTGTTGCGGCGGAGTTCGCCAAGGCCGGCTCGCTCATGCTGGACGGGCCGGTCTCCGGCAGCCCCGTCACGGTGAAGGCCGGCCAGGCCTCGATCATGATCGGCGGCGACGAGGCGGCCTACGAGCGCGCCAAGCCGGTGCTGCTGGCCATCGGCCGCAAGGTGACATACATCGGCGGCAACGGGCTCGCCTGCCAGATGAAGATCGCCGTCAACCTGCTGCTGATGGTGGAGGTGATCTGCTTCGGCGAGGCGGTGGCGCTGGCCGAGAAGGGCGGCGTGGCGCGCGAGGTGGCGGTGGATGCCATCCTCAAGAGCGTGGCGGCCTCGCCCGTGCTCGGCTACCGCGGGCCGTTCATCGTGGACGGCAAGATGCCGAAGGTGCCGCTCGCCGATGTCACGCTGCAGCAGAAGGATATGCTCCTGGCGCTCGACCTCGGCCGCAGGCTCGGCAGCCCCGTGCCGCTCGCGGCAGCCGCCAACGAGATGATGAACGCGTGCCGCGGTCTCGGCATCGACCACAACGATTTCGTCACCGCGCATCAAGTCTACCGCCGCCTGGGAGGCCAATCCAAATGAGCAGCCAATTGAGCAGAATGTACCGCACCAACCTCAGAACCGTGCCCAAGGTCGAGGGCCTGAAGCGCGAGGACGGCTGGATCGACATGCAGGTTCAGTTCCTGATCGACAAGAAATCCGCTGGCGCCGACAACGTCGTGGGTTGGACCGTGCTCAGGCCCGGCGCCAGCCACGAGCGGCATTTGCACCGGAGCTGCGACGAGTTCTTCATCGTGCTCAAGGGCAAGGGCCACATCATCACGGGCGAAGGCCTGGAGCCCGCCGGCGAGGGCGACGTGGTCTACTCCCCGCGCGGCTGCTGGCACGGCTTCAACAACACCTCGAACGAGGACGTGGTGCTGGTGTGGGGCTGGATGGGCGCCGGCTCCATCGAGGCGTCGGGTTACGAGGTAGGGGAGTAGGGAAATAGGGAGTAGGGAGTAGGGAGTGGGGAGTGGGGAGTGTGATAAAGAAACCAGACCCCTACTCCCTATTCCCTACTCCCCATTCCCCACTCCCCCAATTCAGCGAGGTCTGAGATGTCCAGCGCATGGGACGACCCGCGCATCCAGCGCGGCATGACGGAGCAGTTGGCGAAGCGGCGGGCGCGCATCGCCGCCGGCGAGAAGCCCCTCGGCTGGAAGGTGGGCTTCGGCGCGCCGGCCATGATGGAGAAGCTCGGGATTTCAGCGCCGTTGGTCGGCTTCCTGATGCAGCGGGCGCTCATCCCGTCAAGCGGGAGCGCCTCCTTGGAGGGTTGGGTCAAGCCGATAGCGGAGCCGGAGATCGCGGTGCACATCGGCCGCGATCTGCCGGGCGGGAGCGACCGCGCCGCGGCAGCCGCGGCCATCGCCGCGCTGGGGCCGGCCATCGAGCTGGCCGACGCCGACCTGCCGTTCGAGGACCCGGAGGCGATCCTCAAGGGCAACATCTTCCAGCGCCATGTGATCCTGGGTGAGCGCGACGCCTCCCGCGCCGGCGGCAGCACCGCCGGCCTCACGGCGCGCGTGTTCCGCCGCGATGCGCAAGTGGCGCTGACGAGCGACCCGGAGGCCGCCACGGGCAACATCGTCGACATCGTGCGCCACGTCGCCGACCTGCTCGCAGCCTTCGGCGAGAGGCTCTCGGCCGGCGACATCGTCATCGCCGGATCGGTGGTGCCGCCGTTGCTCGTCGAGCCGGACGAGACGTCGGTGGCCTACGCTCTCGATCCCGTTGGCAGAATATCGGTCGGGTTTACGCGCTGATTGGACGGCGGGGCGGATAGTCGGCAATAGTAGCTGGAGGCCGATCAAGGCCGGACAAGAAGAGGGGAGGAGCGCATGAGACTTGCAAGCATACTCGGGTTCGGCGCCATGGCGCTGACGGTGCTGACAGCCGAAGCCGGCGCCCAGGCCTATCCCAACGAGTCCGTCAAGATTATTGTGCCATTCAGCGCCGGCAGCGTCACCGACACTCTGGCGCGGGCGCTGGCCGACAAGCTGGGGCCGGTGTGGAAGCAGGCCGTCATCGTCGAGAACCGCCCCGGCCTGCCGGGGACCACCTCGGTGGCGAAGTCGTCGGCCGACGGCTACACGCTGATGGTGACTGCGAACGGGCATGTCGTTGCCAAGACGATCAACAAGAATGCCCAGTTCGACCCGGTGGAGGATTTCGCCGGCATCACGCGGCTGGTCGAGGTGCCGTTCGTTGTGATCGTGCCGCAGAGCCTTCCGGCCAAGACCCTGCAGGAGTTCATCGACCTGGCGAAGAAGGAGCCCGGCAAGTACAACTTCACCTCAGCAGGCGTGGCGAGCACGACCTTCCTGGCGGGTGAGACGTTGCGGCAGGCTGCCGGCCTGCAGGTCGTGCACGTACCCACCAAGGGTGTGCCCGAGGCGATGACGGCGGTCGTGCGCGGAGACGTGGCGTATTGGTTCTCACCCATCCCCAATGCCATCGAGCAGGCCAAGGCCGGCAACGTGCGCATGCTCGCGGTCTCCTCTCAGGGCCGCTACAAGGACATTCCCGATGTCCCGACCGTCGCCGAGGCGGGTGCTCCAAGCTTCAAGTACTCCTCCTGGTTCGGCCTGATGGCCCCCAAGGGCACGCCCAAAGCGATCGTCGACAAGATCAACGCCGACGTGCGCGAGGTGCTGAAGATGCCCGACGTGGTGCAGCGCCTGGCCACGCTCGGCTCCCTGCCCTCGCCCAACTCGCCGGCCGAGTTCGACGCCATCATCAGGTCGGACGAGAAGGTCTACGCCGAGCTGCTGGCGAAGGCGGGCGTGCAGGCGAAATAGAAAGGCGAATGGCGAATGGTCAATAGCGAATGGCGCGTATCCATTCGCCACTCGCCATTCGCCCACTGCCTTTCGCCTACAGCAGGCGCTCCGCCATCCAGTCGGCGGTCTGCAACCGCCACTTGTAGCCGCGGTTGTTGGCGACGTGATTGCCGTCCTCGATCAGCGAGAACACCACTGGGCCTTTCGCCTCGCGCGCCAGGCGCTCGGCATCCTGCCAGGGGATCACGCGGTCGAGCTTGCCGGCGACGATGTAGAGCGGACACGTAATGCGCTCCGCAACGCCGGCCAGCGACAGCGTCAGGGCGTTGGCCCGGCCCTCCTCAGGCGTGCGGGCATGGCTGCGCACGCGCAGCGCCTCCCGCGTCAGCTCCGGCAGGATGTCCCAGTGGGCGCCCATGTTGTACGGGCCGGACAGCGCCACGCAGGCCCCGATGCGCGGCTCGAAGGCTGCCGCCCGCGGCGCGTAGTAGCCGCCCAGGCTCACGCCCCACAAGCCGATGCGCGCCGTATCCAGGTCGGCCCGCGTCCCGATGTAGTCGCACACGGCCGTCACCGCCGTCTCGTAGTTGCCGCGGATCGGCCAGTCGTACTCGGCCTCGCCCTGGCCGGGGCCGTCGAACACCAGGATGGCAATGCCGCGGGCCAGGAACGGCGCCTCGTAGGCCCCCGTCTCCTCCTTGGCGGAGTCGAGGCCACAACACATGATCATGACCGGCGGGCGGACCGCGCCGGCGGGCTTGCGGAGGATGCCGTAGAGGTGCCCGCCTTCGAAGGGGATCGCCACCCGCTCGCCCGGCGGGCTCAGGTGCGGCAGGGCTAGCCGCCGGCACTCTACGGCCTTCATATGCGCGGCCTTCATCCGGTCGAGGTCGTGGACGAACAGGAACTTGCCGAAGTGGTAGTAGACCCCGGCCCGCTGCAGGTGCTCGCCGGCGGTGAGCAGCTTGCCCGCGGCCAGCGCCTCGCGCCCCAGGGCCTCGTGCACGGCGGCCTTGTCGGACCAGGCGCGACACCAGCCGTCCCAGCTGGGGATCGAGCCCACCACCTCCTCGAAGTCGGTCAGCGCCACGCCGTTGGCGACGAAGCGCGGGGCCCAGTGGGCGAGGGCGGAGGCAATGCGGGCATCCTGGGTCATGAGCAGGTTCCAGGTTTCAGGTGTCAGGTTTCAGGACTTTAGCCGCCAAGACCTAAAACCTAGAACCTGAAACCTGACACCTGACACCTGACACCTGGAACCTGCTTGAAGGCTTAGTCGCCGGACTGGTAGTCTGCCGGGGACCTCGAGAGTGAGGGGTGAGGCCTGCCGCCGGGGGTATTCGGTGGCCAATCGCGCGCTCGCGGAACAAGAACAGGCAGTTTTCGAGCCAAGGGAGGAAGTCTTCGATGACCATTCGATTGTCATGGTTTGCGGCCGCGGCCTTGCTGGGTGGCGCGCTCGCCGGCACCCCGGTGTCGGCCCAGGAGCTGATCTACGGCAGCTGGACGGCACCGCGCGAGTACCAGAACGTGCACGTGATGCCGGAGATCATCAAGAACATCGAGAAGGAGACCAACGGCGCGGTAAAATGGAAGCTGATACCGGGCGGCCAGATCGCCGACGGCAAGGGCACCTTCGCCGCCGTCAAGGACGGCCTGATGCAGGGTGGGCTCGGCATCGTCACCTACACGCCGAACACCATACCGTCGGTGTACGCGATCTACTCCACCGTGGTCCTCGGCCACAACGACGTGGTGGCGGCCTCCGGCGCGGCGCTCGAGGTGATGTACCTGCGCTGCCCGTCCTGCCTTGAGGAGTTCCGCAGGAACAACTCCGTCCCGCTTGGCGGCTGGACCAGCTCCGCCTATCTGCTCGCCTGCACCAGCCCTGTGAAGTCGCCGTCCGATCTCAAGGGCAAGCGCGTACGCGCCACGGCCGGCAACGCCGAGCTGATGCGGGCCGCCGGCGGCGTGCCGGTCAACGCCACGCTGGTCGAGGCCGTCGGCCTCCTGCAGCGCGGCGGCATCGACTGCCAGCACGGCGTCGCCGACTGGCTCAAGACCTTCGGCTACGCCGACTTCGCCAAGTACGTGGCCGACCAGCCGCTCGGCCTGACCGGCCCGGCCATCGGCTGGGTGATGAACCGCGACACCTGGAACAAGTTCACCCCCGAGCAGAAGCAGATCCACGTCAAGTGGGCGGCCTGGATGAGCGCCAAGCAGGCGATCGGCAACTTCCTCATCTCCAACGAGGAGACGCTCGCGTCCCTGATCAAGGAGAAGGGCGTGACGATGCTCAAGGCCGACCCGAAGGAGTGGGAGGCAGTGTTCGCCGAGTTCCGCAAGGGCGACCGCGACCGCAATATCGCCACCGCCAAGGGCTTCGGCGTGCCCGATCCCGGCGCGCTCATCGACGACTACGAGAAGACGATCGAGAAGTGGCGCGGCAAGTCCAAGGAGATCGGCCGCGATATCGACAAGTTCACCCAGGTGCTGAACAGCGAGATCTACTCCAAGATCGACCTGAGCAAGCTCTAGTTGTCGCAGATGGTGTCAGACCCTCTGGGTCTGACACCACGGCACCAACTCCGGTCGCGGAATGGTTGTCAGACCCAGAGGGTCTGACACCGCGCACGGCGGCTCGGCCGCACGGCGCCAGCCGGCTTCATGGGGAGGAAAGCCAATGCAGGTGAAGCGCTTGGCCGCAATCGCGGCCCTGTCGGCGACGGTGATGGCCGCCGGCGCCGAGGCGCGCGAGCTGACCTACGGCTCCATGATCCCGCCGCGCGACGTGTTCAACACCAAGTCCCTGCAGACCGCCTTCGACCAGATCAGGGAGGAGACCAAGGGCAGCATCACCTGGAAGCTCATGTCCGGCAGTGTGCTGCTCGATGCGCGCAGCACCGTCCCGGGCGTCAAGGACGGCATCGCCGATGCCGGGCTCGGCATCGCTCCCTACGTGCCCAACCTGCTGCCGGCCACCAACATGATCTTCAGCACGCACGTGTGGGGCAACGACGTGGTGGCCGCGACCGGCGCCGCCACCGAGACCTATATCCTCAACTGCCAGGAGTGCCTCGACGAGCACAAGGCGCAGAACGCGGTGCCGCTCGGCGGCTTCACCGCCTCGGCCTATATGCCGATGTGCCGCGAGAACGTGAAGACGCTGGCCGACCTCAAGGGCAAGAAGATTCGCGCCTCCGCCGGCGGCGTCGGCCTGATGGAGGCGCTCGGCGCCATTCCCGTGGCGATGGACCCGACCTCGGCCATCACCGCCCTGCAACGCGGCGCCATCGAGTGCGTGCACGGCGACCCGCAGTGGCTCGAGGGCTTCGGCTATTGGGACGTGGCCAAGTCGGTGCTCATGCATCCGATGGGGATCGGCGGCCCGGCCATGGCGCTCTACCTCAACCGCAACACCTGGCTCAGCCTCACGCCCGACGAGAAGAAGGCCATGGTGCGCGGCGGCGCCATGGCCGCGGCGATGCAGGCCGTCAACACCTTCATCCTGGAGCAGGAGCGGGTGCTGGAGGAGGCGAAGAAGAAGGGCATCGCCCTCAACCCCGGCAGCCAGGAGATCGAGGACGCGATCACCGCCTTCGCACCGAAGCAGCGGGCTGCCAACATCGAAACGGCCAGGAAGTTCGGCGTCAAGAACGCCGAGGAGGTCATGGCGGCCTATCTCAAGGCGCAGGAGCGGTGGAAGGGCCTGTCGAAGGACATCGGCCGCGACCCCGCCAAGCTCCGCGACGCCCTGATGCGCGAGGTCTACGACAAGCTCGACTATGCGAGGTTCTGATGAGCGGCAGTCGGGCGTCGGCAGTCCGGAAATGGCGGCACCCACCCCTTGCGACGCCCGACACCCGACGCCCGACTGCCGATCGCGAGACCTATGTCGCATGGCAGTGACAACGGGCAGCGGCTAGCGTTGCCCCAAAACGGCGCCCGGAGGCAGGGGGAGAGATGGCCATAGTCGAGCGGCTGCTGCGCTGGCTGGAGATACCCATCAATCTCCTGCTCTGGGTTGCGTTGATTGCCGGGTTCCTGATGATGATCCACGTCGGCGTGGACGTGACGGGCCGCACCTTCTTCAACCGGCCGTTGCAGGGCACCACCGAGATCGTCGCCGGCTGGTACATGGTGGCGATCTGCTACCTGCCGTGGGCGTGGCTGACCCAGAGCAACAACCACATCGTCGCCGGCGTGTTCGAGCGCATCGGCACGCGCTGGTTCGGCTACTGGCTGGAGGTAGTCGTCAAGGTCTTCATGCTCGTCTATGTGCTCGTCTTCGGCTGGCAGACCGCGCTGCGGGCCGTGGCGCAGACGCGCGCTGGCGAGGTCTGGGAGGCCGCCGGCGGCTTCATTCCGGTCTGGCCCAGCCGCTGGACGCTGCCGATCGGGGCGGGGCTGATGGCGATCTATCTGGTGCTGCGCATCGTCCGTGACGCCGGGCGCGGCTATCGGCCAGAGGAAGGCGAAGCATGAGCACGCTCACGCTGTCCCTGGGCAGCCTCGCCTTCATCCTGCTGCTGATAGGCCTGCGCGTGCCCATCGGCGTCTCCATGGGCGCGGTCGCCTTCTGCGGCCTGTGGTACCTGCGCGACTTCAACATCGCGCTCAGCGTCCTGCGCGACACGCCGTTCGTGTTCGCCGCCAACTGGGACCTCTCGGCCATCCCGATGTTCCTGCTGATGGGCGCGGTGGCCGGCAACTCCGGCATCGGCACGGCGCTCTTCCGCGCGGCGGTGGCCTGGTTCGGCCGGCTGCCGGGCGGCCTGGCGGTGGCCACCAACTGGGCGTGCGCCGGCTTCGGCGCCGCGTCCGGATCGAGCGTGGCGGCGGCAGCCGTCATGGCGCGCCTCGCCATCCCCGAGATGCTGAAGCACAAGTACGACAAGGGCCTCGCCACCGGCGTGTGCGCCAGCGGCGGCACGCTGGACGCGCTGATCCCGCCCAGCATCGCCTTCGTCATCTACGGCATCTTCGCCGAGGTCTCGATCGTCAAGCTGCTGCTCGCCGGCATCGTTCCCGGCATTCTCACCGCCTCCGTCTATATGATCATGATCGTCGGCCGGGCGTGGCTCAACCCGGCGGTCGCTCCGCCCATCGTATTCGATGACCACCAGGCCCTGTGGCGCGAGCGCTGGTCGTCGCTCGGCGAGATCTGGCCGGTCGTCGTCCTGGTCATCGGCGTGATCGGCGGCCTCTATGCCGGCGTCGTCACCCCTACCGAAGGCGGCGCGGCCGGCGCGCTGCTCGCCGTGGCCATCGGCGTGCTGCAGAGGAAGCTGAGCTGGGCCGGCTTCGTCGACAGCTTCAAGGACGCCATCGGCACGACCTCGCAGCTCTTCTTCGTCGGCATCGGCGCCGTCATCTACACCAAGTTCCTGGCGCTCGCCGGCTCTGCCGAGATGTTCACCGACCTGATCGGTTCCTGGGCCATCGACCCGATCCTGCTGGTGATCGGCGTATCGTTCATCTACGTCATCCTCGGCATGTTCCTCGATCCGCTCGGCATGATCCTGCTCACCATTCCCGTGTTCGTGCCGATGTTCGCCGCGCTCAAGATGGACCTCGTGTGGTTCGGCGTGCTGGTGGTGAAGTTCATCGGCATCGGCCTGCTCACGCCGCCCGTCGGCTTCAACGTCTACGTGGTGAAGAACGTGGTGGGGGATTCGGTCCCGCTCGAGGCCATCTTCAAGGGCTGTCTCTGGTTCCTCGTGTGCGAGATCTTCATCATGACCCTCCTGATCTCGTTCCCGCAGATCTCGCTGTGGCTGCCGAACTCCATGTGACGAATCCGGCCCGATACCGCCGACAGAGACGCGGACGAGTGGGAGCCGCCCCATCGACTCCCGAGTAGCCCTGCTGGCCGCGCTGCATGGCTCAGTCCTGGACGAACCGCTGAGCGCCGTGTCAACGTGCCCGGCGAGCGACCGGGCGTGCATCGCGCGAAGCGATGTGGGCGACTTCGGGGGGAACGAGAGAGTGCGACCTCGGCAGGCGCATCGGGAGCCCGGCGCGAGGCGCTTCATGCTCGATCCTGCGAGATCGTGAAGGACCATCCGGCGTCCCTACGGGGGCGCCGGCTGCAACAAGAAGGGAGGATACCGGGATGCTGCATCGTGCTTTCAAGGTTGTGGGCAAGGTTGTGGGCGGCGGCCTGTTGGCCGCGGCCGTCGGGCTGGGGGCGCTCGGCCTGCCGCAGGCTTCTGCGCAGCAGGAGCTCGTCTACGGGTCGTGCGTGCCGGCCAGCGACTATCTCACCGCCGGCGCCCTGCCGGCCGGCTTCAAGCTGATCGAGGAGGAGACCAAGGGCGCCATCAAGTGGAAGTCCATCGCGGGGGGGCAGATCGCCGACTGCAAGGCCACCTTCTCCGCCGTGAAGGACGACCTCATGCAGGGCGGTCTTGCCATCCCGACCTACGTGCCCAACCTGCTGCCGTCGAACGCGATGGTCTATAGCACGGTGATCCTGGGCGACGATGTGGTGGCGGCTGCGGGCGCGGGCAGCGAGACGGTGCTGCTCAACTGTCCATCCTGCCTTGAGGAGTACAAGAAGCTCAATGCACTTCCGCTCAGCCCCTATCCCGGCGCCGCATCGGTCTTCGCGTGCACCAAGCCGGTCAAGTCGGTGGAGGACCTCAAGGGCAAGCGCATCCGTGCCACCGGCGCGGCGGTGGATCTTGTCAAGCTCGCAGGCGGCGTTCCCGTCAGCGTGACCTTGCCCGAGACCGTCTCGCTCCTGCAGCGCGGGGGTGTGGATTGCCACTACGGCGTTCCTGAGTGGCTGAAGTCGTTCAGCATCGGCGAGGTCGCCAAGTACGTGGTCGACTATCCGCTCGGCGTGCTGTCGCCGGTCATCGCCTTCCTGATGCGCCGCGACACCTTCCACAAGCTGACCAGGGAGCAAAAGGTCGTCCACCTGCGCGCCGCGGCGCGCATCGCCGCGATGCACTCGATCAACAACTTCGTTCTCAAGAACGAGGAGTCCTACAAGTACGCGGTCGACAAGATGGGCGTGCAGAAGATCGCGGTCGGCAAGGACTTCGACGAGCTGATGGCCAAGTACAAGGCCGGCGAGCGCGAGCGCAACGTCAGCGT
>JBIOWI010000354.1:0-60602 GCA_044868325.1 Hyphomicrobiaceae bacterium
GGCCAGGGGCAACGATGTTGAGATGCTCGACCTCAAGGTGGTCTACGCCAACGGGGCGCCCGACGACATCCCGGTGCGCGCCATGATTCGGCAGGGCACGCGCACGCGCCCGCTCGATCTGCGCGGCTGGGAGCGCTCGATCCGCCAGATCGACATGATCTACCGCAAGCCGCTGAATTTCCGCGGCTCGGCGACGGTCTGTGCAGAGGGGCGCGAGAGCTGACGGCGCGTCAGCCGAATCCAAAAAGATGGAGAGAGGAGGGCCGCTGCGGCCCTCTTTTCTTTGTGTTCCCTGCAAGCGTCCTTGGGTTGTACCCGGGTTGTACTGGCGCATCCGGCGCGCAGCCGGTATCGTCAGCGCAGCGCATTTCATCGCCGGATTGCGTTCGATTTTCGCCACACACGGGGGCATTCAGCGTGAACAATCCTTCATCCCCAGCGCCGTGCGACGGTTCACCCCTCGCCGTCGCGTTCATCGACCAGGCCGCGGGGTGCGCCCATGCGCTCCCGAGCGGCGATCCGCGAGGCAGGGGTCCGAAGAGACAATGCAGAAGCACCACGCGACCGAGGGCCGCGCCGCCGAAGGATCGCTCATGATGAAGCTCCTGAGGCGGCTCCTGGCGCTGGCGCTCCTGGCGGGGCTTGCGGGCGTGGTCATCTACGCCTCGTCGCTGCCGTCCGTGCAGAAGCAGTTCACCGGCCGGCGCGCCGCCAAGATGGCGGGCGAGGGGCCGGTCCCCGTCACGGCCGCACAGGCGCGGATTGGCGACGTGCCGGTCTATCTCGAAGGCGTCGGCACGGCCAAGGCGCGCAACACCGTCACGGTGCGACCGCAGGTCGATGGGCGCATCCTGAGCATCAACTTCAAGGAGGGCCAGGACGTGAAGCGCGGCGACGTGCTGGCCATGATCGATCCCTCCACCTACCAGGCCCAGCTCGACCAGGCGAACGCCAAGAAGGTGCTGGACGAGGCAGAGCTGGCCAACGCCCAGCGCGACCTGGAGCGCTACACCAAGCTCGGCGCCAACATCATCGCCCAGAAGACCATCGACACCCAGCTGGCCACGGTCGAGAAGCTCACCGCCCAGATCAAGCTGGACGAGGCGGCCATCGCCAACGCCAAGGCGTTCCTCGCCTACACCACCATCGTCGCTCCCATCGACGGCCGCACCGGCATCCGCATGGTCGACGAGGGCAACCTGGTGCGGGCCAGCGACGCGGGCATCGTCGTCATCACCGAGTTAAAGCCGGTCAGCGTGCTGTTCACGCTGCCGCAGCAGCAGCTCGCCCAAGTGCAGAAGGCGCAAGCCAAGGGCGTGCTGGCCGTGGAGGCGCTCGACTCCGACGGCAAGGTCACGCTCGACCGCGGCACCCTGCAGGTGGTGGACAACCAGGTCGACCCGGCCACCGGCACGGTCAGGATGAAGGCGGAGTTTCCCAACGCCAGCCTGCAGCTGTGGCCCGGACAGTTCGTCAACATCCGGCTGCTCATCGATACGCTGCAGCAGGTCGTGACGATCCCCACCCCGGCCGTGCAGAGAGGACCGAACGGCACCTTCGCCTACGTCGTGGGCGCCGAGGACCGGGTGAGCCTGCGGCCGATCGCGGTAGCCCATCAGTCCGAGACGCAGGCCGTGATCGCGCGCGGCATCGGCGCCAGCGACCGGGTCGTCACCACCGGCTTCTCACGCCTCAAGGACGGCGCCAACGTCTCGGTGGCGCCGCCGGAGGAGCAGTCGCCTGCCGCCGACGCCCCCGCCGCGGCTTCTGCCAAGGGCGGCGCGCGCGCGGCCAGCTTCCGGGCGGCCTGCGCCGCCGACATCGAGAAGCACTGCGGCAACGTGGAGCGCAACAGGAGCGCCATCCGCGCCTGCCTGCAAGCCAGCGCGCCAAAGCTCTCGGAGGAGTGCAAGGCGGCGGCCGCAAGGTTGGGCGAGGCCAACGGCAACGGCCGCTCCAACGCCGTGCGCAAGGCGGAAGGCGCCGCCAAGGAATGAGCGCCGCCTTCAGCGTCTCGGGGCCGTTCGTCGCCCGCCCCATCGCCACCGCCCTGCTCACCCTCGCCATCGCGCTAGGCGGGCTGCTGGGTTACGCATGGCTGCCGGTCTCGTCGCTGCCGCAGGTGGACTTTCCCACCATCCAGGTCACCACTCAGCTGCCCGGCGCCAACCCCGAGACCATGGGCAACCTGGTGACGGCGCCACTGGAGCGCCAGCTCGGGCAGATCCCGGCGCTGACCTCGATGACCTCCACGTCGTCCTACGGCATCAGCCAGATCACCCTCCAGTTCAGCCTCAACCGCGACATCGACGCCGCCGCCCAGGACGTGCAGGCCGCCATCAACGCCGCCGGCTCCACGCTGCCGCGCACGCTCCCCTACCCGCCCACCTACGCCAAGCTGAACCCGGCCGATGCGCCGATCATCACTCTGGCGCTGACCTCCGAGACCGTGCCGCTGCGCGCGCTCTCCGACCTCGCCGACACGCTGATGGCGCAGCGGCTCGCCTCGGTGTCGGGGGTCGGCCACGTGTCGGTGCAGGGCGGCATCAAGCCGGCGGTGCGCATCCAGGCGGACATCGCCCGGCTTGCCTCCTACGGGCTCAGCATGGCCGACGTCAGATCGGCCATTGCCTCCGCCAACCAGTCGGGGCCCAAGGGCTCGCTCGACGGCAAGTATCAGTTCTACACCATCTCCTCCAACGATCAGATCACCAACGCCGAGGCCTACAAGGAGGTGATCGTCGCCTATCGCAACAACGCGCCGGTGCTGCTCAAGGACGTGGCCCAGGTCGTGGACGGGCTGGAGAACAACAAGGTGGGCGGCTGGTTCCAGGACGTGCCCGCCGTCGTCCTCGACGTCCACCGCCAGCCCGGCGCCAACGTGATCGAGACGGTCCAGCGCATCAAGGCCGAGTTGCCGCGCATCGAGCGGGCCGTGCCGACGGGCGTGAGGCTCACCGTGGTCAGCGACCGCACCGGCACCATCCGCGCCTCCGTGCAAGACGTGCAGTTCACCCTCGTGCTCAGCGTGGCCCTGGTCGTGCTGGTCGTGCTCCTGTTCCTGCGCACCATCCGCGCCACCGTCATCGCCGGCATCACGCTGCCCGTATCGCTGATCGCCACCTTCGGCGTGATGTGGTTCTGCGACTTCTCGCTCAACAACCTGTCGCTGATGGCGCTCACCATCGCCACCGGCTTCGTGGTGGACGACGCCATCGTCATGATCGAGAACATCGTGCGCCACATGGAGAACGGCGAGCGGCCGATGCAGGCCGCGCTCAAGGGTGCGCGCGAGATCGGCTTCACCGTCATATCGCTGACGCTGTCGCTGGTCGCTGTCTTCATCCCGCTGCTGTTCATGAGCGGCCTGGTGGGCCGCATGTTCCGCGAGTTCGCGCTCACGCTGACCATCGCGGTCGTCGTCTCGGCCGTCGTCTCGCTGACGCTTACGCCGATGATGTGCTCGCGCCTCCTGCGCCACAAGGGCGGCGAGGGCCGGCCTGGCTGGATCGCGCGGCTCTTCGACGGCTCGATGAATCTCGTCGTGAGGGGCTACCACCGCAGCCTGCTGTGGGTGCTGCGCCACGAGCGGGCCACACTGGTCGTGACGCTCGCGACGCTGCTGATGACGATCGGGCTCTACCTGGTCGTGCCCAAGGGCTTCCTGCCGCTGCAGGACACCGGGCTCGTCACCGCCGTGATGGAGGCCGGCCCGGAGGTCTCCTTCGCCGAGATGCAGCGGCTGCAGAACGACATCGCCGACAAGCTCCGCAATGACTCCGATGTGGAGGGTGTGGTCTCCGTGGTGGGCGTGAGCGCCCTCAACCCCACGCCCAACACCGGGCACCTGAAGATCATGCTGAAGCCCCGCAACCAGCGCACCACCCACGTCTCCCAGATCGTCTCGCGCCTGCAGGGCGCCGTCTCCGGCGTGCCGGGCATGACGGTCTACTTCCAGCCTATCCAGGACGTGCAGATCTCGACGCGATCGAGCCGGGCGCAGTTCCAGTACACGCTGGTGGCCGCCAGCTCGGAGGAGGTCTCGCGCTGGTCGGCACGGCTGGTCGAGAAGCTGCGCAACTCACCGGTGCTGCGCGAGGTGGTGTCGGAGGCCCAGGACGGGGGCTTGCGCGCCTTCGTCAGGGTGGACCGGGAGACCGCGGGACGCCTCGGCGTGTCCATGCAGGCCGTCAACGATGCGCTCAACGACGCCTTCGGCCAGCGCCAGATCTCCACCATCTACGCGCAAGCCAACCAGTATCGCGTGGTGCTGGAGGCCATGGACCGGTACCAGAGCGACCCCTCCGCACTGTCGCGCGTTTATGTGCCCTCCAGCGCCGGCGCCCAGGTGCCGCTCAGCTCCGTGGCGAGCGTCGAGCGGCGCACTGCGCCGCTGGTCATCCAGCACCAGGACCAGTTCCCCGCCGTCACCGTCAGCTTCAACCTGGCGCCCGGCGCCTCGCTCAGCGACGCGGTCGAGGCCATCGCCGCGGGCGAGCGCGAGATCGAGATGCCCGCCGCCGTCGCCGGCGTCTTCTCCGGCGACGCCCTGGAGTTCACGCGCTCGCTCGCCACCCAGCCGTGGCTGATCCTGGCCGCCGTCATCACCATCTACATCGTGCTGGGCGTGCTCTACGAGAGCTTCGTCCACCCCGTCACGATCCTCACCACGCTCCCCTCGGCCGGCATCGGCGCGCTGCTGGCGCTGATGTACATGGGGCTCGACTTCTCGTTCGTGGCCCTCATCGGCATCGTGCTGCTGATGGGCATCGTCAAGAAGAACGCGATTCTGATGATCGACTTCGCGCTCGACGCCGAGCGCATGCGCGGGCTCTCCCCGCGGGAGTCGATCGTGGAGGCCTCGCTGCTCCGCTTCCGCCCTATCATGATGACCACACTGGCCGCCCTGTTCGGCGCGCTGCCGCTGGCGCTGGAGGCCGGCACCGGCTCGGAGCTGAGGAACCCGCTCGGCGTCACCATCGTCGGCGGGCTCCTGCTGAGCCAGCTGCTCACGCTCTACACCACGCCCGTGATCTACCTCGCCATGGAGCGGCTGCGCGCCCGTCTGGCGCCCGTTGCATCGCACGCCGAGCCCGAGGCCGCGACTGCAGCGGCCGGCTACCCCAAGCCGGCGGAGTAGGCGCATGAGCTTCTCGCGGCCCTTCATCGAACGGCCGATCGGCACCACGCTTCTCGCCGTCGGCCTGTTCCTCGTCGGCGTCGTGGCCTACTTCAGCCTGCCGGTGGCGAGTCTGCCGTCCGTCCAGTTCCCCACCATCCGCGTGGTCGCCACCCTGCCCGGCGGCGACCCGGAGACGATGGCCTCGCGCGTGGCCGCCCCGCTGGAGCGGCGCCTCGGCGAGATCCCCGGCGTCAGCGAGCTGACCTCCGTCAACGGGCTCGGCTCCACCCGCATCACCGTGCAATTCAACCCCTCCCGCAACATCGTAGGGGCCGCTCAGGACGTGCAGGCGGCAATCAATGCGGCGATGGCGGACCTGCCGGCCGACATGCCCTCGCTGCCGAGCTTCCGCAAGGCCAACCCCGCCGCCGCGCCGATCCTGATCCTGGCGCTCACGTCCAAGACCCTGCCGCCGGACAAGCTCTACGACGTGGCCGACACGGTGATCGTGCAGCGGCTCTCGCAGGTGGAGGGTGTGGCGGAGGTGACAGCCGCCGGCGCCGAGCAGCCCGCCGTGCGGGTGCGCGTCAACCCCATGCTGCTCTCTTCCATGGGGCTCAGCATCGACGCCGTGCGCACGGCCCTGGTGCAGGCCAATGCGCTGGCCCCGCTCGGCTTCATCGAGGGCGCCAAGCAGGCGATCGCCATCGAGACCAACGCCCAGCTCGGCATGAGCGTCGAGGACTACAAGACGATCGCCATCAAGACGGTGAAGGGCGACGTGGTGCGGCTGGGGGCGGTGGCCGAGGTGATGCAAGCCACGCGCAACTCGCGCTCGGCCGCCAGCTTCAACGGCCAGCCAGCGATCATCCTCACCGTCACCAAGAGCGAGGACGGCAACGTTCTCGACACGGTGGACCGCATCCACGCCCTCCTGCCCGCGGTGAGGCGCATGATCCCCGAGGGCATCGACATCTCGGTGCTGTCCGACCGCACCACCACGCTGCGCGCCAGCGTCCACGACATGCAGATCACGCTCGGCCTGTCGGTCGTGCTCGTGATGCTGGTGGTCTACCTGTTCCTGCGGCAGCCCACGCCCACCATCGCCGCCGGCGTCACCGTGCCCCTGTCGCTCGCCGGCACCTGCGCGCTCATGTGGGCGGCCGGGTTCTCCGTCAACAATCTCACCCTCATGGCGCTCGCCGTCTCGGTCGGCTTCGTCGTGGACGACGCCATCGTCATGATCGAGAACATGTTCCGCAACCTGGAGCGAGGCATGGCGCCGCTCGGGGCGGCGCTGGAAGGCGCGCGCCAGATCGGGTTCACGGTGATCGCCATCGGCGTATCGCTGATCGCCGCCTTCATCCCGCTGCTGTTCAACAGCAACGCCCAGGGCCGCTTCCTGCGCGAGTTCTCGGTGACGCTGGCCTTCGCCGTGGCCGTCTCCACCGTGGTCTCACTCACCGTGACGCCCATGATCTGCGCGCACTTCCTGCGCCACACCCACGCCGGGCAGGCCGGCCGCCTCGACCGCATCGTCGAGGGGACGATGGACTGGGCCACACGCGCCTACGCAGCCACCCTCGGCATCGCGCTGCGCCACCGCTTCCTCACCATACTGGTCATGCTGGCCACGGTGGCCGCCACCGCGAACCTCTACATCAAGACGCCGAAGGGCAACTTCCCGCAGGACGACACCGGCCTCGTCATCGCCTCCACCCAGGCCGCCACCGACATCTCGTTCGAGGCCATGGCCAAGCTGCAGCAGCAGGCCCTGGAGCTTGTGATGACCGACCCGGCCGTCGCCAGCGTCGGCTCCTCGGTGGGTGCCTCGGGCTGGAACGCCTCGGTCAACCAGGGGCGCATGTTCATCTCGCTGAAGCCGCTGAAGGAGCGCGGCGGGCTCACCACCCAGCGCGTCATCAACCGCCTGCGCATAGCGCTCTCCGACATCCAGGGTCTCTCCACCTACTTCTTCGCCGCCCGCGATATCCGCGGCGGCGGCCGGCAGGGCCGGGCGGAATACCAGTTCACGTTCTGGAGCCCCGATTTCGAGGACCTCTACGCCTGGGTGCCCAAGGTGGTGGACAAGCTCAAGGAGGTGCCGGGGCTCGTCGACGTCTCCACCGACCGCGAGACCGGCGGCCTGCAGGCCAGCATCTCCGTCAACCGCCAGGCCGCGGCGCGGCTCGGCGTGAAGATCGAGGCCATCAACGCCGCGCTCAACAACGCCTTCTCGCAGCGCCAGGTCGCGATCCTCTACACCGACCGCAACCAGTACCGCGTGATCCTGGAGGTAGACCCGCGCTACCAGCGCGACCCGTCCGACCTCAGCCGCCTCTACGTGCCCGGCCGCGACGGCGTGCAGGTGCCGCTGTCGAGCCTCGTCACCGTCACGCGCACGCTGGCCCCGCTGGTGGTGAACCACCAGGGGCCGTTCCCCGCCGTCACCATCAACTACGGCGTGGCCCCCGACTTCCCGCTGGCCGAGGCCCAGGAGGCCATCCGCCGCGCCGTGGCGGAGCTGAGGATGCCGGACTCCATCCGTGCCGAGGCCGCGGGCGACGCCCGGGCCTTCGAGCAGCAGGCGGGCATGCAGGGCCTGCTGATCCTGGCCGCGCTCGTTGCCGTCTATATCGTGCTGGGCGTGCTCTACGAGAGCCTAGCGCATCCCTTGACGATCATCTCGACACTGCCCGCCGCCGGGCTCGGGGCGCTGGTGGCGCTGCGGCTGTGGGACATGGAGCTCACCGTCATCGCCTTCATCGGCATCATCCTCTTGATCGGCATCGTCAAGAAGAACGGCATCATGATGGTGGACTTCGCTCTCGAAGCCGAGCGCGAGCGCGGCCTCGACGCGGCGCGCGCCATCTACGAGGCATGCCTTGCCCGCTTCCGGCCCATCATGATGACCACCTTCGCGGCCATCCTGGGCGCCATGCCGCTCGCCATCGCCGTCGGCCCCGGCTCGGAGCTGCGCCGGCCGCTCGGCATCACCATCATCGGCGGACTGATCGTCTCCCAGGTGCTCACCCTCTACACCACCCCGGCGATCTACCTCATGCTCGACCGGCTGCATCGGCGCCGCGCGCGGGGAGTGGAACCCGGCACAGCGCCGGGCGTTGCCTGAGCGAAGATGGAGCAAAACGGGGCGCCCCGGCACGCATGCAGACCTCCACCCAAGAACCACCGCCGCCGGATCCGGCAGGGCCGCAGCCCACGCCGCCGGACGGGCCACGGCTGGCGCTCGCCAGGCGCCGCGTTGCTGCCCTCAAGGGCTTCTACATCCACCTCTTCGTGTTCGCGATGGTCGTGGCCGGCCTCATCGTCATCAACCTGGCGGCCGGCGGTCCCTGGTGGGTGTTGTGGGTGCTGCTCGGCTGGGGCATCGGCATCCTCGCCCATGCCGTCACGGTCTTCGGCCGCACCTCCCAGGCCATTGCCGACTGGGAGGAGCGCAAGCTCCGCCAGTTCATGGCGGAGCGATAAAGCCAGGTTTCAGGGATCAGGTTTCAGGTTCTTGGAGCCTGATCCCTGAAACCTAGAACCTGAAAACCTGAAACCTGGCTGGGGCCACAAAGCTGCCCAGGTCCTGACCCACCTAGGCTTTTCTCGGACCGGCAAGCCCTGGACGCCGCAAGTCGGATGCACACCCGCAGCGGCGGCGAGTCGGGTATCGGCTCGTCTGATCCGAAGCTGCGACGGGATCGTAGGGCAACGTACCGGCCGTTGAACCTTGCACGGGTTGCCGGCGACAGACACGGGAACCCTGGGGTTAGGGCGGCTTGAGCGAATGGCATAGCGCGGGGAGCGACATGCGGGTTTCCAGACGCGGTGCGGGCTTGCTGGCGCTCGCGACCCTGCTGCTGCCGGTCGAGGCGCACGCCAACGAGCTGCTCGTCATGCCCTATTCCTGCAGCATGGTGGGCGGCCAGCCGCTGCTCAGCCCCGGCCCGGAGCAGGGCCACCGCATCGCCGGCTCGCGAGACCAGCGCCGGTTCTCGGCCTGCTCCCCCGTCAATCCCGACATGTGCCGGGAGTGGACCGTGCACCGCTTCGACCTCGACTGCGACGGCACCCGCGTGCCCTGGGTGTCCGTGGTGGCGGCCACCAACGAGGGCAGCCGCCGCGCCTGGCTGCTCAACGGCCGCCTGGTGTTGCGCATGGGACCGCGCTGGAGCCTGCCCGCCGACGACCCCTGCGCCCTCGATACGGACCCGGACCGGCGGTTCGAGTACCGCCGCATGCGCCGCTCCTGTGCCGACCGGCTCGCCCTGGCACCGCCACCGGTCGTAGAGATGCCCTTCGGCTACGCGCCGATGCTGGGGATCAACGGCATCTTCGTGAAGGCCGGGCCCAACGTCGCTGGCAGACCCTCGCCGTTGCCGCCGGTCGCGGCGGCTCCGCCAGGGGCGCTGGGAGCCCCGGGGACCAGGCCCTCGCCACACAACCCGATGCCGGACCTGTTCCCTGAGCCTCAGCGGGCGTGGCCGCAGGCGGAGCGCGACCCGTTCGCCGATGAGCCTGCCGCTCCGGCCGTCCCGCCCCAGACGGTGCCGCAGCCTCAGCCGGCACCCAAGGTTGCTGCGGCGGCACCGCCAATCCCGTCACCCACCGCCGATGCTCCAAAGGTTGCGCCCGTCGAGAGCAAGCCCGCGGTTCCCCCCGCGGCTCCACAGGTCAACCTCGGGCCCAGGATTGTGGCTAACCCACCTGCTCCCCCGGCTGTGGCTGTCGGCGAGGCGCCCAAGACCGCCGCCGTCCCAGCGAAGCCTGGAGCAGCGGAAGCGTCGAAGATTGCAGCGGCCTCACCGCCGCCCAAGGCCGCCGAGCCGCCCCCCAGAAAGGCCGCCGACGCGCCCGCCGCCCTACGGGGGCCGGCAGCGGAACCGGAAAGCGACGGGTCCGGCGTCAGCCTGCTCAGCGTATTCCGTACCACGACGGTCGGTGCGCTGGTGGCCTTCGGCGGCCTGGCGCTCGGCCTCCTCGCCGCTTTCGCGCTGGCGCGCCGCAACGAGCACGTCCGCGACTCCCGCGTGCGCCCTCGCGACCTCACCTCCGTCTCGCTCGGCGACAGGCGGGCGAAGCCCCCGGCCCGCATCGCCAACGCGCGCGGCAACCTGCCGCCGAATGCGGCAGCCTCGGCCATGTCGCGGGTGCCGGGGCAGGCCGCTGCCGCCGCAAGCGCCGCGGCGGAGCTGGGCGACCGCATGCCCGAGACCAGGTCGGAGGCCCTGCAGGTGCTGGGCATCGGCATGGCCCCCACAGCCAACGAGGCCGCCATCAAGAAGGTCGTCGACGGCCTGCGCCATAGCTGGCACCCGGACCTCGCCAAGGACGAGGCCGACCGAACCCTGCGCGAGCTGCGCTCCAAGCAGATCAACTCGGCGTGGGAGCTGCTCCGCAATCAGCGCGCAGTGGTGTGACTCTTCTGGCCGGGTCAGACCCTGCGGGTCTGACCCCATGGCATAACCTTCCAGGTTTGCGCCGAACAAAGATTACGCCGGGCAGGCATTGGAGTTTTTGTCGAGACGGACGTGGGTGCGCACAACGTGAGGGTGTGCCCTCGGGTCAGACCCGCAGGGTCTGACCCCCGTCACGCCCTTGAGCTAAACGTGCGCATGCGCGGCTGCCTTCCGGCACAGGTCGGCCACGCGCTGCTCGGCCACCTCGATGCGAGGCTCCGCGCCCGTCGCCGCGAACGGATCGGTGTAGCAGCGCCAGAGGTATCCCTTGCCCGCCGCCTTGACGACGGAGCCCACCGCGAAGTGCGGCTCAGCCTCGAAGTAGAAGTTCATGACCCCGGTATGAGGGCACAGCCGCTTCGACAGCATCCCGTACTCTCCAGACGCTTGTGCCGCCACTGTTGCTGCCCATCCCCCAGATGCGGGCGTCGGCAGACTAGCCGCAGACGGGGCGCGGTCGCAGCAACAAATGCAGGGTAGTGGATAAAGTTTCCTTGAGATACTTTTAAGGTTGGACGATCTGTGCACTGCAGCATCGGCGGACGCGCCTGCTGCTGCCTCGCGATCCGATCCATTTCCGCACGCGCGTCACGCTGGTAGGCGAGGAAGATGGCATCGGCGGGGCGACGTCCGCGACCAGCCGGTTCTTTGTGTCCCGCGGCAGTGCGGCATCGGGCTGGGGCAATGCCGGAGGCGCGCCTGCATAGCTGTTCGCACGAGGTCCGGCAGAGGATTCAGCGTCCGTTCATGCCGCCCCTCCCACAAGACCCACGAGGCCGCCGGATGAAAGGAGCCAGCGTGAGAACCCACGTCATCGTCGCCTCCGTCAGCGCCGCTTTGTTAACCACGCCCGTGCTTGCCCCCGTGCTTGCCGAGGATACCGGACCGGCCTTGGAGAGGTTCCGCGCTGCCTACGTGGCGGGCAGCGGGCTCAGCTACGTCGTGATCCCGGACGAGAAGGGCGAGCGCGTCTACCGCTACGGCAACGTCTCGCGCGACGCCGCCAAGAAGGACAAGCGCGGCTTCATGCTGTTCACCTGCGCATCGCCGCACGTGTTCGAGACCGACCGCATCTCGCACCGCGTCGCCCTGTCCAAGGCCAGGGTGGTCCACGCCGGCGAGCCGGAGTTCGCCGATCTCGATGCCAAGTATCTCGCGGGCTGCGGGAACCCGTTCGTGAAGTCGGCCGTTCCGCAAGCCAAATAGGCGCCGGGAGTCGGACGGCCTCGGGAGGCATCCGACCGCGGAAAGTCATCCGTCGAGTCGCCGCGCCAGCTCGGGCGGCACCTCGCGCTGGTAAGCCTGGCCGATGGCGAGCAGCTGCGCCTCGGCAAATGGACGGCCGACGAGCTGGATGCCGTTCGGCAGACCGCCGTTGCGGGGCACAGGGAGCGTCAGGGTCGGCAGCCCGAGGTAGTTGATGGGGCGCGTGAACTTGACGACGCGCGCCATCGCCGCCTGCACGCTGGGTCCGCCGCCCACGTCGAGCTCGGCGATGGTGGGGAGCGGATCGGCCAGCACCGGCAGGATCGCCACGTCGATGTCCTCGAAGGTCCGATCGAGCGTCCGCTGCACGTAGATGCCGCGGGCGCGCAGGGCCGTGAGGTGATCGACCGCGGAGATGAAATGCCCCACCTCCAGCCGCGCCCGCACCTGCGGGCCGTAGTCCTTGGGCCGCATACGCAGGAACGCCGCGTGCGCCGCGGCCGCATCGGGGAGCTGCACGAGCTGCACGAGATGGTCGAGCGTCTGCCAGTCCGGGAAGGCGCAGGGAGAGCGCTCGAGCCCAAGCTTCTCCAGAATGCCGAGCACCTGGTCGACCATGCGCTGCACGTCGGGGGGCGCCTGAGAGACGACCGTCTCGTCCAGGCCCACCCGCAGCCCCCGCACGGGGTCGTCCAGGCGGGCGATGTAGTCAGGCACCGGCAGGTGCGACGCGGCCGGATCGCGCGGGTCTGGGCCGGCCAGCAGCCCCAGGCCCAGGGCGAGGTCCTCCACGTGGCGGGCGATCAGGCCGATGGTGTCCAGTGCCGGGGCCAGCGGCATGGCGCCGGCGCGGCTGATGCGGCCCCAGGTCGGCTTGATCGAGGTGACGCCGCAGCAGGCCGCTGGCAGGCGCAGCGACCCGCCGGTATCGGAGCCGAACCCCATGGGGATCGCCCCGTAGGCGACAGCGGCGGCGGTGCCCGCCGACGAGCCGCCGGTGATGCGCGCCGGGTCCCATGGGTTGCGCGCGTGCCCCAGCACGTAGTTGTGCCCCGTGGGTCCGTAGGCGAACTCAGTCAGGTGCAGCGTCGCGATCTGCAGGGCGCCCGCGTTCCGCAACGCAGCGACGGCCGTGGCGTCGCGCTCGGCTGGAGTGTCGGCCCGGATGCTCGCGCCCCAACTCGCGATCTTGCCGGCGCGGTCGAACATGTCCTTGTGCGCCAGCGGCACGCCAGCCAACGCATCTGCAGGGCCGCCGGCGGCGATCGCCGCATCGGCGGCGCGCGCGGCATCGAGAGCCTCGGCCGCCTCAAGGGACACGATGCAGTGCGTCAGCTCGTGGCAGGCGGTGAGCCGCCGGATGGCCGCCTGCGTGGCCTCCAGGCTCGATACCTTGCGGTCGCGAATGGCCGCGGCGAGTGCGCGCGCGGAGAGCATGGCGAGGTCGGTCATGGCCTGCCCTCGGGCTTGGCCCCAGACTCGACCCTAGAGGGGGCGGCTTCGGCGAGCACGCGGCGGAAATCGTCCACATCGGCGCCGAGCGGCAGCTCCAGCGCCACCCGGCCGGCGGTCTCGGCCAGCAAAGCGGCGTGCGCCTTGGCGAGCGCGCGCCGCTCTTCCGGCATGTCGAGATAGGCTGCGGGCTCCGCGCCAGCCGCGCCAACTGGGGCGGACGTGGCGGTGTCGCTCGATCGATCGGCCATGGTCGCTCCCATGCTATGCTCGGCACCGGCGCGGCGCGCCTTGTTTCAAGCGCCGCGCAAGACCGGTGCCATCAGGGGAGCGTCACATGCCCTACGCCGAAGCGCAAGGCGCGCGCATCTACTACGAGGAGTGCGGCAGCGGCACGCCGATCCTGTTTATCCACGAGTTCGGCGGCGACTGGCGCAGCTGGGACGATCAGGTGCGCCGCTTCGCGCGCGGCTGGCGCTGCATCGCCTGGTCCGCCCGCGGCTATCCGCGCTCGGACGTGCCCGACGACGAGGCGCTCTACGGGCAGGATTTCTTCAACCGTGACGCCATCGCCGTGCTGGATGCCGCCGGCGCCGCCAAGGCCCACGTGGTCGGGCTGAGCATGGGCGGCTACACGGCCCTGATGCTGGCGGCCAAATTCCCCGAGCGCGTCATCTCCTGCGTGGCCGCCGGCGCCGGCTCGGGCGCGCTGAAGGCGACGCGCGCGCAGTTCATCGACGACGCGCTGGCCAGGGCGGCGGAGTTCGAGCGCGCGGGCCGCATCGATGCCGCCGCCTACGGACTCAGTCCCACCCGGGTCCAGCTGCAGAACAAGGACCCCCTAGGCTGGCGCACCTTCGTCGAGCACCTGGCCGAGCACTCCGCGCACGGCGCCGCCAGGACGCAGCGCACGGTCCAGGCCGGCCGGCCCTCGCTCTACGACCTGGAGGGCGAGCTGGCAGCGATCGAGGCGCCGGTGCTGCTGCTGGTCGGCGACGAGGATGAGCCCTGCCTCGACGTGAACCTCTGGATGAAGCGTCTGATGCCCACGGCGCGGCTCGGGCTCCTGCCCGGCTCCGGCCACGCCATCAACCTGGAGGAGCCGGCGCTGTTCAACCTGCTGGTGGAGCGGTTCATCGACGAGGTGGAGCGCGGCAGCTGGCGCCCGCGCGATGCACGGGCGAAGCCGCTGCGGTTGTAGGGCGTCGGGCCCTGGAGGGTCTGACGCTACTCCACCTTGATCCCGGCCGACTTGATGATGGGCGCCCAGCGGTCGTGCTCCTCCTTGAGGACGGCGCGGAACTCATCGGGCGTGTTGGCGATGGGCGAGACGAACTGCTTTGCCAGCTTCTCCTTCACCTGCGGCTCGGTGAGCACCGCCACCGTTTCCTTGTGGATCTTGGCAAGTACGGGTTCCGGCGTGCCGGCCGGGGCGATCAGGCCGACCCAGGCGTCGGCCTCCACGCCGACGACGCCGGCGTCGCGCAGGGTCGGCAGGTCGGGCAGCAGCGGCGAGCGCTGCGGGGAGGTGACGGCCAGCATCTTGAGCTTGCCCTCGCGGCCCAGGGGCACCACGGAGCCTGCCGGCAGCGCCGCCAGCTGAACGTCGCCGCGGAGCAGCGCCGTCACGGTCGCCGGCGAGCCGGCAAACGGCAGGTGCACCAGCTTCACCCCGGCCTTGATGGCGAGGGCCTCCATGGAGAGGTGCGAGAGCGAGCCACGGCCGATTGAGCCGAAGGTGAACTTGGCAGGGTCCGCCTTGAGCAGCGCGAGAAGGTCCGGCACGCCGCTCGCCGCCACGCCCGGATGGGCCACCAGCACGCTCGGCTGCGCCGCCAGGATGGTGACGGGCGCAAGGTCCTTGGCCGTGTCGTAGGGCATGCTCGGGAACAGCAGCGCGTTGATCACCAGCGGCCCGACGATGCTCACGCCCAGCGTGTGCCCGTCAGGGGTGGCCTTGGCCACCGCGGCCGTGCCTGTGTTGCCGCTGGCACCCGGCCGGTTCTCCACAACGAACGGCTGGCCGAGCTTGGCCTGCAAGCGGTCGACGACGGTGCGGGCGATGGCATCGGGGGTGGAGCCGGCGATGAACGGCACGTAGACGGTGACGCTCCGCTGCGGCCACTCCTGGGCCGCGGCATGCCCACAGACCCAGGCGAGGGCCAGCAGGCCCGTAAGCAATCTCCTCGGCACGATTCTCCTCCCATCCGTCTTTTTTTGCCACGGCCCGCCAGATTATGCTGGACAGACGAGCATCGCCAAGCGCCCGAACGGCAAGCTCTGCTGCGCTGCGCATTGACGGCACATGCAGAGCACCCAATATCTGCGGGCCACCCGACGACAGCGTGACGCCGATACGACCCATGCGCCGCCGCCGCTTCTTTCTGATCACCAATCCCGGTGCCGGCCTCACCGGCTCGGCGCTCCTCGACGACGTGGCCAACCTGCTGCTGAGCGCCGGCGCGGAGCTGACTCTCACCCAGCCGGGCGATATCGACACGGCGCGGCGCCAGGTGCGCGAGGCGGCATGCAGCGCCCGCTTCGACGCCGTCCTCGCCGCCGGCGGCGACGGCACCGTCCGCCAGGTGGCGACGGCCCTGATCGGCTCCGAGACGCCGCTCGGCATCGTGCCGGTGGGCACCGGCAACGTGCTGGCGCACGAGATCGGCCTGGCGCCGGAGGCCCGCGCCATCGCCGACATGCTGCTCGGCGGTCCCGTCATCCAGGCGGTGTGTGCGCGCGCCAACGACGAGCCGTTCCTGCTGATGGCCGGCGCGGGCTTCGACGGGCGCGTCATCGCGGCGCTCGACCACCGCCTCAAGAGCCAGGTCGGCAAGGCTGCCTACGCGGGGCCGATGCTGGGCGCGCTGGCCCATCCCGTCGATACGCTCACCGTCTCGATCGACGGCACCGACCACGAGGCGAGCTGGGCGGTGATCGCCAACGTGCGCCACTACGGCGGCAACTTCGTCATGGCTCGCCGCACCGGCATCAGCGAGCGCGGGTTGCAGGCGATCCTGTTCAAGGCCAGGAACCGCGGGGAGCTGGTGGGCCAGCTCATGGCGCTCGCCATGGGCGCGCTGGACGAGCGCTCGGCCCGCCACCGGGATGTCGAGATGATCCCTTGCCTGCGGGCGAGGGTAACGGCCCAGAAGCCCGTGCCCACCCAGATCGACGGCGACGCCTTCGGCTCGACGCCTCTGGAGATCGAGGCGGGCGCGGCGGACCTGCGCCTCATCGTGCCGGCGAGATGAGGTTGGGTCAGACCCCTCGCCTCCCACGTCACACCCAAGAACGCCACGCCGACGCGAGGGGTCTGACCCCGACAACCCGCGCTAGCCTCACTATCAACCAGTTTCTGTTAACCAATCTTTAACCAAATCGATTAACCTTTGTGGCCAGTGTCGGGCCGCTCTGCAACGGGGGCGGCAGGCGGGCTGCAAGGCTCCCGGCACGGGGCATGCCGCGCACGTGCGGCGTGTCAGGACTGGGGGATGCGTGTCAATGCGCATTGCAGACTTGCCGGCGGGCCAGGCGGAGATGGATGGGGCCGCCAAACTCAGCTCTCCGGCTCTCGTTCCCCCACCCTACCCGCGGTCCCGTCCCAAACCGCTGGACGCATCCGCAAGCCTCTGCCGCGACAACAAGGACCACGCCGACCGGTCGCCTGGCCGGCGCGCCGGCCCGTGCCTGTCGTCCGGGGCAGCGGCGCGTGGGCTGCGATCCAGAAACTACCTCTCGACATGGAGTGGCACATGAAGCGCCTCCGCCATCGGTGTTGCGTGTCTCAAAGTCCGCTGGAGTTGTCGGCCAGCCTCACGCTTCAGCCCGGTTCCAATTGCGAGTCGTTACTTCTCTGGCGCAACCGCCTGCTCCTCCTTTGGCGCGAGAACCAATGGCGCCGTCCTCCCAGTAAGCGCTAATCCAGCTTCGTCGGCGGGGTGGTGCGAGCCGCCGCCGGCCACGAATATGAAGGCCGGCCCCAAGTGGGGGCCGGCCTTTTTTATTGGGATTGTCGCGGGCGCCCCGGAGGAAGCGCTGCGCCCGCGACCAGCCGTCAGTAGTGGCCGTAGCCGCGACGGTACCCATAGTGGCCGTAGCCGCGGCGGTACCCGTAGTGGCCGTAACCGCGGCGGTACCCGTAGCCATAGAAGGGCTTGTACCAGGGGTTGTAATAGCCGTAGCCGTAGCCGTAGCCGTAGGGCTTGTGGTGGCGGTAGTGACCGTAACCATAACCGTAGCCCCCGCCCCAAGTCGCCTTCGTAACCAGGCTGGGGCCTTCCACTGCCTTCGCGTCAACCGCGCCGCCAAGCCCGGCGACGGGAGCCGCCTGGGCAGTGGTGGCAACGAGGCTGAGCGCCAACATGCCGAAAGCGGCGGAAAGAACGTGCTTCATCGTCATCTGACATCTCCTCTCTCTGAGGTTGCTCCCCGGCGTCGCTCGGTGGGAGCTGCGAGGGTTACGGCCCCTCGCAGATGCCAGATTTCGTAGGCCCCATCACAACTTGATCACTGTTTTTTGCCGACGGATCACGCCGCGGTCATCGTTGCAGCGCTGGTGTCAGACATCGGAGGGTCTGACGCCATTACACAACGGAAAGTTTGAGCCACGCTACCAGACTCGGAGCCCGGAACTTGACCCGGGCCGACACCTTCAGACCTGCTGGATGGCCGACAGCTGCCAGCCTTCCGCGGCTCGGTTGTGGTCGCGCCGGAAGGTCCAGACCTCCGTCACCTCCTCCGGCTCGTTGCCGGAGACGGTGCGGCCGGTGGCCCGCTCCACGAGCGCGTCACGCAGCGAGAAGCGCATGGCCACGGTGGCATAGTCGCTGCCGGCCTCCTGCCACGTCTCGGCCAGGTCGCCCTGCAGGAGCTTCACATCGGTCACCTCGTTGCGCACGCCCTTGCGGGCGTAGTCGGCAAGGTCGCGGCTGAAGTAGGACAGCATTTCCGGGGTGGTGAGTTCGCCGAGTGCGTCCACATCCTCGCGGCTGTAGGCGGCCTGGATCTCGCCGAGCAGGCGCTCGAAGGCGTCGTAGTCCGCCGAGCCGATCGACAGCGGAACCGTAGCGCCGCCCACGGCGCCGTTCAGCGTGTAGCGCTGCGCCGATGTTGCGCCCGCACCGGCTCCGGCGTGCGCCATCGCCGGCTGCCGGCGGCTGCGGATGAAGCCCATGACCAGATACGCAATACCCGCGATTAGCGCGACCTGCAGGAGCAGACCGAGGAACGAGGCAAATCCGGTAAGCCCGCCGAACAGCCCGGCGCCCGACAACAGTCCGAACAATCCCGCGCCCAGCAGTCCGCCCAGGAGGAGCCCGCCGAAGCCGCTGCCGAAGCGCGACGCTGCCGGCGCGCTCGCCGTCGTCGGGCTAGCGGCACCGGCGGCGGGCTGAGTGGCACCGGGTTGCGTCATGGACCGCTCCATGGGCTTAGCCGGCGCAGGTGCCGTCTGCGTGGTGGGCGGCGTAGTGTAGGTCCTGGTACCGCGGCTGCCGAAGCTGCCGCCGCGCCCCACCCGGGCATCGGCCGCGTCGATCATGAATGCCAGGATGGCCGCCAAAGCCAACGCGAGCGCCCCGATGCGCCCGAAGGTTGCAGGCCCCGCACGTTTCACTGTCCCAGACATATCCGTCCTCGCCTTCAACCCGAGTGCTCCGCCGCTGGCAGGGCGGCGTATTTTGCTTTCCTGCATATGGGGTTTGCGGCGGTGGTTGTCACCTGCCGCCGGCGCAGCATCGGCCCACGGCGCGCTGCCATATTTCCGGCGGGAAGGTTTGTGTTATCGGCCGTTGCCGTCCTGAAGCGCCGGCGACACTATTCCGCTTTGCTGTCGCCGCGCGTGCGGCATGCCCCGCGCGCTTCCGCTTCTCTGCCAGTGATACGGGGGTGGGATGAACATCGCGAGCCACGGCTATGGCGAGATTGGTGGCTCGCTCCCAGCCATTGTCGAGAGAGCCCGGCAGGATAAGGAGTGGCACGACGCACTGGCCAGGCTCGGCTACCGCTGGGTGAAGGCGGCCTATGCCAGGCAGTTGAGGGAACTGCCGAAGGACGAGATGTTCTACGGCATCCAGCACCTCAACCTGTGGCCGACGATGGAATACGTCCGCACTTGGCTGAAGTCGGAGAAGCGGCGCCTTCTGGCCAAGGTGCGCGGGACGTTCGTGGCCGCCATGCTGGCCACCATCGCCGGCGTCCTCGCATTCACAGCGGCGCTTTCGGTGTTGCGGTAGAGGAAGCGTAGGGTGCAATGCTGCGGGAGCGGCATTGCACCGATTCGCTGCCGGTCGGTTCCGCAAGGCGAGGTGACATCGGTGCAATACGCGCTATTGCACCCTACGGCTCTCGCCTTTACGCCGTGTCACGCGCTGTTGGCGATTGCTGCAGCGGCGCCTTCCCCCAGGGCCTCGAAGCTGCCTGCCTGTCAACCCGCCCGGCGGCGCTGCATCTCGGCCAGGACCTCGCACCCGCGCTCGGTCAGGACATAGGGAGAGCGCATCTCGTCGCCGTCCTTCCGCACCAGGGCCTTGCGCTTGAGATACTGGAACAGGGCATTGATGGAGGGCTGCGCGACGCCGAGCGCGTCGCGGACGTCCGTGATCTGCGCATGCCCACGCTCGGCCAGCAGGCCCAGCACGGCGCACACCCGGTCCGAGCGCACCGGAAGAGTCGGCGGGGCGGCATGCCCGGCAGAGCGTCTGCATTGCGGGTGCGCCGATCCTGCCGCCGTCAGGCGATAGACCTCCTGCCCCGCGGCATTCTCCGCCAACGCGATCAGTCCAAGCTCCAGCAGGCGCTCGAGCGCGCGGGCGACGGCGCTCTCGCTGCCCTTGACGGCCAGCCTGATCTTGCCTGCCGTGGTCGCGTAGCCCTCGGGAACCGCCCGGAAGATGCGCTGCTCCTGGCCCGACAGCAGCGGCGTTGGGTCGTCCGCACGGGCGACGACGCGAGCTCTGTGCTGCGGATCGCCGAACCGGATTCGACCCGCTGCGCGCAGGTCCACGATCAGCTGGTCGGCCCGTTGCTTCGTCACCCCAAGCCGGGCGGCCAGCTCGCTTCCGCTCATCGGCCGGTCGAGAGCGCGCAGGGCTCGCCGTGCAGCGCGACCCAGCTTGCCGCCGCCGCCCAGCGTCTTGTCGGCGACGGTCTTGAAGCGGCAGGTCTTGCCGCGCCGCGTGAGTTGCCAGCGATTGCCGGCGGTCTGCTCGGCCAGGCGCAGGCTGGCCAGGGACAGGAGGGCCGAGCGCGCCTTGTATCGGGTCAGCCTCGCAGCAATGGCGATCTGGCTGTGGGAGGCCGCGCCCTCCTTCCGGAGAGCCTCGATGCAGGCGGCCTGCGACGCATTGAGCGCCGGGGCGGACGACCGGGTGGCCGACCGTCTGGATGGGCCCGGCCGCTTCTCCGTCTCGTATCCCTGCAGTGCACCGTGCTCCATTCGCAGCGCCCCTCGCCTATGACCGCCGAGGCAAAAGGCCCCATTCGGCCCTGGCTCTCCGGCAGATCTTCCGGCGGGAGAGGCTCAACGGATTCGCCCGTCCCGTCGATTGGCCTCGCGATTTTTTTTCCCCGGCGTGTCGTCGCGCCCGCAAGCCGCACGGCGGCCATACGCTCTCCGTTCTCGCGCCGCGGGCGGGGGCGCGCTAAACCGGGTGCCGCCTGCCCTTCGCCTCATCAGCCCGATCCCGCTCCATGCCCCAGCCCCAGGCCGCCCCTTCGCTCGCCCGCACGGTGCTCGTCGCCGTCGCCGCCGAGGGCCTGCTCACGCTTATGGACGCGCTGATCAAGCTCCTGTCGGTGCGCTATCCCACCCTGCAGATCGCGTTCATGCGCTACGCTTTCGGCCTCGTCGGTGCGGCCGTCTACGCGGCCTGGAGCCCGCCCGGCTGGCCCACGCGCGAGGCGATGCTCTTCAACGGCGTGCGGGCCGCGATCATCGTGGTCACGGCCACCACCTTCTTCTTCGCGCTGGCGCGCCTGCCGCTGGCCGATGCCATCGCGCTCAGCTTCATCTCGCCTGTGCTGACCGCACTTTTCGGCGTTTTCCTGCTCGGCGAGAGGCTCGACTGGCGCATCGGCGTGGCGCTGGCTGCGGGCTTCGCCGGCATGCTGCTGATCGTCGGCGGCAAGATGGGCGGCGCGGGCCTCGAGCGTGAGGCCGCCATCGGCGCCGCCGCCGTGGTCGTCTCCGCGGTCGGCTACGCGCTCAACATCGTGGTGCTGCGCCACCGCGCCACGCGCGATCCGCTCTCCCAGATCGTGCTGTTCCAGAACCTCGGCCCGCTGCTGCTGCTCGCGCTGCCGGTCCTGTGGGTATGGACGCCGCCGACGCTGGGCGACACCGCGCTGTTTGCACTCCTGGGAACCCTCGGGGTCGCGGCACACACTATGCTGGCGCACGCCTTTGCACGCATCGAGGCGGCCCGCCTCGCTCCCGTCGGCTACGTAACGCTGGTCTGGGGCGTGCTGTTCGGCCTGCTCCTCTTCGCCGAGGTGCCGGGGCTCGCCACGCTCGCCGGCGCGGCCCTCATCGTGCTCGGCACCGCCATGACCCAGCGGCGATAGCACGCGCGTACAATGAAAAAGCTGCCGCACTGCGGCAGCAACAAAACACCCTCCAGAGGCAGCTACGGAACCTGCCTCGGCAAACCTTCATGGAGAACGTTGTATTTGCGCCAGGCCTAGTGCCGCAGTTGGCCGTTCCCGCGCTCCAACCTCGCCATCTCGTCCTTGAGCCTGAGCTTCTCCCGCTTCCACTGGCAGATCTGGGTTTCGTCAGCGCTGGGGCGCGTCATTTCCTCCCTTATCTTCATCTCCAACAGCCGGTGCTTTTCGGACAGCTCCGCGAGATGGGCGGCAAGCGTCATCGTAACCCTCCGAGCATGGTTGAAGGGACTTGCACTGTGACACAGAAGTATCACCTTGTCTAATGGGCCATCCGGAATGGGACGGAATTGGGACGGGGGCGTCTGGAGGATGTTGGTTGCCGGGTTGAGCCTTGCCTAAGCGCTAGTTTTATGGATATTCCGCCGCTGAACCTGTGCGAGCGGCGTCCCGCAGGACCTCCGGCCAAGGCCATGCAGCGACCAGACGAGCGCGAGCTCCGCGAGCAGTTGGCGCGGCTCCGGGCCGAGCATCGGGAGCTTGACGGCCAGATCATGGCCGAGGCCGCCTCGCCGTTCTGCGACCAGCTGCAGATCAAGCGCCTGAAGAGGCGCAAGCTGGCCCTCAAGGACAGGATCGCCGCCATCGAGGACCAGCTCCTGCCCGACATCATCGCCTGACGGCAATTCGGGCGTCGGCAGTCGGCAGTCGGCAGTCGCAAAAGGAAGCTGGGCGGTGGGAAGGAATATCCCGATTGCCGACGCCCGACACCCGACTGCCGAAGCTTGTGGCTTGCCAGCCGGCTCTCGTGCCGCTAAGTGGCGAGCTTCATTGTGACTCGAAGCCTGGGGCCGATGGCTCAGCATCCCAAAGTCGGCATCATCATGGGCAGCCGGTCCGACTGGCCCACCATGAAGCGCGCCGCCGACGTGCTGGCGGAGCTGGGCGTGGAGCACGAGACCAGGGTGGTCTCGGCCCACCGCACGCCCGAGCGGCTCTACGAGTATGCCAGGACAGCCAAGGCCCGCGGCCTCAAGGTGATCATCGCCGGCGCCGGCGGCGCGGCGCACTTGCCGGGCATGGCCGCCTCCATGACCATCCTGCCAGTGCTGGGTGTGCCGATGGCCACCGAGGCCCTGTCGGGCCAGGACAGCCTCTTCTCCATCGTGCAGATGCCGGCCGGCGTGCCCGTCGGCACGCTCGCCATCGGCGGGGCCGGCGCTGCCAATGCCGGACTGCTGGCGGCGCAGATCCTGGCGCTCGGCGACGACGATCTCGCCCGCCGGCTGGAGGCGCTGCGCGCGCAGCAGACGGCCGCCGTGCCCGAGACCCCGCACGACGATGCCTGAGACGGACGCGAGTCTGCCGCTGCCACCCGGCTCCACCATCGGCATCCTGGGCTGCGGTCAGCTCGGGCGCATGCTGGCGCTGGCGGCGGCGCGGCTGGGGCTCAAGACCCACGTTTACTGCGACACCACGGGCCCGGCTTTCGATGTCGCCACCGCCACCACGCAGGCGGCCTTCGACGATGCAGAGGCGCTCGGCCGCTTCGCACGCTCTGTCGACGTGGTGACCTACGAGTTCGAGAACGTGCGGGTGGAGACCGCGCATATCCTGGCGGCCAGCGTGCCCGTGCGGCCGTCCCCCCTGGCCCTGGAGGTGGCGCAGGATCGGCTGGTCGAGAAGGAGTTCATGGCCCGCCTCGGCATTCCCCTCGCCCCGTTCGTGGCGGTCGATGCCGCGGAGGCCCTGCCGGCGGCGCTGGCCCAGATCGGAAGCCCGGCGATCCTGAAGACGCGCCGGCTCGGCTACGACGGCAAGGGGCAGGCGAGCCTGGCACCGGGCGAGGATGCTACCGCCGCGTGGGCCGCCGTCGGCGGCGCCCCTAGCGTGCTGGAGCGCCGGGTGGGGTTCCACTGCGAGCTATCGGCGCTGATCGTACGGGGGCTCGACGGCATGACGGCCTGCTACGACTGCCCCGCGAATGTCCACGAGAACGGCATCCTGCGCCGCTCGGCGGTGCCGTCCGGGCTGCCGGAGTCCGATCTCGCGCAAGCGCGCACGATCGCGACCCGCATCGCCGAGGCGCTCGACTACATCGGAGTGCTGGCTGTGGAGATGTTCCACCTCGGTCCCGACGCGCCGGAGTCGGCCCGGCTGATGGTCAACGAGATCGCGCCCCGCGTGCACAACAGCGGCCACTGGACCATCGAGGCGTGCGCCGTGAGCCAGTTCGAGAGCCACATCCGTGCCGTGGCCGGCTGGCCGCTGGGCACCACCCTGCGCCACAGCGACGCCGAGATGGTGAACCTCATCGGCGACGAGGCGGAGGGCTGGCTCAAGCTGGCCGCCGAGCCCGGCGTCTCTCTCCACCTCTACGGCAAGCACCACGCCCGCCCCGGCCGCAAGATGGGCCACGTCACGCGGCTTGGGGGTAGGCAATAGGGCAGTAAGGCAGTAGGGCAATAAGGCAGTAGGGCAATACGCCCGGCTGACGCGCCCGCCCCCTACTGCCTTACTGCCTTACTGCCCTATTGCCTTAACTGCCTCACTCACCGCGTCCTGGTGTACCGCCCCGAGAGGCGGCAGCCGCTCATCACCAGCACGCGGCCCGTCAGGGAGAAGTCGCAGCGCTCCTGGGTGTCCGGCGGGTTTGCCTTCTTGTAGCGGAAGTCGGTGCGGCCGGCCGACCAGAAGCCGGTTTCCGAGCCATACTGATATTCCGTTGTCTTGAGCGTGAGGGATTTGTCGCCCTGCCAGGTCCCCACCAGCGGGTGATCCGGCGGGCTTGCGGGCGCGGCGCAGCCGGCAAGCAGAAGCGTGACTGCAAGGCATCGGTGCATGGCCTGCCCCATCTAGTTCGTGAAAAAGGCAAAAATGTTCCAAGCCGGGTCTTTGCACCGATTTCGCGGCACGGGATCGGGACCTGCCCTGCTGTGCGATTGCAGAGGTCAAGCTTCCCGTGCTCTGATCCCCTGCAGTCCCTGAAGGAGCAGGAACGCCATGACCATCGTCACGCCGGGCACGGCGAACCACGCCGGCCTCTCCGCCCTTGCCTCGCGCTATGTCGACGTGGAGGGGTTGCCGTGGGCGGCGACCCGCTTTCCGGGCGTCGATATGAAGACTCTGATGGAGGACAAGGAGACCGGCCTGATGACGGCGCTGGTGCGGTTCGCGCCCGGCGCCGTGCTGCCCGACCACGAGCATGTCGAGCTGGAGCAGACCTGGGTGCTGGAAGGCGCGCTGGAGGACGACGAGGGCGTCGTCACCGCCGGCAACTACGTCTGGCGCCCGGCCGGCAGCCGCCACAGCGCCCGCGCTCCGAACGGCTGCGTGACACTGTCGTTCTTCCTCAAGCCGAACCGGTTCTTCGACGCAGGGGCGTGATGGCCAGCGTCGCAATCACCCCACCTTGCGGCCGAGGTGCTTGAACATGTGGCTGCGGGCCTCGTCGTCCATCTCGGCCTTGAAGGTGAACCTGTCCTTGAGGCCCTGGGCGCGCGCCGCGGCGGGGCGGGCGCCGATCTCGTCTACCAGCCGCTTGACGTTGGGGAGCTTGGCCCAGGCCTCCTCGCCGCCCAGCATGTAGGGCAGCATGCGGGCCCAGCCCCACGCAGCCATGTCGACGATGGTGTAGGTGTCGCCGACGAGGTAGCGCTGCGTGGCGAGGCGCCGATCGAGGATGCCGTAGTGCCGCTCGGCCTCGTACTGGTAGCGGTTGTGGGCGTAAGGCACCTTCTCCGGCGTGAAGTGGCGGAAGTGCACGGCCTGTCCCGAGAACGGCCCGACGCCGGTAGCCACGAACATCAGCCATGACAGTAGCTCGCCGCGCGCAGCCGACGTGCTGGCAGGCAGAAACCTGCCGGTCTTCTCGGCCAGGTAGAGCAGGATGGCGTTGCTGTCGAACACGGTCGCGCTGCCGTCGACGATGGCGGGCACCTTGCCGTTGGGATTGATGGCCAGGTACTCGGGCGCGAACTGCTGGCCCTTGCGGGTATCGACGGGAATGGCCTCGTAGGGCAGGCTCGCCTCCTCCAGGAACAGCGCGACCTTGGTTGGGTTGGGCGAGCCGTTGAAGTAGAACTTGATCATAGGCCGTCTCTGCTGTGTGGTTGGGCTGGCTCGACCATAGTCGAGGGCTCTGCGCTGCGCCAATAGGCGTCGCCGCTGGACGCGCTGGTTGGCGCAATGGTGTCAGACACGGAGGGTCTGACACCAGACGCAAGGAGACAGGATGCTCCGCCTCTCCGTGCTGGACCAGTCGTTCGCCGTGGTGGATCGCCCCCATGCGCAGTCGATCCGCGACACGGTCGCGCTCGCGCGGCTCTGCGATACGCTGGGCTACCACCGCTTCTGGGTCTCCGAGCATCACAACCACGCCAGCATCGCCGGCACCGCGCCCGAGATTCTGATTGCCGCCATCGCCGGCGTCACCCAGCGCATCCGGATCGGCAGCGCCGGGGTGATGCTGCCGCACTACTCCCCGCTGCATGTGGCCGAGCAGTTCCTGGTGCTGGAGGCCCTGGCGCCGGGCCGCATCGACTTGGGGCTGGGGCGCGCGCCGGGCTCCGACGGGCGCACGGCCTTCGCGCTGCATCCGCTCGCCAACGAGCGCCCGGCCCAGTTCCCCGCCGACGTGCGCGATGCGATCGCGTGGACCTCGGGGGCGCCGCTGCCGGAGGGGCACCCGTTCCGCTCGGTGAAAGCGCATCCTCTGTCGGAGACGGCGCCCGAGGTGTGGATGCTGGGCAGCTCCGACTACGGCGCGCAGGTGGCGGCGCACTTCGGCCTTCCCTACGCCTTCGCCTGGTTCTTCACCGACGGCAAGGGCGGCCCCGAGGCACTCGACATCTACCGCAAGCTCTACAAACCGAGCGCGCGCCACCCTGAGCCGCACGCCGCCCTGTGCATCTGGGCGCTGGCCGCCGAGACCGAGGAAGAGGCGCGCTTCCAGTTCTCGTCGCGGGCACTGGTGCGCCTGTTGCGCGACATGGGGCTGTTCGTGCCGATCGAGCCGCCCGCCGTGGCGGCCGCGCATCCCTTTACGGAGTCGGAGCGCGCCCGCATGGACCGGATGTACCGGGATTCGTTCGTCGGCACCGGCCCCCAGGTGGCGGAGCGCATCGCGGAGCTGGCGAAGCGCCTCGCCGCGCAGGAGATGGCCGTCGTCACCTGGGCCTACGACGAGGCCGTGCGCCACACGAGCTACCGCCTGCTGGCCGAGGCGATGGGGCTCGACCGGGGTCAGACCCTGCGGGTCTGACCCCGTGGCACAACCTCTGGATATTGCACCGAACCGCGCTCCGGTCTCGCGCGTATTGTGTTCTTAGTCCGCGAAATCGACAGGTCCTACCATGGGGTCAGACTCGCAGGGTCTGACCCCTTCTCCTCAATCCGCCGAGCCCAGCGTGACGCCGCCGTCGATCACGACCTGCGCGCCGGTCATGTAGTCCGACGCCGGCGAGGCCAGGAACAGGGCGAGGCCCATGATCTCGTCGGGGCTGGCGATGCGCTTCAGCGGCACCGAGCGCGCGTGGTGCTCGCGCAGTGCCGGCTCGCGCTGCAGACGGCCCCCAGCGATGTTGGTGAGGAAGGGTCCGGGCGCCATGGCGTTGACCTTGATGTTGTACCTGGCCAGCTCCAGCGCCGCCTGGCGCACGAGGTGCGCCGCCCCGGCCTTGGCGACGGGATAGGGCGTGCCGATCACGGTCTCCGTCTTCAGCGCGGCAATCGAGGTGGTGACGATAATGCGCCCGCCGCCGCTCGCCTTCATGTGGCGGACGGCAGCCTGGATGGTGCGGAGCACGCCCGTCAGGTTGGTGTCGACTATGGCCGTCCAGCGCTCCGGCGCGATGGCCTCGATCGCGGTCTCCTCCGGGCGCCGGCCGTCGGCGGTGAGGAAGCCCGGCCCGCCGCTGATGCCGGCATTGGCGAACACCACGTCGATCCTGCCGAACGCGGCGGCCGTGGCGTCGAACGCCCGCTCCAGCGTGGCGGCATCGGTGACATCCGCCACTTCGCCGATCACCTGCGCATCGTCCGCGGCAGCCTCCACGGCCGCCGCGGCCTCGCCGAGCCGCTGCGCATCGCGGTCGATCATGGCGACGTTGGCGCCATTTGCGGCCAGCACCCGGGCGCACGCGAGGCCGATGCCACTCGCAGCCCCCGTCACGAGGGTGCCGAGGCCCCGTACATTGAACAGCTCCTCAGCCTTCACGACGGCCTCCACGGGTTCCCTCTCGCGCGCACACAGGCCGAGGGTGGTTCCGACACTGCGACGACGTTTCGCAGGTCAAAGAGACGCATACAGTGGACTCAAGCTTATTCGACTCAAGCTTGTTCACTGGGCCGTGAGGTGACCTTTTACGCGCTGGATGCGGCATCATTTTAACCATCACCGGGCGTGATTGCGATGCTCGGGCGGACCAACCACTGGCAACGAGAGAAGACCATGCGAAGGATCGCTTCAGCGCTAATCGCTCTGTCTGTCCTCGCCGGCGTGGCGACCTCAGCCGGCGCGCAAACGAAGGAAGATGAGGCGAGGAGAGACTTCTGGAAGGACCAGGAGTGGAAGAACCCTCCGAGCGGAAACTGAAAGCTGTGGGAGCCCGGCCAACGTGCCGGGCTTCTGCGTCCGGCGGGTGGTGAATCGCGAATAGCAATGGTCGCGGTTGCCGATGTTGCGTTACGGCCCTTCGGGTCTAGCGCAACCTACGTCGGCGGGCGTGTCGGGCGCGGATGGCCCGATCCGATCTCCCCGATTCGGTCTCCGCTCAGGCGGCAGACGGCCGCCATCAGCTCCCGGGGCGAACTGCAGAGCCCCGAGGCGCCGGTAAGCTCCTCGAGGCTGCCATAGCCCCAGGTCACGCCGAGAGTGCGGATGCCGTTGCGGGTTGCAGCCACTACATCGAAGGCGCGGTCGCCGACCATGAGCGCGTTCTCGGGATCGACCGCCTCGTGCCGGACGATGTGGGCGATGAGATCGGCCTTGTGGTCGTTGGTGCCGTCCAGCTCGGGGCCATGGATGGCGTGGAAATGAGCGGCCAGGCCGAAGTGCTCCAGGATCGGCTGCGCGTAGTGGCGCGGCTTCGAGGTGGCGACGATGAGGCGGTGCCCCGCGGCCCGCAGGGCGGCCAGCACCTCGGGAATGCCGTCGTAGACGATGGCGTCGAGCATGGCGCCGCCGACGTAGCTTTCGCGGTAGTAGCCGATCGCCTCCTCGACGCGGTCCGGGGAGCCCAAGAGCCTCGGGAACGACACCCGGAACGGCGGCCCGATCAGCCACAGCAGCTCTTGCGCCGGCGGCACCGCATGCCCGAGCCTTGCCAGCGCGTATTGCACCGAGCCGATCAGGCCCGGCCTGGGATCGACCAGCGTGCCGTCCATATCGAAGAGGATGTCCATGCGTCTCCCTCTCCCGGCGCAACGACCGGATCGGGATGGTGTCAGACCCTCTGGGTCTGACACCATTGCACAACCTTGCCTTGGAGCCATGGTGTCAGATCCAGAGGGTCTGACACCTACGCCGCCTCGGTGAACTTCTGGGCGGTCTCCAGGTCTACGGAGACGAGCTGGCTCACGCCCTTCTCCGCCATGGTGACCCCGAACAGGCGGTTCATGCGCGACATGGTCATGGGGTGGTGGGTGATCGCCAGGAAGCGCGTGTCGGTGTCGGCGGCCATCTTCTCCAGGAGCGTGCAGAAGCGGTCCACGTTGGCGTCGTCGAGGGGCGCGTCCACCTCGTCCAGCACGCAGATCGGCGACGGGTTGGTGAGGAACACCGCGAAGATCAGGGCCATGGCGGTGAGCGACTGCTCGCCGCCCGACAGCAGGGAGAGGGTGGTGGGCTTCTTGCCAGGGGGCTTGGCGACGATCTCCAGGCCCACCTCCAGCGGGTCCTCCGCCTCGGTCATCTCCAGCCTGGCCTCGCCGCCGCCGAACAGGGTGGTGAACAGGTTGCGGAAGTGCGTGTCCACCGCGTCGAAGGCCGCCTGCAGCCGGCTCTCGCCCTCCTTGTTGATCTCCGCGATGGCGCCGCGCAGCTTGGCGATGGCCGCCTCCACGTCGGCCTTGTCCTTGTGCATGCCCTCGTGCTCGCCGGCGATGCGGGCCAGGTCCTCGTCGGCCTGCAGGTTGACGCCGCCCAGCCGCTCGCGGTCGGCCTTGAGTCTCGCGAGCTCGCGATCGGCGTCGGCGAGGGCAGGCAGCTCGGCGTCGTCCGGGAGCTCGGCCAGCCGCAGGCACTCCTCCGGCGCGACGGTCATGGTCTCGCGGATGCGGCGGGCCTCCTCGCTGCGGCGGACGCGGGCGCCCTCCAGCCGGGCCTCGATGCGCGCGCGCGCCTCGCGCTCGTCCGCCACGGCGGCCTGGGCCGCGCGCAGGGCCTGCGCCGCCTGGCGATGCGCGGCCTCGGCGGCGGCTTGGGCGTCGGCCGCGGCCTTGCGCTCGGCCTCGGCCTTGCTCAGCTCGTGGAGGAGCTTCTGGCGCTGTTGCTCCACCATGGCCGGCAGGCCGGCCAGGCGCTCGATCTCCGACTTGGCCTCGGCACCGCGATGATCGAGGCTGGCGCTCTGCCTGCGCGCGCCCTCCGAGCGCTGCCGGCACCGCTCGGTCTCGGCGGCGATGGCCTTCAGCCGGTCCGAGCGGGCGCGGTGCTCGCGCTCCAGGGTGATCAGCTCGGTCTTGGCCTCGGTGAGGCGCGAGCGCAGCTCGCCGGCCCTGTCCTGGGCGGCGGCCAGCTCCGCCTCCAGCGGCGCGGTGTCGCCCAGCGCATCGACGGCCACCTCGGTCTCGGCGACCTGCTCGTGCGCCTCCATGAGCGCCTCCTGGGTGCGCTCCTTGGCGTCGGCGACGCCGGCCAGCTTGGCCTCGGTCTCGCGCGCCTGACGCTCCATGGCGGTCAGCCGCTCGCGCGTCTCAGCGAGCCTGCTCTGGCAGTCGCGCCACATCTGGCGCAGCTGGCGCTCGTCGGCCTGCGCCTTGCGATGCGCCTCAGTGGCCGCCTCCGCCGCCGCGCGGGCCGCCTCGGCAGCCTGCCGCTGCGCCTGCTCCTGCTCGATGAGGAGCCCCAGCCGGCCGCGCTCGCGCAGGCGGCTCGCCGCGGCGATGGCGCCCTGGGCCGAGGCGACGAAGCCGTCCCAGCGCCACAGGTCGCCCTCAACGGATACGAGCCGCTGCCCCGGCTTCAGGAAGCGCTGCAGCCGTGGGCCGTCGCGCCCCGCCACCACGCCGACCTGCTTGACGCGCCGCGCCAGCTCGGGCGGGCCGACGACATGCGCGGCGAGCGGCTCCACGCCCTTGGGCAGGCCGGCGTCCATCTCCCCGCCCGGGTTCATGGTCCAGCGCGCCGGCGCGTCGTCCGCCACCGGCGCGTCGAGGTCGTCGCCCAGGGCCGCGGCCAGCGCCAGCTCGAAGCCGGAGGCCACCTTCACCTGGTCGAGCACCGGCGGGATGCCGCTGTCGTCGGCCGGCTTCAGGAGCTTGGCCAGCGTCTCCATCTCGGTGCGGATCTGGCCGGCTGCCAGGGTGGCCTGCGCCGATGCATCGCTGGACGCCTTGGCGTGGGCGGCGGCGGCCTGCACGGCCTCCTCGGCGGCGACGGTCTTGCGCTCGATGTCGGCGATGTCGGCCATCAGCCTCTGGCCGACCTCGGTGGCGGCCTTGAGCTTGGCGGCGTCGGGCGCACGGCCGACGATCTCGCGCGTCTGCTGCTCCAGGGCGACCAGCTGGCGCTGCAGCTTGGCGGCGCGCTCCTGGCGCTCGCGCAGCTGCCCCTCAAGGGTCTGGCGCCGCGCTCGGGCCTGAGCCACCGCGTGGGTCAGCTCGCTCAGGCGGGCCTCGGCGCCGCCCAGAGCAGACTCGGACTCGTCGTAGGCGGCGAGCGCCTTCTGCTCGAAGTCGGCGGCCAGCTTGGCGGTGGACTCCAGCGAGACCGTCTCGGCCTCCAGGCGGGCCAAGGTATCCTTGGCCTCCTCGATGAGCGATTCCTCGCGGGCCTTGTCACGCTCAAGCTGGGCAACGCGGCCCTCCAGCTCGCGCAGGCGCTCCGCGGTGCGCTGGGCCTCGCGCTCCAGGTTGTCGTGCTCCACCTTGATGCGCTGCAGGACGACGCCCTTGGCCGCCTCCCGCTCGCGCAGGGGCTGGATGGCGGCGGCGGCCTCGGCCTCGGCAGCCACCGCCTGAGCCTCCCTCCGGGTCGCATGCCCGAGCTTCTCCAGGGCGGCGGCCAGCTCCGCCTCGTCGGCCTCCACCTGGCCCTGCGCCTCCAGCCAGCGCAGATAGAGCACCACCGCGTCGAGCCTGCGGATCTCGGTGGACAGCTCCTTGTAGCGCCGCGCCTGGCGGGCCTGCCGCTTCAGGCTTTCTATCTGGGAATCGAGTTGTCCCAGCACATCGTTAAGGCGCGCCAGGTTCGCCTCCGCCGCCTTGAGGCGCAGCTCCGCCTCGTGGCGGCGGCTGTGCAGGCCGGCGATGCCGGCGGCATCCTCCAGGATGCGCCGGCGCTTCTCTGGCTTGGCATTCACAAGCTCGCCGATCTGGCCCTGGCGCACCAGCGCCGGCGAGCGCGCACCCGTGGCGGCGTCCTCGAACAGGATGCGCACGTCGCGCGCCCGCACCTCCCTGCCGTTGATGCGGTAGGCCGAGCCCGCCTCGCGCTCGATGCGGCGCGTGACATCGAGCGTGTCCTCGCCGTTGAACTCGGCCGGCGCCTGGCGGCTGCTGTTGTCGAGGAAGATCGTCACCTCGGCGGTGTTGCGGGCGGGCCGACCGGTGGTGCCGGAGAAGATCACGTCGTCCATGGCCGCGGCGCGCATGCTGGAGTGCGAGGTCTCGCCCATCACCCAGCGCAGGGCCTCCAGCAGGTTGGACTTGCCGCAGCCGTTCGGCCCGACCACGCCGGTCAGGCCCTTCTCGATCAGAAGCTCGGTCGGCTCGACGAACGACTTGAAGCCGACCAGGCGCAGCCGGATGATATGCATGGGGACCCGCGGTCCTTCATGTGGGCTTGCACGCGATACGCCGCACGCAGGGAAGAAAGCAGCTCAACGGGACGCGGCATCGGCCGCCCGCCTCGCCAGCACCGGGTCGATCATCTCCCGGATCTCCGCGATCCCGATCGCCTTCTTCACCAGCTTGCCGTCGATGAAGAAATTCGGCGTCCCGATGATGCCGAGGTTGCGCCCGCGCTCCTTGATCCCGTTGATCGCGGCAATCATGCCGCGATTCTCGCGGCAGCTGTCAAACTGCGCCCGGGTCATCCCCACCTGCGCCGCCACCTGGAAGATGGGGTCGGGTCGCACCTCCTGGCTCACCCAGGAGGGCTGCTGGGCCATGAGCTTCTCGTAAAGCACGAAATACCTGTCGGGCGGCGCGCACCTGAGCGCGATGGTGGCGAGCCCCGACTGCTTGCCGATGGGGAACTCGGCGCGCAGGATGTAGCGCACCTTGCCGGTGTCGATGTACTCGCGCTTGAGGACAGGAAACGACTCGGCGTGGAACCTGCGGCAGTGGGGGCAGGTCATCGACGCGTACTGGACGATGGCGACCGGCGCGTCCTTGCGCCCCAGCGCCATCTCCGGCAGCGCGCCCGGCTTCAGAATCTCATCGAGCGTCGGGTTCTCCATCACCTCTCGCCGCCCGATCTCCGTGTCGGGCGCATCGGAGAACGGGTTGAAGGCTTGCCCGGCATCGGCCGTCATGAGTCCGGAGGCCGCGGGGGTTGCGGCAGAGGCAGCCACGGGCGACTTTTCGGCAAGCGTGAAGCCCTCTCCGCCGCATCCAGGGAGCACGGCGGCGAGTAAGAGAAGCGCGGCAACCGGGAATCGCGTCCGCAACGGGGCCTCGTCTTCGGCTAAGGTCTCAGGGTGTGAGCACCGGGGCGATGGCCTTGTCAAAGTCCTCGATGGTCGCCCCGGCCAGCCGCTTGCCGTTGACGAAGAAGGTGGGCGTAGACCTCACGCCGAACTCTGTGCCGCGGTCGCGCTGCGCCAGCAGGTTCTTGAGCAGCTTCTCGTTCTGCCGACACTGGTCGAACGCCTGCTTGGTGAAGCCGACCTGCTGGGCATAGCCGAACAGCTTCGTCAGAAAGTCGGCCTTGGCGGGCACCCAGTCCTCCTGCTTGGAGAACAGCACCGAGATGAGGGGCAGCGCCCGGTCGTTGCCGGCGCAACGGGCCACCATGGATGCCAGCGCGGCGCGCTCGTCGAAGGGGAACTCGCGGAACACCAGCTTCACCTTGCCGGTGTCGATGTACTTCTGCTTGAGCACCGGCAGCACCTTGTTGTGGAACTCGGCGCAGTGCGGGCACGTCATGGACGCGTACTCGACGATGGTCACCGGCGCGTCCTCCTTGCCGATCGCGAGATCGGGGAGGCCGGGGGTCGGCTTCGTCAGGTCCGCAGTGTTCCGCTTGGGCTTGTTGCGCTGACGGGTGGCCGTCTCCGTGCGCGAGCCGCGCGAGGTCACGAGGCTGACGACGAGACCGGCGGTCGCGAGAATCGCGGCGCCGAGCATGACCCGCCGCGAGAGGAATGGCTCGCGTTCGGTCGTGTTGAGCGTCTTGGTCACAGGCGCAAGCTCCCCAATTTGAAACGGCGCGCAGCCACGGATGGGACCGCCAGCGCCCTGAGGCGTGCGGCTGGGACGGGGTCAGACCCCTTTCGATTGCCGTCCCGGGGAAATCGAGACGTTGGGGAAAGGGGTCTGACCCCGTTCGACGTCTGTCTACGCGGCGTCCGTGCCTCGATCACGTCCCGCAGTGGCGACTTCTTGTCCCAGGGCACATGCCCCCGTCAAGGCCGTTGTGGGAGCGTTGCGGGCCGAGGCATGCCACGCTGGCGCAAACTTGATTCGGAGGGAGGGCCGGGCGGCCGATGCCGGCTGTAGCTGCGATGGAACGGAACCTTGGCCTGGCAGGTCCGCCGGACGTTGCGGAGATCTCGCGCGCGCTGCTCGACTGGTACGACCGGGAGCGCCGCGATCTGCCGTGGCGCGTCCCGCCCGGCCACAGGGCCGATCCCTACCGGGTGTGGCTATCGGAGGTCATGCTGCAGCAGACCACGGTAAAGGCGGTCACTCCCTACTACGCGGCGTTCCTGCAGCGCTGGCCCACGGTGGAAGCGCTGGCCGCGGCGAGCCTGGACGAGGTCCTCGCGGCCTGGGCCGGGCTCGGCTACTACAGCCGTGCCCGCAACCTGCACGCCTGCGCCCGCGCCGTGGTGGAGAGCGACGGTGGGAGGTTCCCCCGATCCGAGCAAGCCCTGAGGGAGCTGCCGGGGATCGGCCTCTACACCGCCGCCGCCATGACGGCCATCGCCTACGGCGTCCGTGCCACGCCGGTGGACGGCAACGTGGAGCGCGTCGTGGCGCGCCTGTTTGCCGTGCCTCTGCCCCTGCCGGGCGCCAAGCCCGAGCTGAGGCGCCTGGCGGAGAGCTTGACCCCGGCGAAGCGCGCCGGCGATCACGCCCAGGCCATGATGGACCTGGGTGCCACCATCTGCGCCCCGAAGCGGCCGTCGTGCCGCGTGTGCCCGATCGCGGCCTTTTGCGTGGCGCGCGCCCACGGCACCGCGGCGCATCTGCCCATGCGCGAGCCCAAGCCGGAACGGCCGTTGCGGCTGGCGCTGGCTTACGTGGCCCTGCGCGAGGACGGCTGCGTGCTGCTCCGCCGCCGCCCGGAGAACGGCCTGCTCGGCGGCATGCTGGAGGTGCCATCGACAGCGTGGGCGGAGGCCCTGCCGCGGTTGGAGGACAGATTTCGGGAGGTGCCGGTGCGGGGCGAGTGGCGCCTCGTGCCGGGGATCGTGTCGCACACGTTCACGCACTTCCAGCTCGATGCGCTGGTGTACCGCGCCGTGGTGCCCAAGCGCGTCCGTCTGACCGCCTGCGCCGACGCCCCCCGCTGCCAATGGGTTCCCCGCGGCGATCTCGCCGACGCCGCGCTGCCCAGCGTCATGCGCAAGCTGATCGCGCACGTGCTGCAGGATACGTGACTCTCCGCCAAGCCGATCTGCAAAGCGTGCCCCGGCCGATGCCCCTGGCCCTTTTCTGACATATTCCGCGCGCCTCATTCGCATGCTCACGGGGCAGATCAACGACGCCATGCAGCGAGGGAGGCCAACGATGACTGACACCGGCAAGACAAGCGGGGCCCGGGGCGGGAAACGGGACACGTCGGGCAGCGCGCTCTCCAGGCGCGGCTTCGTCCACGCGCTCGGCGCCTGCGCGGGAGCCGCGGCCGTCGGCGCCGCCGCGGCCCGCGCCCAAGCCCCGTCAGGCCCCGTAGCGCCGCCGAGCACCGTGACGACGCCGCCGCGCGACTTCGGTCCGAACGGCGCGCCTACGACGTATTTCTGGGACCCGGACGTGATTGCGGTCGATCCGAGCTTCAACGGCCTGGCGCAGCCCAATGCGCCGATCCAGCGGCTGTGGACGGGGGCGCTGTGGTCGGAAGGGCCGGCCTGGAACGCGCAGGGGCGCTACCTTGTCTGGAGCGACATTCCCAACAACCGGCAGCTCAGGTGGCTGGAGGACGACGGCCGCGTCAGCGTGTTCCGCCTGCCGTCCAACAACAGCAACGGCAACACCTTCGATTTCCAGGGGCGCCAGCTCTCCTGCGAGCACCTGACCCGGCGCGTGGTGCGCTACGAGCTGGACGGGTCGGTGACGGTGATCGCCGACAGCTACGACGGTAAGCGGCTCAACTCGCCCAACGACGTGGTGCCGCATCCCGACGGCAGCACCTGGTTCACCGACCCGCCCTACGGCGGCCAGCTCTACGAAGGCACGCCAGATGCCGCCGGCGGACCGAGCAACGCCGCGGGGCGCCTCAAGAACCGGCTGGGCCAACCCCCGGAGATCGGTGCGGCCAGGCGCGAGCTCCCCACCAACTGCTATCGCGTGGACCCCAGTGGGAGGATCGACCTCGTCGTCACCGAGGAGCAGGTGCCAGACCCCAACGGCCTGTGCTTCTCGCCGGACCATAAGAGGCTCTACGTGGCGAGCACGGGCAAGGGGCCGGGCGACACCGGCCCTGGCGGCAAGGGCGAGGTGTACGCGTTCGACGTGGGCGCCGACAACAAGCTCTCCAACCGCAAGCTGTTCAGCGACTGCATGGTGGACGGCGTCAAGTGCGGCCCCGACGGCCTGCGCACCGATGTCGAGGGCAACCTGTGGGCGTCGAGCAATGCCGGCCGCGCCGTCGGATATAGCGGGGTGACGGTCTGGTCGCCCGAGGGCAAGCTGCTGGGCCGCATCCGCCTGCCGGAGGTGTGCGGCAACGTCTGCTTCGGCGGCCCCAAGCGCAACCGCCTGTTCATGGCCGCGAGCCAGTCGCTCTATGCGCTCTATGTCGCCACGCAGGGGTCGGCTCCGGGGTAGGGCACGGACGCAATTGGGCGCACGGCGGAAGTGCCACTCACGGCCGACGTTCTCGCTGCAGGCGGGGACGGTGAGGTTGTGCCACACGTGGACATCCGGCTCACCGGTTTCTAGCGTGCTTGAACTCGAAGTGTTGGCGCAGATGTGTCAAGTTTCATGTGCCGAGATTTTCGGCAGTCGGGCGTCGGCAGTCGCAAATTTCATCGCACGACTGCCGAAGCCCGATTGCCGACGGCCGAACATGTCTCGTCGGTCTGAGACGGAGCATCGCTAGGATTCCATATGCCCTCTGAGAAAAGGCCTCACGAGCTGATCCGAGACCTGGTTGCCGAACGAGCAAGCTGGTCTGACGCTGATGTAATAGCCGAAATTGAGCAGCTGCCCCCGCTCGCGGACGAAGGCGATCCGATTTGGAATGACGAACGCTACTGGAGCAATTTTGCCTACCGCTATGTCGCTTTGAGCGATGTAGCGGCTGAAAGGCAATTGCGTCCGGCTGTCCGCCTGCACTTGGAGCGCGCCTGTAACGGCGATCCTGGGGAGATGATGCGGGGGCTTCGTCATGCCTGGGAATGCATTTTCAATCCCGACTGGACCGCGCTCGCTGACGTTTGCATAGAGTTGTCCGCATCGAAACGCCCGGGCACTCGGCGTTGGGCAATCGACCAGCTACTGGTCTTGGATGACCCAAGGGCTCGGCAGGTCTTTGACAATGCACTGCATGACGAAATCGACGAAATTCGGCAAATCGCCGCCATTGGCCTGCAAAGACTCGACCGCGTGTCGGAGTGACCGCTTCGGGTGACAAAGTTGCTGGCTCGTGCAGAGCGGGAGATTGCATCCTTAGCGCAAGCGATCGAGACCCAGCGGGGCACGGATCTCATCGACGGGCCGAAACACTCGGTGCTTGCAAGCACCCCAGATCGGCGCGTTCAACGTTTTTTGCACCTTACTGTTCCTTCGACATAAGGAACCGATGGTTCTGATAACCGTACAGAGCAGGATTGTAAGAGGGATAGTTTTGAATAGTCAGTTTGGCGTTATGATCGTAACCCCCGGAGCCACAAAGCTCTCTCGCTCGTGCGTGCCAATATTTCAGCGCGGCTTGAGGCAGAGTATATGCATTTACCAAGTAAGTCAATCGGTAAACTCCGTCTCCAATCTTTTCGTCTGTGTAGCCAAGCCCATCCAATATGGTCTTTTGCTGATACCCAGTTTCACATCCGCTGAGGATCAACATCAACGGCACGGTAGTAAGGAACCTTGCGACAAGAACCATGCTAAGGTGCCCCATTTTTCTGAAACGGATTGTACGCTTGATGCGACTTTGATGGCGTCGACGGCTGGAGGTTTGAAAGCTATCGGTGGCTACCTCATTGAGCAACTATTTCACGAGCAGAATCTCGCAGTTCGTGTCTTGTGAGCCACAAATGTGGCACCTACTCCGCGTATCCGATCACCGGCATCGCGGGGTTGCTGGGCTTGCGCCATAAGGCGCCCATGCGATCGCAGTGTTGCCGAGAAGTATATGAACTCTGTCGTCTCATTCGATCCCTTCCTCGAGCGGGGGCAAGGGATATCAAAGTTCTCGCCTGAGGCGATTGCTGCCTGCAACCAAGTGCGCAAGACTATGGCCGGTAGGTCGCTGAGATGTGGCCGTTAACGACGGCTCAATCAAGCCGGGCCAATCGCGTTTGGCCCGGACGGGCGCCGGCTATAGTGCCTCCTATGCGAGACCCGCGCCACACCCCAACCAGCACCAGGAGGCATGCCATGACCACCTGCGCCTGCGGCAACTGCCAGTTCTTCGACAACCAGAGCAAGGCGGCCATGAAGCCGAAGGAGAAGGACAGCGGCCTGTGCCGGTACAATCCGCCGATGCCGCACTCCTCCGCCAACGGCCAGGCCGGCGAGGGTCACGGCGTGTGGCCCGTGGTGGCGAGGAAGGACTGGTGCGGCCACTTCGCGGCCACCGTGGAGCGTTTTATGACGGCGGCGGAGTAGCTCTATAGGTTGGGTTAGCCGCGAAGCGGCGTAACCCAACATGGCAAATCGCAACGGTGGTGCCTGCCTGCGGTGGGTTACGGCCCTGCGGGCCTAACCCACCCTACGCGGCTACTTCAGCTCCTCGAGCCGCCTCGGGCAGCGGTCGTGCACGAACTTGTTGATCTCGCGGATGAGGTCGCTGTGCACGATGCCGAAGGTGTCCTCGAGCTGGGCGGCGGTCCAGATGGCGCCCTTGACCACAGTGGGCGCCTCGATGGTGCCGATGCCGAGCCAGGCCTTGGTGGCCTTGCCGTCCTTGAACTGGAACTTGGGCGACAGGGCCACGGAGACCTTCAACACCTCCTTCTCGCGCTCCACGTCGCACTTCACCGTATGCGTGCCGAGCTTGTACTCGTATTCCGGCTTGGTGAGCGCATCCAGCATCTCCTGACGCTTGGCCGTCAGGTCGATGGCGCAGCGCACGTCGCCGAAGCCCCAGGTGAGCTTCTTCTGCTCCACCCCCTCCTTGATCTTGGATCCGGCCCAGGTCTTCTGCAGCGCGCACTGCAGGTCTCCCCCCGCCGCGTCGCGCTTGACGAGGATGCCGCAGAGGCTCTTCTCGCACGCCTCCAGCTTGCCCTTCTCGCCCTTGTCCTCCTCCAACGCGAAAGCGCTGCCGGCCATGATCCCGAGCATGGACCCGGCTACCGCCAGGCCCAGCGCCACTCCCGCCGACAGCCAACCCGCACACGTCGCTCGACGCATGAAAAGCCCCCAATATTGACCACCCGTGCCACCTCGCCGGGGCCGGCTTCCCAGCCCGCAGCCCCGATGGCCGCACCTTCCTACGCGGCAATCCCGGCGCGTCAATGTCAGGTTGCGCATCGAACGCCTTCCTCCACACCCAAGAGGATTCCGGGCCACGGCACACCCGGCAAAGCGCGCCGTGACGGCATCGCCCGGCCGGCCGGGGCATGGCCACAGTGGAGGCCTCCACGGGGGCTGGCCGCCGCCTCAGTAGCGCGAGCCCGAGCCGGCTGCGGGCGCCTGCAGGTACCGCAGGGCCTTGCGCTGCTCGCCCAGCTGCTGGGCGGAGACGGGAGCCGGCCCGGCGCTGAGCGCGTTGTATTGCCGGCCGAGCTCAAGGATATGCGCGCTCGGGCTCGGAACCGACGCCGCGTAGGCGTTGATATCGAGAGCGTTCTGCCTGAGCAGCGCCTGTGCCTCCTCGAGCTTGCCGGCATCGCGCAACTCCACCACCTGGCGGCTGCGCTCGTTCACCACCTGCTCCACCACGGCTTCCGCCACCTTGGGGTCGGCGCCGGCCGCCACCTCCGCATCCGAGCCGGTGAAGCGGCCGCGCACGGCGGCGGCGAGCGTCTGCCGGCCGCCGTCCGGCGCCTGCGTGTAGGACACCGTCACGGTGCCGAGCTCCCGCTCGCCGGCCACGGCCTGGTCCTTGTCCACCTCGACCTCCAGGAGGACGTAGTGCTCCGTCGCCGCATAGACCTGGTTCAGGCTGAACTGGGCGGAGGAGCCGGCGATGGCGCCGTCGCGGGAGAGGGCCTTGACGGCGCGGACGCCCGGCTTCAGCTCGATCTCGATCGAGACCGTCTGGGCGCAGGCGGCGAGCACATCGTTGAACTCGCGGTTGAAGATTTGGACGAGGTCGGACGGGTCGCGGGCGAAGGCGTGGTTGCCGTCGCTCGCGCGCGCCAGCGCCAGCATCAGATCCTCGTTGTAGCCGAGCCCGAGGCCGATGGTGCTGACGGAGATGCCCTCGGCCAGCAGGGCGCGGCCGAGCAGGGCGAACTCGTCGGGCCGCCTGGGGCCCACATTGGCCTGGCCGTCGGAGAGCAGGACGACCCTGTTGAGCCGGCCGGCGTCCTTGAACTTGCGCACCTCGGCGGCGCCCGTGAGCACGCCGGCGTGGATGGCGGTCGAGCCGCGCACCCCGACCCGGCGGATCGCGTCCGCGAACAGGCCCGGATCGGCCACCGGCTGGGCCGGGAGCAGGACGTCCACCTGGTCGTCGAAGATCGCCACGGAGGCGACATCGCCGCCCTGCAGCCGTCTGACGGCCATGACGGCCGCCTCACGGGCCTGGGCGATGCGGTCGCCCTGCATGGAGCCTGAGCGGTCGATGACGAAGGCGACGTTGACGGGCGTGCGGCCCGTCGCCGGCTCCGGCCGGCAGCCGCCGAGGCCGACGCGGAGATAGTTCTTGGCCGCCGCGCCGTCCTTCATGACGGGCTGGGCGAGCCTGGCGTCGAGAGCAATGGCGTCGGCGGCGCGGGCGGACGGCCCCACAAGCGCGCCGCCCAGTCATGGCGAGGGCCAGGGCGGCCACGGTTCGATAAGTCATTAGAGCAACCCCAATCTGCTGGTCGCCCCCCGGCCCTTGGGTGTCACGACGCGCGGGCGGAAGTGGGGTGGAAGGGTGTCAATTCGGGGCTCGGGAGGGCTCAGGGGGAGTGTAAGGCAGTAGGGAGTAGGGAATAGGGAATAGGGAGTAGGGCAATAGTCGCTCGGCGATTGCCGCACTCCCTACTCCCTACTCCCTACTCCCTACTCACCTGGTAACGCTTTCTTAAGCATGCGCACGCAAGCTCCGCTGCGCGCTGTCGAAGCGCACCCCCACGCCTCCGGGACCCCGAACGATGCCCTCCGCGCTCAAGGCGGCGCCCGCACGCCTGTCCCCCAGCCTGCACGAGGCCAACAACGACACCGGCCGGGTGGCGTTCTGCGGGCCGATCGTGGTGAGCGCCATCACCGGCTACTCGGTGAGCAAGGTAGAGGCGGAGGTGCACGCCTTCCGCAACGCCGCGCCATTGGACTCCAATGGCCGCGGGGGCGTCGTGAAGGGCACCTACCCGGAGGATGTGGCCGCGGCGCTCGCCCACTTCGGCTATCGCATGGAGCTGAAGGAGAGCTACATGCACCTGCCCCGCAAGGAGCGCCCTTCCCTGTGGGGGAGCTGGATGCAGCGCCAGCGTAACCCGTGGGTGCACTACATCCTGGCCCTGCATGTGGGCAAGCAGGGCCACTGGGTGGTGATCAAGGGCGTCAAGGTGTGCGACACCTACAGCAACGGCGCCTGGCAATTCGTGTGCGACTGGCCGCACAAGTCCAAGCGCATCATGGAGGTCTACGAGGTGCGCCGGGCGCTGGGCGTATAGGGGCCGTCAACCAGGTGCCTGTCGCGACGTGCCAGTTGCGGAACCTCCGTGGGTCCTCCGCTATCGCACCCGACTCGCCCGAACGCTCAGCCACCGATCATCCGGCCTTCCGATGTACCGACGTCGGAGCTCCTCTCGATCTCGAATCTACGGCCGCAAATCTGCCGCAACTCCCGTGGCAAGCTCCGGCAACGTCCCGGCATGCGACGTCCTTCGCAAGTACCGCGTTGTCAGCCAGCTCGCAGAATGTCGGGCAGCAGCGGTGTCGAGGAGGCTAACGCATATGAATTGGAATCACATCGTATACGCGGCAGCGGCTCTTGCGGTGCTGGTGGGTAGCAGCGCTTTCACCATCAACACTGCTGAGGCGCATAGACGCGGACACTACTTCTATGGCGGCGGATTTGGCGATCCCTTCTACTACCGCACCCCCCACTACTACAACGCGCCCTACGACGCTCCCTACGACGATACGCCCTACTACGATGGCGGAGACTGCGCCTGGTTACAGCGCAATGCTGTTGCGACGGGTATGCGCCTTTGGAAGGACCGCTACCAGGAGTGCCTACGTAACCGGAAAAAGTGACGGACCCTACCTCAGCAACAATGCCATCATGGCTTCGTCGTAATCGCGACCATCGTGGCGTAGGGCCCGAGGTTCGACACCATTGGTGACGAACCCCATGCTGCGATAGAATCCGTATGCGGCCGCATTGGTCGTCACAACACGAAGGTGGATCTGATCCACTAGCTCGCGTGCATGGTCAATGATGGCCGCAACCAACTTGCGGCCGACGCCGCGACGACGGTGAGCGGAGGCCACGTACATTCCCCAAAGCACGCCGCGGTGAGACATTTTGGGCCCGCCAAGAATGTAGAACCCCGCAGTTCCGACAACCTTGCCACCGTCGAACGCTGCAAACGGTGGGAACGGCCCGGAGACCGTACTCTCGAAATCCGAGAGTGGTTGCCGTTCGGCGTGCTCCAGGGTCTGGCCGAAAGCCTCCGGCGCGTCCCGCAAGGAGTCGATCCTGATGCGCCGCCAAACTCCAGCTTCTGTGGGCGTAAAGCGACGCACCACAAGTTGCGGCTCATCCATCGCGGTTCATCCAGCCTAACAACCTCAGCCGTTCTGAGAGGATAGCGCATGGACGACCACCGACTCCAGCGGCGGCACCGAGAGGTCGGCTCCGGGTCACACCCCGTAAGGCTCTCACTAAGCAGAACGCGTCCGCCCAGCACCTTGAATCATACAACGTATGTGATGAGTACACGCCCTGGTCCGTCACGCATGAATGCACGCGACGAAATGGTTCGGCGCCAGCTCTCGCGTTGGCGGCACGCCCTGCTTGCACTCCTCGGTCGCCAGCGGGCAGCGCGGGTGGAAGACGCAGCCGGCGGGCGGGTTGAGGGGGCTCGGCAGCTCGCCCTTGATGATGCTGCGCGGGCGGATGCGCTCGATCGCCGGATCCGGGATGGGGGCCGCGGCCAGCAGGGCCTGGGTGTAGGGGTGCTTCGGGCTCGAGAACAGCTGCTCGGCGGGGGCCTGCTCGACGATGCGGCCGAGGTACATGACCGCCACCCGGGTCGAGATGTGGCGCACTACCGCCAGGTCGTGGGCGATGAAGAGATACGTGAGCCCCAGCTTCTGCTGCAGGTCCTCTAAGAGATTGATCACCTGGCCCTGGATCGACACGTCGAGCGCCGACACCGCCTCGTCGCACACGATGACGTGCGGGTTCACCGACAGCGCCCTGGCGATGCCGACGCGCTGGCGCTGGCCGCCCGACAACTCGTGCGGGTAGCGCAGCGCCATGTAGGGGAACAGGCCGACGGTCTGCAGAAGCTCGGCCACTCGTGCCGGGATCTCGGCGGACGGCAGGATGCGGTGCACCCGCATGGGCTCGGCGACAATCTGGCCCACCGTCATGCGCGGATTGAGCGAGGAGTAGGGGTCCTGGAAGATCACCTGCATGCGCTTGCGCACGGCCAGCAGCTCGCTGCGCTTGAGCCGCGCCAGGTCGACGCCCTCGAAGCGGATCTCGCCGGCGGTCGGATCGTCGAGCCTCAGGACCAGCCGGCCCAGCGTCGACTTCCCGCAGCCCGACTCGCCGACAAGGCCCAGGGTCTCGCCGCGCTTGATGTCGAGCGTCACCTCGTTGACGGCGCGGATCTGCAACGGCCGGCGCAAGAGCCCCCTGCGGACCGGGAAGAACTTGCTGGTGTCCCTCACGTCGAGCAGCCGCTCGGCGCTGCCGTTGCCCGCCGACGGCCTTGCTGCAGCCGCGACGTGGACGGCGCCCGGCAGCCCGGCATCGAGCGCCTCGATCTCGTGCACGCGGTGGCAGGCGACGAGGTGACCCGGCTCCGCCGCCTCGAGCGGCGGCTCCGTGTGACAGCGGTCGATCATGAACCGGCAGCGCGGATGGAAGCGGCAGCCGTGCGGCGGCGCCAGCAGGTTCGGCGGCGCTCCCTCGATGGTGGCGAGCTTGACGCTGCGGCCGCGGTCGAGCCTCGGCACCGCGCCGAGCAGGCCGCGCGAGTAGGGGTGCAGGGGCCGCCCGAACACGCGCTCGGCCGTGCCGCTCTCGGCCAGCCGCGCCGCATACATGACGTTCACGCGGTCGGCGTAGCGCGCCACGATCCCGAGGTTGTGGGTGATGATGACCACGGCCACGCCGAGCCGGCGGGAGAGGTCCTTCATCAGCTCCAGGATCTGCGCCTGGATGGTGACATCGAGCGCGGTCGTGGGCTCGTCGGCGATCAGGAGCTTGGGGTTGCAGGCGAGCCCGATGGCGATCATCACGCGTTGGCGCATGCCGCCCGACAGCTGATGCGGATACTGGTCGAGCCGGCTCTCGGGATCGGTGATGCCGACCAGGGTCAACAGCTCCACGGCCCGGGCGCGTGCCGCCTCGTCGGCCATGCCGAGGTGGATCTTCAAGGGCTCCATGATCTGGAGCCCGATCCTGAGCACCGGGTTGAGCGAGGTCATCGGCTCCTGGAAGATCATGGCGATCTCCCGGCCCCGCACGCGGCGCATCTCCTCCTCGGTGAGCGTGAGCAGCTCCCGGCCGTCGAAGCGGACGCTGCCCCCGGCGATGCGCCCGGTGGCGGCCGGCAGCAGGCGCATGACGGCCAGCGCCGACACCGATTTGCCGGATCCCGACTCGCCCACGATGGCCACCATCTCGCCGGGGCGGACGGAATAGCTCAGCCCCTCGACGGCGCGCACGGTGCCGTGGCTCGTCACGAACTGGACGTGCAGGTTCTCGATTTCGAGCAGCGCCTGCGGCCTCGGCTGCTCGGCGGCGCCGACGGCCCGATCCGCAAATGCCGACGCTCCGAGGCTCGAAGCCACCTCGCTTGCCACCCTCCCCGTCTCCCTTCACCGGCCAAGTCTGCCCTTGGGGCCTGCTTCTTGGAGTACGTCCGACGTACTCTGGTATACCAAGTGCTAACCCAAGTCCTCAGGCTTGGGCAAGGGCGCTCGGCTTCCAGGCCCAAGGCTCTCACATGCGACGCTGTCGCTCAAGGCGCCTTAGTTTGCAGCCTATTGTCGCCTTAACCTTCCCTGCCCATCCTGGGAGATGCTCCCCATATAGGAACGCGTCGCCTGCGACGGGTCCCGCGACGGGGCGCGTTTGGTGCCGACAGGGAAACTCGACAGGCGAGCTCGACTTATGGGCCCTAGCAGATTCCGGTCCGCCATCTCCTGCCTCGCCGCTGTGGCCGTGCTCGTGGCGCAGACGCCGGTGGCGCCCGCGGCGGATGCCCTCACCAGGGCCGACTACGAGGCCTGCCAGGCCCAGGACGAGGAGGGCTTCCGCAGGGCCATCGAGGCGCTGACGCAGAAGGGGCTGGAGGCTGGCCTCGCCAAGCTCGACTACGGGCCGCTGGTGGCGGATGCCTGGCGGCGCGAGAAATTCGACGAGACCATCGACCGCCAGGTGGACGAGGCCATCGCCCAAGTGCGCGACGAGTCCACCTGGTTCCAGCTGTGGTCGTCGCTGGCCTCGCGCGAGAGCGCCCAGGAGCTCGGCACCTCGGCCGCCGAGCGCGTCTACCGCTCCGATGCCGTCAAGCAGGGCATCGAGCGGATGGCGGCGGACGTGGCCAAGGAGATCGGCAAGCGCATCGAGCTGGCGGTGATCGACACTGCCGGCCCGGCCACCCAGTGCATGCAGGCCTTCCTGGGGCGGCGCTACGGCGCCACGGTAGCCGGCGTGGTCGGCGCCGATACCGGCCGCGAGTATGCCATCGATCCGGTCAAGGGTGGCGCCCAGGTCTCTACAGGCCAGGTGCTGATCGAGGGCAAGGAAGGCATCGCAGGAGCCGTGGTGCTGGTCCTGCGGCGGCAGCTGTCGCGGATGGCGGCGCGCATCGGCCAGCGGGTGCTGGGCTCGGTGCTGAGCCGGCTCGTCTCGACCGTGGCCGGCGTGATCGGCGTGGTGCTGATCGCCAAGGATATCTGGGACTTCCGCCACGGCGTGCTGCCCATCATCGCCGAGGAGATGAAGAGCAAGGCCACCAAGGACAAGGTGCGCGAGGAGATCGCCGGTGCCTTCTCGGAGCACATCAACCAGAGCGTCCGCGAGATTGCACAGAGCACGGCCGAGCGGGTGGTGGGCATCTGGACCGAGTTCCGCCGCGCCCACGCCAAGGTGCTGGAGCTGGCCGAGCGCAACGCGGACTTCAAGCGCCTGCTCGACACGATCAAGCCGGCCGACCTGGCGCGCCTCGACGAGATCACGGCCCTCGTGCTGGCGAGCGAGGGCGAGGCCGGCCTCGTCCGGCGCCTGGGCGACGGTACGCTGCACCGGGCCGTCTCGGCGCTGCCGCCGGGCGCGATCGAGATCGCGCGCGAGGCGCGCTCGCTCGAGACCGCGTACAAATGGTGGGCGGTGGCCGGCGGCAGCCTGCCCAGGGTGGTGGAGCTGGAGATCCACCGCCGTGCGGCGCCGGAGTCGTTCACCAACGCCGGGTTGCAGCGGCTGCTAGCGCTGGACGACCGGCTGGCGACGGTGCGGCTGGCGGCCCTGCCGCCGGCCACGCGCGACGTCCTGCTCGAGCTGGAAACCCCGGCGCTGGTAAAGCTGGCACGCGCGCTCGACGAGCCGCAGCTCGAGAGCCTGGCGCGCTACCTCACCGCGCTGGAGAAGGGCGCGGCGCAGCGGGTGCTCGGCGCGGTGGCCCAGTCGCCAGGGCGCATGGCGGACCTGGCGAGCCCGCGCGTGCGCGAGGCCATCATCGCCAGCCGCGACCAGCTCGCCGCCGTCGGCATGATGCTGCAGGCCGCGTCCTACCTCGACCCGAGCGCGCCCGTCACGCACGCCAGGCTGGTGCTGGACGGACGTGTGAGCCCGGTGCTGCTGTGGGAGAAGCACGGCATGGTATTGGTTGCCGCGGCGCTCCTGGGCCTCATGCTGCTCCTGATGCTGAAACGAGCGCTCATCGGCCCCAGGCCGCGCATCGAGTATCGCTGATGCAGATCCTCACCAGCGAGGCCGTGGATGCCGCCATCGAGCGTGGCGAGATGGTCTATGCCGTCGCTATCAGCGGCGCCAACATCCTGCGCGACATGCGCGAGGCGGTGGTCAACACGATCGGCGGCCGCATGAGCAAGTACGAGGCGCTGCTCGACCAGACCATCGCCCGCGCGCTGGACGAGCTTGCCGCGCGAGCACACGCCAAGAACTACGATGGCGTCCTGGGTGTGCGCATCGTCCATCCTGCCATCACCAACGGCGCCATTGCCGTGACGGTATCCGGCACCGGCTTCCGCTTCGCAGAGCGGGACGCCCGTGGATGATAAGCCGCAGGAAGACCGCGCACGAGGGCGCGATTCAGTGATTGCCAATATGCGTTTATGGCACTTCTACATTGACAATATGCTTTTTTTGGTGCAAGACTGCTCAAAGTGTCGCCGAGCTGCCCGGGGCGAGGGTTACTTGCGGCCGGCACAGGAATAGGGCGAAGACCGGGTCTACCGGGCCGCACACCCACCTGCCGACCCGCACGCCAGATGCGAGGGGCGTAGATCGGCAATGGGGGTGCCGCGCGGCGGCAAGCAAGCACAGGAGGCCCCATGCCGTCCATCGGCCGCGCACTGATCGAGAAGATCGAGGCCCTGCCCGCGGAGCGCATTGCCGAGCTGGAGGATTTCGTGGAACTCCTACACGTGCGGGAGCGAGAGCGCGCATTCGACAATGATCGCGCGGGCACGTCCCCTCCCGGATTCGCCGAGGCCCGCGACAAGCCGGAGTACGATCCCGGCGGGACCCGCATCGGACGCGACCCCAACATCATGATGGGCAAGCCCGTCATCGCGGGAACGCGCATCACTGTGGAGCACATCCTCCGGCTTCTGGGTGCCGGGGACACGGTCGCCGATATCCTTCGCAATCACCCTCAGATCACGGAGGCCGACGTCCATGCTGCCCAGGTCTACGCGGCCGATTGCCTTGCGCATGAACGCATCTCCGCCGCCGGGTAGCGAGCGGTGGCAGGCTTCTTCGCCGACGAGTGCATTGCCGGCGATATGGTGGCGCAATTGCGGCGCTTGGAGCTCGATGTCGTGTCCGCCAGGGAGCAATGCCCCGGCAGCCCGGATACGGACGTGCTCAGGTTCGCCCGCGAGGACGGGCGCGTGCTCATCACGTACGATCTGGGCTTCGGCGACCTCGCGGTCCGCCTCGGCCAGCCTGCCGTCGGGATTATCATCCTGTCGCTGTATGCGTTGACCTCTGGGGTGCGCGAACGCTACGGGGCAGAGCGCATTCGCGAATTGGGCGATCGCGCCGTTGGCCAACTCGTCGTCATTGAGCCGGGGCGGATACGAATGCGGCCTCTCAAGCTTGAGCGCCGATCGTCCGAAGAAGAATAAAGCGGTCCATGTCCCACCACCTCCACGGCCCCCGCATCGAGCCTCGTGGCGCCCCCGCGGCGCTGGTGGTGCTGCTGCACGGCTACGGCGCCAACGGCGACGACCTGATCGCGCTGGCGGAGGGCTGGCGGCGGCAGCTGCCGCAGGCAGCGTTCGTGGCTCCCAATGCGCCGGAAGAGATCGCCGGCATGCCGGGTGCGCTGCAATGGTTCCCGCTCACTTTCCGCGATCCGGGCGAGCGCTGGCGCGGCGTGGTGGCGGCCCGGCCGGGGCTCGACCGCTTCCTCGATGCCGAGCTGGCCCGCTATGGCCTCGCCGACGACCGGCTCGTGCTCGTGGGCTTCAGCCAGGGCACCATGCTGGCGCTGCACACCGGGCTCCGGCGCACGGTGGCGCCGGCCGCCATCGTCGGCTACTCGGGCCTGCTGGCCGGCCCGGAGCACCTGGGCGAGATCGCGGCGCGCCCACCCGTGCTCCTCATCCACGGTGCCGAGGACGACCTGATCCCGGCCGATGCCTTGCATACCGCACGCGAGCAGCTGGCTCAGGCCGGCGTCAGCGTCGAGTGGCACGTGCGCGAGGGGCTTGGCCACGGCATCGACCCCTCCGGCCAGCACCTCGCCGGGCATTTCATGTCGCAGGTGCTGGCAGGTTTGTAGGGCGGGTTGGCCCGAAGCGCGTAGCCCGCCGATGCGCCGCATGAACGAGGATTCGTCACGGCGGATTACGGGCTTGGCCCCAAACCCCGCCCCACGCTTCCGGCCCCGCCACAAGACCGCCAGATTCTCCTTGCCGGCCCGTAACCTGGCCGCGGCTTCACATCGGCGACACACACCGCTAGTATGTGCCTCACCTGAAACGCCGACTGGACGGAGTGCGAACGGACAGAGGAAGAGAACCGGCCGTGAGATGAACAGGAGCGAGCCGTGAACCCCTGCGCCGCCACCCCTGAGAGCTTCCCCGCGCTTGTCCTCAACGCCGACTTCCGCCCCCTCAGCTACTACCCGCTGTCGCTCTGGAGCTGGCAGGAGACGGTCAAGGCCGTGTTCCTGGACCGGGTCAACATCGTGGCCCAGTACGACCGGTTCGTGCGCAGCCCGTCCAGGGAGATCCGGCTGCCCAGCGTGGTCTCGCTCAAGACCTATGTGAAGCCGGCGCTCTATCCGGCCTTCACGCGGTTCAACGTGTTCCTGCGCGACCGCTTCATGTGCCAATACTGCGGCGCCAAGGACGACCTGACGTTCGACCACCTGGTCCCGCGCTCGCGCGGCGGCCAGACCCGGTGGGACAACGTCGTGGCGGCCTGCGCCCCGTGCAATCTGCGCAAGGGCGGCAACCTGGCCGACCACGCCGGCATGCGGCCCAGGCAGTCGCCATACCGGCCGACAGTGTTCGAGCTGCATCGCAACGGCCGCCTGTTCCCGCCCAACTATTTGCACGAGAGCTGGATGGACTACCTGTACTGGGATACCGAGCTGGAGCCGTAAGCCCCGCCGGCAGGCAAGCTCCTCTGGGCCGGTCCCGGGGCCGCTGTCCGCGGCCTCGGCTCAGGCCCCTCGGCTCAGGCCCCCCTCGGCTCAGGCCCCCCTCGGCTCAGGCCAAGAACGGCGCCAGGATGCGCTGGAGTTCCTCCTTCTCCCTGGCGCCGATGCGGGCGACGATGTTGCGCTCGTGGACCTCCAGCGGCCCCTGCGTGCGCTCGAGCAGAGTTGCGCCCCTCTCCGTCAGGCGCAGGGCGTGCGAGCGGCGGTCGGTGGCCGAGCGGGTGCGCTCTACGTGGCGGGCCGCCTCCAGGCTGTCGATCATCTGGACGAGCCGCGCCCGCTCGATGGCCAGCGCCTCGGCCACCCGGACCTGAGAGATGCCCGGGTTGGCGGCGACCACCCGCAGCACCGAGAACTGGGCCGGCGTGATGCCAAGCTCCTTCAGGGCGCGCCGGAAGTCCTGCACCATCCAGAGCTGGGCGCGGCGCACGACGTAGCCGACCATATCGTCGAGACCGCCGAGGTCGGCCGGCATGGCGCGCTGCCGGCGCCGCCCCGACGGCGTCGCGTCCTCCGCGGCTCCGCGCGCCGGGCCGGCCGCGCGCGGCCCCGACCTTCCCGATTGGTCGTTGCGATCTCCGGACACGCGCTCTCCCTCTCCCAGTAGCGCCCACCAGGTTGTACGATTACATTATTATGTCATCAAAGTTGCAGGTCCACACGGCCCACGAGCGTTGTCATCATGACGCACGCTGGCGCACGCCATCAGGGCACGCCTTGTCGCCGACAAGCCTGAACCGGGCCCGAACCGGGTGTGTGCGACTGCGGAAACGGACCCCGACTCGTCGTTTCACCTCGATGGTTCTTGACCGGGATATCCCGGCGGCGTGCGCGCACCGAAGATCTCGGACCCAACGCGCACGTGGGTGGCGCCGAAGGCGACCGCCTTCTCGAAATCGGCACTCATGCCCATGCTGAGGGCCTTAAGGCCGAGCTCGCCCGCAAGCTTGGCCAGAAAGGCGAAGTGCACGCCGGGCTCCTCCTCGTGCGGGGGAATGCACATGAGGCCGGCGATGTCGAGGCCGAGGTCGCGGCAAGTGCGCAGGAGCCGGCCCGCCTCGTTGGGGGCGATGCCCGCCTTCTGCGGCTCCTCGCCGGTGTTGACCTGGATGAAGAGCTGCAACCGCTTGCCCTGCCGCGCCATCTCCCCCGCAACCGCCTCGGCGATCCTCGGGCGGTCGATGCTGTGGATTGCATCGAAGAGCTGCACCGCATCCCGCGCCTTGTTCGACTGCAGGGCGCCGACGAGGTGCAGCTCGATGCCCGGATAGCCGTCGCGCAGCACCGGCCATTTGGCGCGCGCCTCCTGCACCCGGTTCTCGCCGAAGACGCGGTGTCCAGCTTCCAGGACCGGGGCGATGGCGTCCGGCCCGAACGTCTTGCTGACCGCCACCAGCCTGACGTCCGCCGGCTCCCGGCCGGCGGCTTTGGCGGCGGCGCCGATGCGGCGCAAGACCTCGGCAAGGCGCGCCTGCGTGGCTTGGGTGTCTGCTGTCATGACCGCAGGTGCTTCTACACGAGCCGCGGGCGATCGGGTAGCAGGCCCGTCGTGGCGATGGGCTGATCCCCTGGGTGTTCGACGATGCCCGAACGAAGCTTGAAGTTCGCCGTGCGCTGTCGCAGAGTAAGGCAGCCAATGTGCGGCTGCTGAGGAGGGGGCCGGCAGGGTCTTGCCGGTTTTGGGGGCCGACGACAACCTTCTGGATATCGGCCACGTCTCCCCACGCAAGTGCCTGAGCTGTCGTGGCCCTTGAGCTGTGCTTGTGACGGAGGACGGAATGAGGAGCTTGTTGGCGCTCGGCGGGCTCGTCGGCATCGCCATGCTGTTTCCTGCGTCGCAGACCCTCGCACAGAGCGGCGTAGTCAGCGGCCCGCCGCAGATCCAGCCGGGATCGGCCGGAGCCAACGATCGACCGGGCCCCGGCCCCAGCGTCGGTCCTGGTCCTGGTCCAGGCCCGAGCGCAGGCAGACAGGACGACGCCTGGATTGCCGTCGCCGGCGGCTTCGACGGCAGCGGCAAGCGGGTCGCCGTCGGCTATTCCGGGCTTCAGCGCTCGAAGGTCGAGGCGGAGGATGCCGCCGTCAGGGCCTGCATTGGCAGCGATCCGTCGGTCGCCTGCCGCAATCCCTTCGCGGTCTCGCGCGGCTGTCTCTACATCGTGCCGGGCAGCCGTTCGGGCGGCATGACATGGGGCCGCGGCGGCACGCGCCAGATCGCGTTCGACGAGTGCCGGCGCGGCGGCTACAGCTGCCCCAGCAACAAGCTGATCGGCGGCTGCGTGCCAGGCTTCAACTGACAAGGCTTCAACTGACAAGAATCCACAGGGGGCGATCCATGTTGATGCGATATCTGGCATTCGGCGTGGGCGTGGTGCTGGCCTCTGCGGCGCTGGCGCAGGGCGACCAGGCGCCCCGCCCGCAACCGCCGCCATTGGGCTCTCCCGACAAGTCCGACGATGTGCCGCGCCCCGACGACCTGCTGCCGCCGAAGTCTGGGCGGCCGTCCGCTCCCCCGGAGCCGCGCGGGTCGCCGCCCGGCCTACCGCGCCCGTCCGAGAGGTGGGGCGCGGTGGCCTATACCGCCGACGGCGCCTTCGGCGCCGCTTACGGCATCGACACCAAGGACAATGCGGAGCGCCTGGCCGTCGACGAGTGCCAGCGGGAGTCGACCGACAAGCAGGACTGCGCGCGCGGCGTCGTCGCGCGGCAGGACAGCTGGTTCCACATCCAGTTCTGCCGGCGCGGCGGCGATTGGACCACGCAAATCACCTCCCGGCCGACGCTCGCGGAGACCACCCAGGCCGCGGCCCAGTACGCCCGCACGTCGAAGTACGGCGCCGACGGCTGTCACATGGTCCCCAACGGCCTGTTCCACTCGGGCGGCATGCACACCAAGATGTAGCTCCCCCCGATGCGCGGCCCAGGAAGGCCGGCCGTCGAGAGCGGGTGAAAATGCGGCGCGCGGCACCTAGATCTGCGATAGTGCGGTCGGGTCGTCAGCGACATTGGCAAAGGACGCGCGCCGGATGGTTCTCACGCCCCTGGAGATCGAGCGCTACAAGCGGCACCTCGTCTTGCGCGAGGTGGGCGGGCAAGGACAGCAGAAGCTCAAGGCCGCACGGGTTCTGGCGGTCGGAGCGGGCGGCCTCGGCTCGCCGCTCCTCATGTACCTGGCCGCGGCCGGCGTCGGCACCATCGGCGTGATCGACGACGACCGCGTGTCGCTCGACAACCTGCAGCGCCAGATCGTGCACGCCACCCCGCAGGTCGGAACGCCCAAGGTGACGAGCGCGGCCGAGACCATCGCCAGGCTGAACCCGCATGTCGAGGTCGAGACCCACGATGCGCGCATCGATGCGAGCAACGCGCTCGCGCTCATCGCCCGCTACGACATCGTCGCCGACGGCTCCGACAACTTCGCCACGCGCTATCTGGTGAGCGACGCCTGCTACCTGGCGAAGAAGCCGCTGGTGTTCGCCGCGGTCGGCCCGTTCGACGGCTATCTCACCACCTTCAAGCCCTACGAGAAGGGCCCCGACGGTGAGCCGTACCCGACCTACCGTTGCGTCTTCCCGGAGCCGCCGCCGCCCGGCACCGTTGCCAACTGCGCCGAGGTCGGCGTGCTCGGCGCCGCCGTGGGCGTGATCGGCACCCTGCAGGCCGTCGAAGTGCTGAAGGAGGTCCTGGGCCTCGGCGAGAGCCTCGCCGGCCGCCTCCTCCTCTACGACGCGCTAGGAGCCCGCTTCACCGACATCAAGCTCGCCTGGGACCCGGCCAACCCCCTGTCCGGCCGCGAGCCCGTCATCCGCGACCTTTCCGTGCATGCGGGATCGGCGGATGGCGCCACGTGCGTGGCGCCACCTGCGAGCGCATCGCGAAGAGCTGCTGGAAGCCTGGAATGACCACCTTGGAAATTGATATCGGCGACCTCGAAGCCCGCAAGGTCGAGTTCACGAGGAGCGAGCTGGTCGTGACGCTCGTGGACGGTCGAAAAATCGCAACATCGCTTGAGTGGTATCCCCGGCTTAAGGGTGCCTCGGCGAAGGAGCGCGCACATTTCGAGATCGTGCCGATGGGCATCCACTGGCCGGACCTCGACGAGGATCTCAGCATCGCCGGCATGCTGAAGGGGCAGCGCGGATAGTCGTTATTGTCAACGCTCTCGTTGACCTTGGATACCGATGGACGCGGCGCACTACCTCTTCCTGGTTGGTGTCTGGATGTCGTTCTGGTTCGGTTTGCGCTTCAATATGCGCGTGTTGGGCCATCTCGCCAGACTCGAGCAGAGGCGACGAAGGCATCAAATGCCGGACCCAATTATTGACCTCATCGCACGCATAGATCTGAAGGACACGCTTGTCCGCGACGCCGTTGGAACGGCACTCGGGCTATCAGCGGCGTTGATCTCTCTATCGTTCTGGTGAGAACGAGAGCTGCCTCGTCCACCGGGGTTCGAACAAACGGAAGGAGTAAGCAATGGCCGGCATACACAGCATCGGCTGGATCGGGCTGGGGCGCATGGGCGAGCCCATGGCGGCGTTCCTGGTGAAGGCCGGCAACACGGTGAAGGTCTGGAACCGCACCAAAGCCAAGGCCGAGCCGCTGGCCAGGCTGGGCGCCGAGATCGTCGATGCGCCGGCGGCGCTGGCCGGGTGCGATATCGTGTTCCTGATGGTCTCCACCGGCAAGGACGTGGACCAGGTCTGTTTCGCCAAGGACGGCGTCGCCGCCGGCGGCAAGGGCAAGGTGCCCAAGATCTTCGTCGATTGCTCCTCGATCTCGGCCGAGGAATCGGCCGCGGCCCGCGCGCGCCTCAAGGAGCTGGGTGCCGATCTCATCGCCGCGCCGGTGAGCGGCAATGCCAAGGTGGTGAAGGCCGGCAAGCTCTCGGCCGTGGCCTCCGGCCCCAAGGCCGCCTTCGACACTGTCGCCCCCTACATCCGGGCGTTCGCACCGCGCGGCGTGTCCTACGTCGGCGAGGGCGAGCTGTCGCGCTTCTGCAAGATCGCCCACAACGTCATGCTGGGCGTCGTCATCCAGAACCTCTGCGAGATCGCCATCCTGGCGCAGAAGGCGGGCGTGCCGCGCCACGCCTTCCTGGAGTTCATGAACAACGGCGTGATGGGCTCCATGTTCACGCGCTACAAATCGAACGCGCTGGTCAACCTGGACTGGACCACCACCTTCACGCCGGAGCTGCTGCGCAAGGACCTCGACCTGGGGCTCGAAGCCGGCCGCCGCCTCAACGTGCCCATGCCGGTGACGGCCGCCACGCGCGAGGCGCTGCAGGCCCACTTCGGCGCCGCCGTACTGCAGCCCGACCCCAAGGCCTACCTGGAGAAGGACTTCGCCGCCACGTTGGAGACGGTGGCGCTCGGCGCCGGCCTCAAGCTGGAGCCCGAGAACGTGCCGGTGCCGACGGGGCTGGAGACGAAGGAATAGGTTTCAGGGATTAGGGATTAGGTTTCAGGGACCGGGGATCACGGCCGCATCTGGGCCCCTAAAACCTGAAACCTACTCGGCGGCGCAGCTCAGAGGTCCAGGTCCCGCAGCCTGACAGCGAGCTGAGGAACCGCCTCAGGCACCAGGCGATCATCTGCCTCAAGGCTCTGCACCCAAGCATACCCCGAGTCCGTAGGCTGGCGGTGAATCGTGGTGCTGAGCGTCAGGGCGTTGATGACCCAATATTCGCGCAGGCCGTGGCCGGCATAGATCGGCGCCTTGGTCTTCAAGTCGTAGCTCACGCTGCTCTCGGCAATCTCGATGACAAGGAGCGCCGTCGGGCCACGCACGTCGGGCACTTCGATCGCCGCCGGATGGACAAGAATGTCCGGCAGCACGTAGCTGTCGTCGGTCAGGTTCAACTGGGCTTCCGCAACCACCATCAGGTCGTCGCTCGCCCGCCGCGTAATGTGATACGCGAGCTTGCTTCGCAGAACCTCGTGCCGGCGACCCTTCGGACACATCGGCACGACCTCCCCCCCGATCAGCTCGAAGCGCTCGTCCTCGCTGATGATACCCTTGGCCACCATGGCCTCGAGCTCGGCCACGCTCCAGCGTCGCCGCGGCAGGCCCTCAGCGGCCTGGGTGGTACCGGGAAGACGCTCCGGACGGACGTGCTCGTTCATGCCACAACCTTAGCATTGGATATGACAAAATGTAAGGGCCATTCGAGCGACCACAGCCCGCACTGCCGCAAGCCGTATCCGCCCATGAAGCGCTTGATCGGCACAATGTAGCTTCGCGGCGTTTGCACCCTACGGCCTACTCCGCCGCCTGCGACGGAGGACGCCCGGCCGCAGCGGCTTCCTGCTCCTGCACCTTGAGGGCCTCCAGTGTCGGCATGGCGACCGCGTTGTAGCCGCAGTCCACGTAGTGGACCTCGCCGGTGACGGCGCCGGACAGGTCGGAGAGCAGATAGAGCGCCGCGCCGCCCACCTCGTCGAGGGTGGGGGTGCGCTTCAGAAGGGCGTGCTCGCCCTGGAAGTTGAAGATGGCGCGGGCATCCGAGATGCCGGCTCCGGCCAGGGTCCGCATCGGCCCCGCCGACAGCGCGTTGACCCGGATGCCCTGGCCGCCGAAGTCGGCCGCCAGATAGCGCACGCTGGCCTCCAGGGCGGCCTTGGCGACGCCCATGACGTTGTAGGACGGCACCACGCGCTGCGATCCGCCGTAGGTGAGGGTGAGCATGGCGCCGCCGCCGTTCATAAGGGCCGCGGCACGCTTGGCCACCTCGGTGAAGGAGAAGCACGAGATCACCATGGTGTTGGTGAAGTTCTCGCGCGAGGTCTCGGAATAGCGCCCCTGCAGCTCGCGCCGGTCGGAGAAGGCGAGCGCGTGCACGACGAAATCGAGGCCGCCCCAGGTCTTCCCGATCTCGGCAAAGACGTTGTCGACGCTCGGCAGGTCGCTCACATCGCAGCTGACGATGATCTCCGAGCCCACCGATTTGGCGAGCGGGATGGCGCGCCGCCCGAACGCCTCGCCCTGGTAGGTGAACGCCAGCTTGGCACCCTGCCCCGCCAGCACGCGGGCGATGCCCCAGGCGATCGAGCGGTCGTTCGCCACACCCATAATGAGGCCGCGCTTGCCGGCCATCAGCGGGCCAGGTTTGGCAATGTCCCTGGCAATGTCATTGTCCCTCGAGGCCGGTTTCATCATGGCCGTTATCCACTCCGAGCTGCGGGCGTCCACGCCCGATCCGACTGCGGCCTACCCCGTTCAGCTATCGCCATCAATAGCTTGGACGCAGCTCTCTCACTCCAGCGTCCTTAAGCGTCATGGCGACGGAAGACAAGGGTTGCATTGGTGCCCCCGAAACCGAAACTGTTGGACATCGCGCACTCCAGCGTCACATTGTCCTGGCGCTGTGTGGCAATGGGCACGCCCTCGAACTCGGGGTCCAGGGTGTCGATGTTGGCGCTGGCGCAAACGAAACCGTTGTTCATCATGAGCAGCGAGAAGATGGCCTCCTGCACCCCGGCAGCGCCCAGGGAGTGCCCGGTCAGGGACTTGGTGGAGGAGATCGGCGGGATGTCCTTGCCGAAAACCTCGCGGATGGCATCCACCTCCACCTTGTCGCCCACCGGGGTCGCCGTTCCGTGCGTGTTGATGTAGCCGACCCGGCCCACGCCCTTGCCGTCGTGACCGTTGAGGGCCATGCGCATGCAGCGCACCGCGCCCTCGCCCGAGGGCGCCACCATGTCGAAGCCGTCGGAGGTGGCGCCGTAGCCGACCAGCTCGCCGTAGATCCTGGCGCCGCGTGCCTTGGCGCGCTCCAGCTCCTCGAGCGCCACCACCCCGGCGCCGCCCGCGATCACAAAGCCGTCGCGGTCCTTGTCGTAGGCGCGGCTCGCCCTGGCCGGAGTGTCGTTGAACCTGGTGGACATGGCGCCCATGGAATCGAACAGGACCGAGAGGGTCCAGTCCAGCTCCTCGCAGCCGCCGGCGAGCATCACGTCCTGCTTGCCCCACTGGATCAGCTCCGCGGCATTGCCGATGCAATGGGCTGAGGTGGCGCAGGCCGAGGAGATCGAATAGTTGACGCCCTTGATCTGGAAGGCCGTGGCCAGCGCCGCCGACGGGCCGGAGCACATGCCCTTGGGCACCTCGAAAGGCCCAACCTTCCTGGGGTCCCTCTCCCGCGTCACATCCGCGGCGCGCACGATCGCCCGGGTGGAGGGGCCGCCGGCGCCCATGACGATGCCGGTGCGCTCGTTGACCACGTCGCCAGGCTCCAGACCGGCGTCGCGGATCGCCTGCTCCATGGCGATATAGTTCCACCCCACGCCCGCCTCCATGAAGCGGCGCGGCTTGCGGGGAACCATGGGCTCCCACTCGATGTGGACAGCCCCGTGCACCTGGCAGCGAAATCCGAGCTTGGCGTATTCCTCCGCCCGCACGATGCCGGACTTGCCGTCCCTCAGGGAGGCCAGGACCTCCTGGGTGTTGTTGCCGATCGAGGACACAACGCCCATGCCGGTCACGGCGACACGTCTCATGCAGGACCTCGCTTCGCACTGTCGTGCTGCTCGTCTCGCTCCACCGGGCGCCGGCCCACAACCCGCCCCGGCCAGCACTTCTCAGGCCGCGCTCACGTCGCGGGGGCGGCTTGCTCGCCCGGCATGATCAGGCCGACCCTAAGGTCGGTGGCGGCGTAGACCACCTGGCCGTCGGCCCTCACGACGCCGTCGGCGATCGCCAGCTTGAGCTTGCGCAAAATCACGCGCTTCAGGTCGATGACGTACTCAACCACCTTGGTGGTGGGCGTGACCATGCCGATGAGTTTGACCTCGCCCACGCCGATCGCACGCCCCTGACCGTGGGCGCCGAGCCAGCCCAGGAAGAAACCGGTGAGCTGCCACAGCGCGTCAAGAGGCAGGCAGCCCGGCATCACCGCGTCGCCCTTGAAATGGCACGCGAAAATCCAATCCAGCGCCGGATTCCCGGCCACCTTGAGCTCGGCCACGACCTGACCCTTGCCGTGCGCGCCCCCCGTGTCGGAGATGGCAGAGATGCGCTCGAACATGAGCATCGGGGGCAGCGGCAGCTGGGCATTGCCGGGGCCGAACAGGTCGCCCCGGCCGCACGTCAGCAGGTCCTCGTATTCGTAACTCGTTGGGCGTTCCGGCATTTTAACGTTTCCCGCTCATTTCCGGTGCCCCAATGCCCATCACCCATCCGCCGCATTGCGGATTTTCTACCACACCCATCGGGCCCTCAAAAGCCCATGTTCCGGCTCGCCGGCCAGAACGCTGGCGGCGGGCTTGGCATTGCAGGCATCCGCAAGCCAGCCTATACTAAATCCAGAGGCAGTTTGAAGGCTGTGAGACGAATTGCCGTGGAGCGCAGGCGGCAGCGTTCGGCGTGGGCAGCTTCGGGAACTTGGAAGTACCGACTTGCATCAGTCAACCGAGAGAGACATCGGCGGAGTCCTTCGACGTGCGGGCCTCCGGCCGACCCGGCAGCGCGTGGCGCTGGCAAAGCTCCTGTTCGCCAATGGCGATAGGCATGTGACAGCCGAGATCCTGCACGGCGAGGCCGTACGCTCAGGCCAGCGGGTCTCGCTGGCGACCGTTTACAACACGCTGCACCAGTTCAAGCAGGCGGGCCTGCTGCGCGAGGTCGCGATCTGCGGGCAGTGCACCTACTTCGACACCAACACCTCGAATCACAACCACTACTTCATCGAGGCCGACGGGTCGCTGATCGACATCCCCGGCAACTCGATACGCGTCGACGGCCTGCCGGAGCCGCCTGACCACCTGAGGATAGCGCACA
>JBIOWI010000355.1:0-16593 GCA_044868325.1 Hyphomicrobiaceae bacterium
AGCGTCATCGAGGTGCGCACCGAGTAGGGCGACATGGTGATGATCACGGTGGTGGCCGCGTTCATGATCACCATCAGCTTCTTCGCCTCGGCCGAGATCTTGGACACGGCGATGGCGTTGGGCGAGAGTGAGAAGCCGGCGAGGATATCGACGCCCTCGCGTGTGACGAGCTCCTGCGCCAGCCGGACGGCTACGTCGGGTGCGACGCCGCCGGTGTCCTTGCGGACGATCTCGATCTTCTTGCCGGCAACGGTATCGCCCTTCTGCTTCATGTAGAGCTTGATGCCGTTGTCCATCTGAGCGGCAAGGTCGGCGAACTGGCCCGTAAAGGGCATGATCAGCCCGATCTTCACCGTGCCCTGCGCGTGGGCTGTTGTGGCTGGCACCACGGCAGCGATGGCCAAGCTGGCCAATCCGGCGAGCAACTTCCTCATCTGCATCCTCCCTGGATGGGCTTCTGAAAGCCTTTGTCGTTGGGCTGACATTAATCCCCAATCGTTGGCAGGTCAAACGAGTTGGGGCCAGGAGGGTTATGAGAGCCGTCGACCCGCGGCCACTACCGCGAGCATCCGGCATAGGCCAAAGCCGCTACGAGCCGCCTGCAGCTTCGCCCTTACACACTCCATAGGAAGGACGGGAGCCGCACTCCGGGGGATCAGGGCCTATCGCAGCGCCGACAAGTCTCGGGGCAGGAGGCGCTTGAAGAGAGCCAGGATACGCTTCGCCTCCTTGGCATCCAGCACTATGGCGTGCCGCACGGCGGCCGCGACCAGGGTCATCGTCAGCTGCGCGAAGTCCGCCCGTGCGGTTCTGGAGACATCCGGAGCCACGGTGCGCAAGGCGCCGTCGAGCAGCCCTGACAGATAGGCGCAGTCCTCCTCGTCGAGCTTCTGCAGGGCGCGGTCGGCCTGAGTCGCCGTCCATATGTCGCGCATGACCGGGTTATCGATGAACATCCGATAGTAGCCGTCGGCGATGCGGCACAGCGCCGGATACAGGTCCTCGGCGCTCTTCACCGCCTGCAGCTCCCTTGCGACGCAGGCGCGGCCGATGGCGTTGTAGCGCAAGGCGAGCGTGCCGATGAGCGCGGTCTTGTCGGGGAAATACTGGTAGAGCGAGCCGAACGGGACGCCGGCGCGTTCGACGATGTCGCTCATGCGGAAGGCGTCGGAGCCCTTCTCCGCAAGCACCTCCTCTGCGCAAGCCAGGATGCGCTCGAAGCGCTCGCGGCTCCGCTTCTGCGCAGGAACCAGGCGCCCCAGCCCCGCCGCATCAGCCTCAGCCTCCGCCTTATCTACCTTGGCCGCCGCCATCGATGCCGCCTCCGGATAAGAATCCGCTTGACGGACTTAATACGAGAGTTTATCGGTTTCTGCAAATGCGAGACGTCCTCGTATTAACAACCAAAAGGTACTCCCATGTCCCAAGCTCCCATCCTCGTCATCGGCGCCGCCGGCAAGACCGGCGGCCGGGTCAAGAAGCTGATGGAAGCGCGCGGCCGGCCCGTGCGCGCCGTATCGCGATCGACCGCGATCCCGTTCGACTGGACGAAGCCGGAGACCTGGGCGCCTGCGCTCGACGGCGTCTCCAGGGCCTATGTCACCTACCAGCCGGACCTCGCCGTGGAGGGCTCTGCCCAGGCGATCGCGGAACTGGGGCGCATCGCCCGCGAGAACGGCCTGGAGCGCGTCGTTCTGCTCTCCGGCCGCGGCGAGCCGGGTGCGCAGCACGCCGAGGCGGCGCTGCAGGCCTCCGGCGTTGCGTGGACGATCGTGCGGGCGAGCTGGTTCAACCAGAACTTCTCCGAAGGCTATCTGTTGGATGGCGTTCTGGCAGGAGAGCTTGCGCTGCCGGCGGGGCCGGTGCCCGAGCCCTTCGTCGATGTCGACGATATCGCCGAGGTGGCCGTCGCCGCGCTCACGGACGAGCGCCATGCGAGCAGGCTCTATGAAGTGACAGGTCCGCGCGCGCTCACCTTCGCCGAAGCGACGGCCGAGATCGCAGCCGCGGCCGGGCGGCCGATCCGCTACCGGCAGGTCTCACACGAGGAATTCGCGGTGGGGATGCGGCAGGCGGCTGTTCCGGACGATGTGGTCGCGCTTTTCAACGATCTCTTCACCGTCGTGCTCGACGGGCGCAATACCAAGGTCATGCATGGCGTCGAGGAGGCGCTCGGGCGTCCGGCGCGGGACTTCTCCGACTATGCCCGCGCGACGGCAGCAACCGGCGTGTGGAGGGCGTAACCCATGCTGCAGCACATCGTCACCGTCCTTCTCTGGTTCTCCGCCATCGGCTGCGGGCTGATCGCCGGACTCTACTTCGCGTTCTCGACCTTCATCATGACGGCGCTCGGGCGCATCGATCAGGCGAGCGGCATCGCCGCGATGAACTCCATCAACACCGTGATCGTCAAATCGCTGTTCATGCCGTTCTTCCTGGGAACCACGCTGGCGGCTCTCGCGCTCGCAATCCTCGGCCTCGCGCGCTGGGACGCGCCCGGAGCCGCGGCGATGCTGGCGGGCGGCATCGTCTACGTGCTCGGCATGTTCGTCGTAACGGTGCTGTTCAACGTGCCCCTCAACAACGCGCTTGCCGCCGTCCAACCGGCAAGTGCGGACGCAACCTCCGTCTGGGCCCGCTATCTGAGCGACTGGACGTTTTGGAACCACGTGCGGACACTCGCCTCGACTGTCGCCTGCTGGCTCTTCATCGCCGCGATCGCCGCCAGATGACGGACGCTCGACTCGCAACGCACTCCAGCCCCTCCTGAGCAAGGAGAAGGTCGTCATGCGGTCGGCGTAGTAAGGTTCCCCGGCTATGCCACGGCAGAGCCGGGGATGACTGCAACGGCCTATCCGCCGCCAGGAGCGCTCCCGCATATCTCCCGCAAAGCGCGCCAGTCTTCGTCGGAGAGCGCCGGGGTCGCCGGATAGGCAGGCCGCGATGCCGCCAACCGGGCACGCTCGGCCGACAGGGGATGCGTGCGGAGAATGCCGATCTGGCCCAGGGGCGAGCCGCGCTGACTTTCGTCGAGACGCTTGAAGAAGCCGGCAAACCCGAGTGGCGAGATCTGCGCCTGCTCCAGGATGGCCAGCGCATGGGCGTCGGCCTCCCGCTCGGCGAGCCGCGAGTAGCCAAGCTGGGTGAGCACGACGCCGATCCCGCCGATCGTCCCGCCGCTGCCTCCGAACATCAACTCCACCGCGGCGCTGAGCCCGATTGCCCGGATGATGCCGGTCTCGGGATGCAGCTCGATCCCGTGGCCCATCTCGTGGGCCAGGACCCCCGCAATCTCGTCCGGGCTCTGGGCCTGCTCGATGAGGCCGCGGGCGAGCACGATCTGCTCGCCGGGAGCTGCGAAGGCGTTGAGCAGGTCCCAATCCAGCACGCTGACGCTGAAGCGGCGGCCAGCCGCCGCCGAGAGCCGCTCCGTCAGCCGCCCCAGCGCGTCGCTGCCCTGCGGCGTGTGGCAGGTGCCCCGCCCCTTGGCCAGCGCCTGCACGACCTGCCGGCCGATGGACTCGCGCAACTGGGTCGGCAGCAGGCCGGCCAAGCCGCGGGCCGGGCTTACATCCGCGAGCCACAGGCCGGCCACGGCCACAACGATGGCAGCGCATGCCGCGAGCAGCGGCCCGGCGTAGCGCCAGCGCTGCGACCCGGCGGTCAGGTGCGATGCCCTGGCGGCGAGCGCGGCGACGAACCCGCGATCGGCGACGAACAGCGTGGCACCCGACATTGCCGGGCTGCCGAGCAGCACGTCGCCCGCGCTCCGGCCGAGGGGCGTTGCGGCAGTAAGCTCGCCGTACGGCCACACGATAGGCGCCGACCCGCCGCCCGGCGCGACCTCGATGCCCTGCGGCGTCAAGCGCACGGCGGCGGGCAAGGCGGACGCCGACTTGCCGTCGCTGAAGCGGCCCTGGTAGGTGCCGGGCGAGCCGTCAGAAGGCATCGACATCGAAGACCTGTGCCAGCCCTTCCCCGCGCCGCATGGGGTCCTGGGCCCGCTGCAGGATGTCGGCGAGCGGCACGGCGCCATCGATGCTCAGCCGGTCGACCATGTAGCGGGCGGCGCGCGCCTGCGCCACGGGCGCCAGCAATCCCAGCGTGAACGTCAGGATCAGCAGGTTGCTGACGATGAGCCAGATCAGGCTGCCGGCGGTGGCATTGCCTCTGAAGGTGGCGCCCTCGAAGTGCGTATGCACGGCGAAGTGGTTCATCTTGGCCGCGCTGTACCAGGCCATCAGGATGCCGAAGAGGACATAGACCGCCGTCATGACCAGTACGATTGTGACGACGATCGCCGCGCTGGGCTGCGGGATCGTCCCCGGCTCGAACGCCCCCGGCTGCAGGCCGTCCATGATGGCGCCGCCGACCACGAGGTTGGCGAGAAAGAAGAGAACGACGCTGCCGATCCAAAGGACGGCGAACGGGCCGTAGAGCGGTCCGGAGCGCGCCTCGAAGCGGAACGGCCGGTCGCCGAAGCGCATGTCGCTGCTGAGCAGGCGCTGCAGCTTGGTCGCGCGCCAGGGCATGATCCACCCGAGCGTGAACGGGATCAGCAGCGCCGTCCAGAAATGCGTCCAGGCGTAGCCCCAGGAGCTGCCTTCGAGGCCGCCGCGGATGCCCCGCCAGCGCGTGCGCGAGAGCCGGTATCGCAGGGCCCTGTGCATCGCGACCCCGAACAGGAAGAAGAACCCCACATAGACGAGGACCTGGAACAGGGCCGTCGCCGGCGAGTCGGGTCCGAAGGCGATCGTGACCGCGAGCACCCCCAGCACGGCGGGCAGGAAGACGACGGCAAGCACCACGAGGAAGCCGAGAAACAGCTCCTTGCCGGTGCCGGTGTATTCGAGCGGCTCGCCGTTGAGGCGGACCGCCGACCAGATGCGGCGGCGGACCTCGGTCTTGCCCCAGAAGTGATAGATGCCGAGGGTCAGAATCCTGAGGATGAAGTTGACGATGCTGAGCCCGATCAGCCCCGACTGCTGCTTCCACGTGAGTGCAAGCGGCTCCCCGCCCACCGCGGTCGCCGCACCATAACCTCTCCCGTTTGCCATGTGTCCCCTCCTACGCAGGGCGCTGTGTTTCGAGGGGACGTATTTAGCAGACCCAAGAGTGTCGAGGAGCCCGCCGCCGGCTACATTTGACCGTACGATGCGAGGATGTAGCCCGGAAGCAACGCTCCGCGCGCTGACAGCGATTGCAGCGGGCAGACCTCCGGCAGGTGCGTCGAAATGATGCGGTGTGGCCGGACGGCCGTATGTCTTGGGCCCCATCGCTGCCTGCCACAGCCTTTCCCTTGGCGAAAAAACCCGCACGAGAGCCGCTTGGCCCCCGACAACGGCCGCAAGATGCTTGTGGGAAAGTCGCCGGCCACAGCCGGATGTGCATCGCTGTGGCCGCGGCGCCACCCTACCTGCCACTTTGGAGCCACAAAGACCAGACACAGTGCAGACTATTGGAGTTGCTGCAGGTTCGGCGGGCCTGCGGCGGAACACGATCCGAAGACCGTCTCGCCTCAAAAAAGAGGCACAACTCGAGTGCGCGAGGCGCTTTCGAGAGAGGTGTGTTGCGGCCTGTCAAATGCGAGAAGCCTGAACCTGAAACGGTCATGAGCGCGGGGATGGTCAAAAAGGGTCGCTGGGCTGCCGTGCCTCGGATGGGCCGCTTGGCCGCCCGTACCATCTCCATGGCCGGCGCTGCGCTCATGATGACCGGCGCTGCGCTCATGGCCTGGGCAGTGCCGGCCGCTGCACAGCAGACACACACGTACGCCTCGGCGCAGGCCGCCATCGAGTGCGGCCTCGGCGCCTACCAGGCGGGCTCGCGCGAGGCCGCCATCGCCGCCTTGGGCGAGGCGGCTTCCCGGGGCGACCCGTCGGTCCGCTTCGCCGCTGAGTTCTACCTTGCCCGCATCTACGCGGAGCATATCGGCGTCGGCGCCGACCAGACCAAGGCGTTCGTGCTGTTCCGCAAGCTCGCCGACGAGAACCTCACCGTCGATCCCGAGACCAGCAAACGCGCGCCGTTCGTCGCCAAGGCACTGATCGCGCTGGCGGGATACGTCCGCACCGGCCTCAAGGACATCGACTTGGCGCCCAACCCGAGCCGCGCCATCGACTACCTGCATCACGCGGCCGTGTTCTTCGGCGACCGCGACGCCCAGTTCGAGCTGGCCCGCCTCCATCTGAACGGCGAGGCCTCCGGCGACGATGTCAGGCGCGGCCTGCACTACTTGGCGGCCCTGACGGAGGAGAGCCACGCGCCGGCGCAGGCGCTGCTGGCCGACCTGTTCTGGCGCGGGCGCCACGTCAAGAAGGACGGGCGCCGGGCGCTGGCGCTGGTGACGATGGCCGCGGAGAACGCGCCCGCCCACGAGCGCATCTGGATCGACGACACCTACGCCACCATCTTCTGTGCGTCCGCCGAGGCGGCCCGTGAGGAGGCCGGACGCCTCGTCGACCGCTGGCGCCGCATGTTCGCCCAGCCTGCTGCCGGCCCCGAGGCGGCCGTGCGCGGCGGGGAAGCGGGCGGACGCGAGCTGCTGCCCGAGCGGCACTGCGCGAGCGGGGAGAAGGTGGCGCTCGGTCCGACTGTGAAGGCCGCGCCTCCGGTCGCCGCCGCCCAGCCCGCCGGCGTGGGTCTGCTGCGGCCCGTCGCCCCCGGCTCGACCGGCTTCCGTGCTGCAGGCTTCGTCGAGCCGGTTGTGAAGAAGTAGCCGCTCCGCTCTTGCCCGGCATTCCCAGGCGTCCCTTTGCTTGTTCTTCCGCGCCCGCGCCGTTTCGCCTAGGCTGGCGGGACGGTACCTTTTACGCCGGATGGACGCTGCCGCGGAGCCGCTCGCCTTGACCTTTATGGTGCTGTTCCTCGCGCTGGTGCTGGGCCTTGCCGTGCTGCCGCAGATGTGGGTGCGCCGCGTCATCGCCCGGCATTCGGCCGACCGGCCGGACTTTCCAGGCACCGGCGGCGAGTTCGCGCGCCACCTGCTGGACGAGATGCGGCTGACCCACGTCAAGGTAGAGGAGACGCCGCACGGCGACCACTACGACCCCGAGGCCAAGGCCATCCGCCTGCTGCCGCAGCATTTCAAGGGCCGATCGCTGGCCGCGCTGGTGATCGCCGCCCACGAGACCGGCCATGCCATGCAGGACGCCACCGGCTACGCCCCGCTCAAGGCACGCACGGAGCTGGCCAAGCGGGCCATGTGGATGGAGAGGATCGGCGCGATCGTGATGCTGGCCGCGCCCGTCATGATGGTGCTGGCCAAGGGCCCGCACGTCCTGCTGGTCGAGGTGGCCGCCGGCCTCCTGATCCTCGGCATGGCGCTCGCCATGCACGCCTATACCCTGCCGGTGGAGCTCGATGCCAGCTTCCGCCGCGCCCTGCCGGTGCTCGAGACGGGCAAGTACATCCCCGACCGCGACATGCCCGCCGCCCGCCAGATCCTGCGCGCCGCCGCCTTCACCTACGTCGCCGCCGCCGCCATGAGCCTGCTCGACGTGGCCCGCTGGTTCCGGGTGCTGAGGTTGTAGCGCACACGCACTCCCTCTCCCCGCTTGCGGGAGAGGGAGACCCGCGGCTACCGCGCTGCGCGCAACTCCAGCGAGGCGACGCCGGCGGCGATGTTGAGGCCCTGCTGAGCCTGCACGCTCAACGGCTGCAGCACGATCGACTTGTCGGAGCCGCCGATCAGCGCGTTGGCGCCGACGCCCACGCCCACCGTGGCCTCGGCGCTGAGGCCGCCGTAGCCGCCGACCAGCGAGCGGCGCGGCAGGCTCGAGGTGGGCGCCAGCACCGCCCAGGCGATCTGCGCCTGCTGGGTGGCGCCGATGTCGATGCCGAACTTGCTGATCTTGCCGGTGTAGACCTCGTCCTTGCCCTGGCGGTTGAAGCGGCAGCGCAGGTCGCGGGTCGAGCCGACGATGAAGCCGGTCGAGCCGGCGGCCGTGCAGGTGAGCATGCCCACCTCGACGCGGCTCTGCGCCTGCGGGCTGGCGATGAAGGCGAGCGCAGCGATGCCGGCGGCGCCCAGGGCTGTTGCGAAGGCACGATTCATTTGGTCCTCCCTCGTTTTGAGACACACATCTATTGAACGACATCTACCCCAGCATCGATTCATGTCCGCGGCGTGTCCAGCCAAGGCGTCGCGGGCGGCAAGCAGCGTCGGCTTGCGCCGCGTTTGCCTTGCCGTGTCCTGCCCGCTACAAGGCCGCCCATGCCAACCGCAACCGGATCCGCCCGCAAATCGCGCCCACCGGCGACCCCGGCCAAGCGCACCGCGGCCAAGCGCGCGCCGCGCGTGGGCCTCGTCTCGCTCGGCTGCCCCAAGGCGCTGGTGGACAGCGAGCGCATCGTCACCAGGCTGCGCGCCGAGGGCTACGAGCTCTCGGCCGACTACGCCGGCGCCGACGTGGTGCTGGTCAACACCTGCGGGTTCCTCGACTCGGCCAAGGCCGAGAGCCTGGAGGCGATCGGCGAGGCCATGGCCCAGAACGGCCGCGTGATCGTCACCGGCTGCCTCGGCGTGGAGGAGCCCCGCATCCGCGCCGCCCACCCCGGCGTGCTGGCCGTCACGGGGCCGCACCAGTACGAGCAGGTGGTGGCCGCCGTGCACGAGGCGGTGCCGCCGGTGCACGACCCGTTCCTCGACCTGGTGCCGCCGGAAGGCCTGCGCCTGACGCCGCGGCACTACGCGTATCTGAAGATCTCCGAGGGCTGCAACAACCGCTGCTCGTTCTGCATCATCCCGCAGCTGCGCGGGCGCCTGGCGAGCCGCCCGGCCAACCACGTCATGGCCGAGGCCGAGCGGCTGGTGCGGGCCGGCGTGAAGGAGCTGCTCGTCATCAGCCAGGACACCTCCGCCTACGGCCTCGACATCGAGTATGCAGAGAGCCCCTGGAAAGGCCGGCCGCTGGCGGCGCGCTTCCTCGACCTGTGCGAGGCGCTGGGCTCGCTGGGCGCCTGGGTGCGGCTGCACTATGTCTATCCCTACCCGCACGTGGACGCCGTGCTCCCGCTCATGGCGGAGGGCAAGATCCTGCCCTACCTCGACATCCCCTTCCAGCACGCCTCCCCGCGCGTGCTGAAGGCCATGCGCCGCCCCGCGCACCAGGAGCGGACGCTGGAGCGGCTGCGGCGCTGGCGTGAGACCTGCCCCGACCTCGCCGTGCGCTCCACCTTCATCGTCGGCTTCCCCGGCGAGACCGAGGAGGATTTCCGGCTCCTGCTGGACTGGCTCAAAGAGGCGAAGATCGCCCGCGCCGGCTGCTTCAAGTACGAGGCGGTGGAGGGCGCCACGGCCAACGCGCTCGACGGGGCCGTGCCCGAGGCGGTGAAGGAGGAGCGCTGGCACCGCTTCATGGCCGCCCAGCGCGAGGTGAGCCGCGAGCTGATGGCCGCCCGCGTCGGCCGCAACATCGACATCGTCGTGGACGAGGTCGGGAGGAACGGCGCCACCGGCCGCTCGCAATGGGATGCGCCGGAGATCGACGGCTCGGTCTTCCTCGACGGCGCAACCGGCCTGAAGCCGGGCGACATCGTGCAGGCGCACGTGACCGGCGCCGACGAGTACGATCTGTGGGCCAAGCTCTCGCGCCGCGGCGGCGCCTGAGAAGCGCCGTTTCGGCCGATCACCCGCTGCGCCGACCCTCGATGACGAAACGGGAGCGCGCCGCAGGGTTCCCTCCCCCCTTGTGGGGGAGGGATAGGGTGGGGGGAAATCCCCAATACCGAATGTCGGGGTTCCCCCCACCCCTAGCCCCTCCCCACAAGGGGGAGGGGAATCCGCGCAGCGCTTGCCTCGCGGTTCCGAGTTTCGTCTCACGTCAGGGCGAACCGCGCCTCCGGATCGGGGACGTCGTGGACGTGGCGCGCGAGGCCCTGCAGCCCCCGCGGCACCGGGCCGCCGTAGGCCCAGTCGAGCAGTTCCACCGTATGGATCACCGGCATATCGAGGGTCGGCCCCAGCTGGGCGATGCAGCCGATGTTGCCGGTGGCGACGATGTCGGGCCGCACGCTCTTGATGTTCGCCGCCTTGCGGTCGCGCAGCTCACGGGCAATCTCGGGCTGGAGAATGTTGTAGGTGCCGGCCGCGCCGCAGCATAGGTGCCCCTCGGGCACGTCCACCACCGAGAACCCGGCGTTGCGCAGCAGCTGCCGCGGCTCCTCGGTGATGCGCTGCCCGTGCTGCATGGAGCAAGCCGAGTGGTAGGCCACCCGCAGCGACGACCAGCGCTTGGGCGGCCCCATATCGTAGGCGGCGAGGAACTCGGTGACGTCGCGCGTCATACCGGCGAACTTGGCGGCGGCCTCCGCGTACTTGGCGTCGTGCTTTAGCAGGTGGCCGTAGTCCTTCACCGTGGTGCCGCAGCCCGAGGCGTTGATGACCACGGCATCGATCGGGGCGCCGCCCTTCTGCATCAGGCGCGTCCAGGCCTCGACGTTGCGGCGCGCCATCGCCTGGCCGGCCGCCTCCATCCCCATGTGGTGCACCAGCGCCCCGCAGCAGCCGGCGTTGGGCGCCACTTCCACATCGACGCCGCGCCGGGCCAGCAGGCGGATGGTGGCGTCGTTGATCTCCGGCCGCAGCACCTGCTGGGCGCAGCCGGCGAGCAGGATCACGCGCTTGCGCCGCTCGGCCTTGGTGGCGGCCGTGCCGGGCCCCTTGAAGGCGCCCCGCCGCGGCAGGCCGGCGGGGGCCAGCTCCAGCATCGCCACGACCTCCTTGGGCGCCAGGCGCCGGATCGGCCCCATGAAGGGCCGCGCCAGCCGCGCCCCCGCCAGCGCCAGCCGGAAGCGGCCCGGATGGGGCAGCACGGCCGCCAGCAGCCGGCGGATCAGCCGCTCCTTGAGGCTGCGCCGGCCGGTCTCCTCGATGTGCGCCCGCGCATGGTCCACGAGGTGCATGTAGTCTACGCCGCTGGGGCAGGTGGTGGTGCATGACAGGCACGAGAGGCAGCGGCCGACATGGGTCTGCACCGTGGGCGTGGCCTTGCGGCCCTTCTCGAACATCTCCTTGATCAGGTAGATGCGCCCGCGCGGGGAATCGCGCTCGTCGCCCAGGAGCACGTAGGTGGGGCAGGTGGCCGTGCACAGCCCGCAGTGCACGCACTTGCGGAGGATCCTCTCCACCTCCGCAGTGCGCGCGTCGCTGAGCTGGAACGTCTTGAAGTTGGTCTGCATGATGCGGGGGTTGTAGCGCATTTCCGCAGGCTGGGTCGAGCAAGGATGGTGAGGTGCTGAGCGGTCAGTGGTGAGGTGGTGCTGAAGCAATCGCCGACAGCTTTGACACGGCGTATAGGCGAGAGCCGCGAAGCCGTAGATTCTATGCAAGCAGGGTAATCGCGCTTCCCGCGCGATTGCATCCTACGTCTTCACGCTCAGAACTCCACCTCCAAGGACCACTTCAAGGACACATCGGAGGTGTTGTCGTTGAGTCCGAAGAGGACACCGGCGCCCAGGGTGTACCTCGGCCCCCCACTCGCGCCATTGTCATCGTCGTCGCCGTTCCTGCCGTTGGCATCGGCGCCACGCACTCGCAGGCGCTTGCCGGCCTTGCGCGCCGGCCGGTCGTTGTCGCCGCCCCAGCTGTAGTAGACGACCGGCCCGAGCAGGTGCCGGTCGAAGTCGCCGAACTGCTCGCGCTCCTCGCTCCGAGCGCCGCTGTCGGCGAGGCGCTCGACGACGCCGTAACCCTCCAGGGCGAGCGCGAGGCTTTCGTTCACCCGGTATTTGAGCTGGGCGGCATACTGGAAGTCCCACCGCTCGTCGCTGATCGCGAGGCCATCGAGCTCCTCCCGGCCGCCGAAGTGCCTCACCGCATAGAGGTTGGCGGTCGCCGTCCACGGCCCATGAGCGTACTGCAGCGCGCTGCCCAGGAACAGCTGGTCCGCCTCGCGGCGGTCGAAGGCGATGTTGTACTCGATGAGCGCGGCAAGGCCGAAGCCGCCGTGCCTGGGCGTCGGGAATAGGACGATGGTCGACTCGAGCTCGATCTCCTTGACCATGAGCTCGTCGAAGCGGCGTGCCTCAGCCAACAGCTCGGCGTCCTCGAAGCGCTCCTGCTCGGCCTCGATGGCGACCTGCAGGCTGAGCCACCGGGTCACCCCGTAGCTCAGCCCGAGGGTATGGCGCTGGCGGGCGAACTCGTTGCCGTCGAGCTCGAAGGCCCCGGGCTCCTCCGCGATGAAGCGGCGGCGCGGCTGGCCGAAATGATGCTCGCCGAGGTACTCCAGCTCGGTCTCGCCCGCCTCCACTTTCGGCTGCCGGATCTCTAGCTGGTTGAGCTGGGCGCTGGCCGTGCCGCTGGCGAGCGAGGCACCAAGAAAGGCACCCATGAGCGCGAAAGTGCCGGCCGCTCCCGGAGCGACCGCCCGCCTCCTCGCGCCCACCGGCGAGAGCCGGTCGATCCGAACCCCCCTCTGCCGCCATCGCGTCCGCACGGCGTCCCTCCGAGGAAATCGGCCTTGCAATCCGAGCCAAGGTAGCGCGTGAGCCGAGGATCGGCTGTGCGCGATTCGATCCGGGCGAACAAGCATCGGCCCACCCTGCCGCGTCGCAATGCCTCCGGCATGGTGCCGAGGCGCCCGTCCTGCAAATGCCAGTCTTCCAAAGGTTTGTGCGCCGCCGCGTCAGGCCTTGGTTGCGCCTTGGGCGCCGTGCCTGTCGATGAACTTGGCAAATGCCGCGAGCTGCTGGGTCACGAGACCGCGCGCGGTCTCGTCGGTCAGAGTGCCGGTCTTCTCGTCGAACTTGGGGGCGCAGCTGCCGATGAAGATCTCGGGCTTGTTCAGGGTCAGCGCGTCGAGGAACACCATGGTCCGGCGCAGCTCGTACTGGACCCGGCCGCCGCCCAGCAGGCCGGGCGAGGCCGACTGGATGGCGATGGGCTTGCCCGCGAACGGCTGGTTGGGCAGACGCGAGACCCAGTCGATGGCGTTCTTCAGCCCGCCGGGCATCGAGAAATTATACTCGGGCGTGCAGAAGATGACCCCGTCCGCTGCGCGGATCGCATCGGCAAGGGCCGTCACCGCGGCGGGGAAGCCGGTCGAGGCCTGCACATCCGCATTGTAGAGCGGAAACGCGGCGAACGACGGCGCCTCGACGATCGACAGGCCCGGCGGTGCCAGCGCAGGCAGGGTCTGCATGAGGATCCGGTTGTAGGAGCCCTTCCGAAGGCTGCCGCACATGCTGACAATGTTGGCCACCGCTACCTCCCTCTTCCTGCTCGTCGATCAGGCACGGGCTTGACACGGGCCTGGCGCCGTGAGCATGGCGCGGATCCTGCACATGCTTTCGCTTCTGGCGTCCGCTTCTGGCGGATCGGGTGGCGAACGGCAATCGGAAAAAGGCGGCCGGGCGCCGCGTTGAGTTTCTTGCTGCACCGCGGCAGGATCGGGCGCCGACGCGAGTTGGCCATGGATTGGTGACGGACGGGAAGCCTTGAGCAGCGCCCCCGCAGATGCCGCGCTGAAGATCCTGGTGATCGACAAGGACCCGATCCGGCGGGCGATCCTGGAGGCGGGCCTGCGCGAGGCAGGCTTCGCCAACGTCGTCCTGCTCGGCGAGACCTCGGGTCTGCTCAACCATATCTACCGCATCGACCCCGACGTCATCCTGATCGATCTGGAGAACCCGAGCCGCGACGTGCTGGAGCAGATGTTCCAGGTCTCCCGCGTGGTGCGCCGGCCGATCGCCATGTTCGTGGACCAGTCGGACCGCGAGACCACCAGGGCGGCCGTGGAGGCCGGCGTCTCGGCCTACATCGTCGACGGCCTCAAGCAGGGGCGCGTCAAGGATATCCTCGAGTTGTGCATCTCTCGGTTCAATGCCGTCGCCCGCCTGCAGGACGAGCTGGACCGGGCCAAGTCGGCCCTGGAGGAGCGCAAGACCATCGACCGCGCCAAGGGCATCCTGATGCAGGCCAAGGGCCTGTCGGAGGAGCGAGCCTATGCGTTGCTGCGCAAGACGGCCATGAACGAGAAGCGCAAGATCGCCGACGTCGCCCAGGCGGTCATCACCGCATCGGAGCTCCTCAAATGAGCAGCATAACCCGGCTGACCGTCGGCTTCATCCCGCTCGCAGATGCGGCCGCTCTCATCGTGGCGGCCGACCGCGGCTTCGCCGCCGAAGAGGGACTGGAGATCGACCTGGCGCGCGAGGTCTCGTGGTCCAACGTGCGCGACAAGCTCAACATCGGCTTGTTCGACGCGGCGCATCTGCTGGCGCCGCTGGCCATCGCCTCAAGCCTGGGGATAGGCCACGTCAAGGTGCCGTTGACGGCGCCGTTCAACCTGGCGCTCAACGGCAACGCCATCACGGTCTCCCCGGCCCTGTGGACGGCGCTCGCCGCCGCCGCCGAGGGCGACCTGGCCGATCCCGCGGTCTCGGCCCGATCGCTGGCCAAGGTCGTGGCCGCCCGCAAGGCGCGTCGGCTGCCGCCGCTCACGCTGGGCATGACCTTCCCGTTCTCCAATCACAACTACCAGCTCCGCTTCTGGATGGCGGCGGGCGGCGTGGTGCCCGACGACGACGTGCAGCTCGTGGTGCTGCCGCCGCCCTACATGGTCGAGAGCCTCGGCAACGGCCACGTGGACGGCTTCTGCGTGGGCGCGCCCTGGAACTCGGCGGCGGTTGACCTCGGCATCGGCCACATCCTGCACTTCGGGTCGGAGATCGTGACGCGGGCGGCGGAGAAGGTACTGGCCGTGCGCCGCGATTGGGCCGACGAGCATCCCGATACGGTGGCCCGGCTCGTGCGTGCATTGGAGCGGGCGGCGCGCTTCGTTGCCGATCCCGCCAACCAGAAGGAGGTGGCGGCGCTGATGGCGGCGCCCCGGCGCCTCAACGTCGCGCCTGACATTGTCCGGCGAACCCTCACCGGGCGCCTCAGGCTGGCGGCCGACGAGAGCACCCGAGCCTCGGACCGCTACCTCCTGATCGGCCGCCTGGGCGCCAGCCGGCCCGACCCGGTGCAGGCAGCCTGGGCGTATGCGCAGATGGTGCGCTGGGGCCAGGCCGCGGTGTCGCCTGGGCTGCTCTCCGCCGCGACCGAGGTGTTCCGGCCGGACCTCTACGAGGCCGCCGTGGGCGGCTCGGCGAGCCTGCCTGACGACGAGCCGGCCGACGGCATCGGCGCCTTCGCCGGCCCGGTTTTCGACCCGCACGACATCGCGGCGCACCTGGCGGCCTGGCCGATCCGCCGGACCTAGGTCCGGCATCGAGCCTGCTCCATTCGCGGGCCCCGGCCGGCTCTTATTTCATCGCGGCGCACAAAGCGACTGCAGGATGCCGATGCAGAAGGCAATATGGCGCCCTTCTGCACGCCAATTCGTTGAAAATGACAGCATAAGACAAGGACTTGGCTTCTCCGCGCCGACCCAGTCAGTCCGCGCCGTCACGATCTCGGGCAACCGTTCCGCTGCACTGCACAAGAAGTCCGCAGAATGCCGCCGCAGCCGGCAGCAGCCTGCCCGCATTCGCGGCTCCGGAGCGACTGGCACAAAGCTTGAAGAAGCCCTCGCCAAGCCCGGCGCCAATGCAGACGCCGGACGGCCCAACGATGGGCCGATAGCAACGCCGCTGATCCGAGGGAACGCCGACGCGAGAGCGACCTCGGGGAGGCGGCTTTTTGTTTGGCCCACAGAAAAAGCGCGGCAAGCGCCGAGGGCCCAGGACATGAGCACTGGCGAAGGGACCACACGTCACATGAGCAGGAAGACCAGAGCGGCTGTCACCACCACAGCCATGAGCCGGCGCGATCTCCTCAAGTCGGCGTCCGCCACGGCGGCCACGGCCGCCCTGATGTCGGCCGTCAAGGCCGCCTTCCCGTCCGGCGCTTTTGCGCAAGGCGCGGGCCCCGAGGTGAAGGGCACCAAGCTCGGCTACATCGCGCTCACCGATGCCTCCCCGCTCATCATCGCCAAGGAGAAGGGCTTCTACGCCAAGCACGGCCTGCCGGACATGGAGGTGCTGAAGCAGGCCTCCTGGGGGGCCACGCGCGACAACATGGCGCTCGGCACCAAGGCCAACGGCATCGACGGCGGCCACATCCTCAGCCCCAAGACCCACCTCTACACCACCGGCAAGGTGATCCAGAACAACCAACCCTTGCCCATGTACACCCTGCTGCGCCTCAACGAAGACTGCCAGGGCCTGTCGGTCTCCAACGAGTACAAGGCGCTCAACGTCGGCACCGACTGCTCGGCGCTGAAGGACGCCTTCGCCGCCAAAAAGGCCTCCGGCAAGGAGGTGAAAGTGGCCATGACCTTCCCCGGCGGCACCCACGACCTGTGGATCCGCTACTGGCTCGCCGCCGGCGGCATCGACCCCGACAAGGACGTGTCCACCATCGTGGTGCCGCCGCCGCAGATGGTGGCCAACATGAAGGTCGGCAACATGGACGCCTTCTGCGTCGGCGAGCCGTGGAACGAGCAGCTGGTCAACCAGGACATCGGCTTCACCGCCGCCACCACCGGCGAGATCTGGTTCAAGCACCCCGAGAAGGTCCTCGGCATGCGGGCCGACTGGGTGGATGCCAATCCGAAAGCGGCCCACGCCATCCTGATGGCGACCATGGAGGCCCAGCAGTGGTGC
>JBIOWI010000356.1:0-2153 GCA_044868325.1 Hyphomicrobiaceae bacterium
GCTGCCCTTCTCTACGGTCGTGGGTCTGTCCTCCCGGGAGAGGACGCCACATAGGAGCGCCAGGGGTTCTCCTCACCGGCTCTCCACCCCCTGAACCGAAGCCATCGATGCTCGTTCATGCGTATGCGTCCAGCCCCGACACCTCCCCCCTGACAGCACCAACCGGCAAGCTCTGCACCGTTCCCATTTCGAGAAAGCTCCATGGACACGATGCAGGCACGCCGAGCCGTCTGGCTTGGCCATGTACAGGCCTGGCACGACAGCGGCCTGACCCAGGTCGCCTATTGCCGGCAACACGACCTCAAGCCCAAGGCCCTGGCCTACTGGATTCGCCGCAGCCGGCAGGCGCAGCATGACGATACGCTGACCCTGGTACCCCTCACCGTTCAGGTACCTCAGACAGCACCGGTACCGTCCACCGCCACGCTGTGCTTGCAGCATCCCAGTGGCTGGCAACTGAACCTGCCCGACTCGGTCGAGCCGGTCTGGTTGGCCCGGGTACTGCGGGGGCTGGGCGCATGCTGACGATCTCCCGTGCCTGGCTGGTGCTCGAGCCCGTGGACATGCGCCTGGGCATCAATGGCCTGTCCCTGGGCATCCAGCAGACGCTGGGGCGCTCGCCCTGCGACGGCAGCACCTATCTGTTTCGCAATCGAGCCGGTACGCGCCTGAAGCTGCTGCAATGGGACGGCAATGGCGTCTGGCTCGCCCAGCGTCGTCTGCATCGCGGACGCTTCGTCTGGCCGTCGCTCGGGGACAACGTCTTCGCCGTCACGCCCGAGCAGTTGCGCTGGCTGGTCGCTGGCGTGGATTGGCAGCGTCTGGAGGCGGAGCCCCCGGCCCAGTGGTGTCTATAGCGCCTTGGGCGCATTCGACCGAACCGGCGGGTCGCCTACAATGGCGGCCATGGATCTGCTCGCCGAACTCCGCCGCCACACCACCGACACCACGCTGCTGGAGGCGATGGCGCAGCTGCTGGCCGAGCGCGAGCAACAGGCGGCCGAGCTGGTGGCCCGTGACGAGAAGCTGCGTAATGCCGAACTGAAGATCCAGGCCCTGACCCTGGAGCTGGCCCATCACAAGCGCCTCAAGTTCGGCGTCAAGAGCGAAGCGCTGGCCGCCGTGCAGCGCGACCTGTTCCAGGAAAGCCAGGCCATCGATCAGGCGGCCATCGAGGCCGAACTCGAGCAGGTCGAGCAAACCCTGTCCGCCACCCCCAAGGCACGCCGCCCGCGCGCCGGCCGTCAGCCGCTGCCGGCCCACCTGCCGCGCATCGAGCACCGCCACGAGCCGGCGTCCTGCACCTGCGCCGACTGTGGCGGCGTCCTGAAGCTGATCCGCGAGGACGTCACCGAGCAGCTGGACGTAGAGCCGGCGCGCTTCTTCGTCCATCGCCACGTCCGCCCGCAGTACGGCTGCCGCCACTGCCAGACGGTCAGCGCCGCCGCCGTACCACCGGCGATCATCGACGGCGGCGTGGCCTCGCCGGGCCTGCTGAGCTGGATCCTGACCGGCAAATACCTCGACCACCTGCCGCTGTATCGTCTGGAGCAGATCGCGGCCCGTGAGCGGGTACCGCTGCCACGCTCCAACCTGGCCGAGTGGGTGGGGCGTTGCGCAGTCGCCCTGCAACCGTTGGCCGAGCGTTTGCGCGAATGCCTGCTGGAGCACCCCGTGCTGCATGCCGACGAAACCCCGGTGCAGCAGCTCGATCCCGGCAACGGCAAGACCCGCCGCGCCTACCTGTGGGCTTACCGCAGCAACAGCCTGGGCGAGGGGCCGCCCATCGTGCTGTTCGACTACCAGACCAGCCGCGCCGGCAGCCATGCCCGTACCTTCCTGAACGACTGGAAGGGGCATCTGATGGTCGACGACTATGCCGGCTACAAGGCGCTGTTCGGGTTGGGGGTGACCGAACTCGGCTGCCTGGCGCACGCCCGGCGCAAGTTCTTCGAGTTGCACAAGGCGGGCAGTCCGATTGCCGAGCAGGCGCTCGCGCGCATCGCCGAATTGTATGCATTGGAATCCCGGGCGCGCGAATGGAGCGTGGCGGCGCGGGGGCAGCTGCGTGCCGAACAGGCCCGCCCCCGCCTGCGCGCCTTGCGCGAATGGCTGATCGAAACCCGCCGGAGTGTGGCCGAGGGCAGCGGCAC
>JBIOWI010000357.1:0-3673 GCA_044868325.1 Hyphomicrobiaceae bacterium
TCGATCCTATGCATTCGGTTGAGCTTGGCGGCCCAAGCTCAACCCGGCTCACCACTTGGTTATGAACCCGCCCTCGAACGGCATCTGGTACTCGACCGCGAGCGTGCCGCGCCGCTTGATCCCGAAACGGCTCCTCTGCACGATCCCGTCGTCGGTCTTGTCGCGGCGCACCGCCTCGTAGACCGTCTCGGGCACGCGCACCCCGAACCTGGTGACGGTGGCGGTCTCGCCGGTCTCCTCGTTGCGGATCGGCAGGCTCAGCCTGCGCCCGTCCGGCGCGATGGCCTCCACGATCAGGTAGTAGTTGCGCGCCTGGCTGCGGCCGGGCGGGCGGCGCCAGACGGCCGTGGTCTCGCCCGGCCGGGAGACGATGGCGAGGGTGTACTCGCGCGTCAGGTCCTCGGCCAGGGTGGCCAGCTCTCCCCTGGCCTTGGAGGCGCCCGCGCGGTCGCCGTTGCGGATGGCGCGCTCGCCGTCGGCCAGCACCTGGTCGGCCTTCTGCTTGGCATCCGCGTCCGCTACCACCGCGAGGACGTTGGCGTGGGCCTGCTTGAGGCCCTTCGGCAGCGTCTCCGTCAGCTCGATGCGGGCCGCCTCCTGGGCCAGCCTGGCGGGCCGCACCTGGAGGACATAGTAGCCGCCGAGGCCGGCAGCGAGCAGCGCGGCCGCCAGTCCCGCCCGCCGGCCGTAGACATCCCGCCGCACCCAGGCCGTCAGCAGCGTGCGCCGCCATCCCCTGGCCGGCGGCGTGTAGACGAAGCGGCTCTCCTTGAGGGCCTCCACGCCGTCGGCGAGCACGTGGTCGGGCACCTCGATGCCCTGGTCGTGGTAGATCTTCTTCAGCCGGGCGATCAGCTCGGCCTCGCGTCCCTCCTCGTCCAGCTCGCGGCGCACGAGATCCTCGCGGTGGCGCAAGGTATCCACCACGTCCATGGCGATCATCAGCTCGTCGAGCGTCTGCGGCTTCTCCGGAGGAGCCGCGGTCTGGGTCATGGCGCACCCTTAGCTCTCAGGAATCGTAGGGTGCAATAAGCGGAGCGCATTGCACCGATACTCCTCTCCAACCCGCGCAGATCGGTGCAATACGGGCTAACGCCCTATTGCACCCTACATGCGCCCGGTCCATGTCACGCGGCGGCCGGCAGCTCCTGGGCGGCGGCGGTGAGGCGGGCGATGCGGCGCTTGCCATCCTCGACGGCGTCGCGGATCTCGGCCGAGTTCTGGGTTGAGAGCTTGCGCATCTCGTTGATGATCTCGCGCGAGCGCTCCTGGAAGGTGACGACGCTTTCCACCAGCTTCTTGACCGCGTCGGCCCTGATGGTGGGGCCATAGCCGCTGCGGACGGCCGCCTCCTGCACCTTGCCGCCGATCTCCGAGAGGGTCTCCAGGCTCTTGGACATGCCCTCCTTCATGGCGTCCAGCGTCTTGGTGGATTCGTGCAGGCCGAACATGCCGGTGAAGGACGCCTTGAGCGCGGTCAGGACGCTGTCGTTGGTGGAGAAGAACGTCACCGCCTGGCCGTAGACGCGCTCCTTGGCCGACGTGGTCTGCGTCAGCCGCGCCATCACCACCTCGGTGGTGTTGTAGGAGATGGTCATGTTGTCGGAGAGGTCCTTGGCGATCTGGTAGCGCTTCTCCTCATCCTGGGTGAGGCGCAGCTGCTCGTCGCGAGCCAGCTCCAGCTTGGCGCGCTCGGCCGGGTCGTTGCCGGAGAAGCCCGACACCTTCTCGGAGGCCGCCTGCAGGTCGCGGCGCACGGCCTCGAGCCTCGCCTCCTGCTTCCTGAGGATCTCCAGCGACATGACCTCCGCATGCTTCAGGGCGCCGCGGTAGTCGCGATAGGCCTCCAGGATCTTGGCCTCGCGCTCGATCTGGTTCTTGGTCTCCTTGGTGACGGAGAGGTACGTCTTGCGGATCTTGTCGAAGCGGTCGGAGATGTCGCCGCGGGCGATCTTCATCCACATGTTGGTGCCGCGCTCCAAGATGTCGATCTTGCCGTCGGACACCTGGTCGACCAGCCGCTTGGCGTCGTCGCGGATGGAGTTGAAGCCGTTGGTGATCTCCTCGTAGCGCTGGCCGATCTCCATCTGCGCCGTCTGCTCGCGCACCACCTCGTTGAACACCTCCGCCTGGCCGAGGGTGCGGGCAATGAGGGCGATCTTGTCCTTGTCGAGGTCGGAGATCTTCTCAAGCAGCGCGTTGATGGGCGCCGGGTCCATCTTCTCGGGCATCAGCCCCATCTCGCGCAGGGCGGCGGACGCCTTGTCGAGGTACTGCAGCGGCGAGCGAACCGCAATTTCAGCCATGTCATCCTCCTCTTGTCGTCTGGGAACCGCCTGAGCGGCGTGAAGCGGAGCAACGCCTGCGCCCCACTCAGCAAGACCCCCGAAGTCCAAAGTCGGCGACGACCGCAAGTGTTCAACAGAACATGCGCGTACGCAACCGGCACTTTCCCGGATTCGCTCGGACTATCAATCGAGAAGAAGCCCCCTGAGGGCCGCTGCGATCGCCAGGACGGGGCTCTCCGCATGGCGAATGCCGGCTGGAACGGCCGGCATTCGCCTCGTGCGTGGGGCGGACGCCCGGAGCGCCACCGGTCAGCGGCAGCAGCTGCCGAACGTTGGAGCGTGGTTGATGTTGACCGTCTTGCCGGTCGTGATCGTGCGCCCCGGCATCGTGACGCTCTGCGCGACGTTCTGGGTCTGGCGCAGGATCACCGTGCGGTTGTGCACCCGCGTGACGAGGTGAACGCGCGTGATCGGCTGCACCCGCGTGACGTTAACTACCCGCGTGACGTGGCGCTGGTAGCGTGTGCGGTTCACATCCTTGTAGCGGGTGACGTTCTGCACCCTATTCACGGTCTTGTACCTGTGGACCGTGTTGGTCTTGGTGATGGGCGCGCGGCTGCAGTCCACACACTGGGCCTGGGCGGGCGCCTGCACCACGAACGAAGCGGCCCCTACCGCCAGCACCGCCGCGCCGCACAGGCCTTTCAGATAGGTCCTCATCTTCCTACTCTCCAAGCTAAAGCTGACACTACTCACCGGGTGCACCAATTACTGAACAAGAGCTTACCTGGAACAATCAGATGATACCCTAAGCAGAGCCGCGGAAGATGCTGGCCGAATTCGAGAAAATGCCGCACATAGCGCGCGCCTTTGCCACCTTCCAGCCACCCCTTCGCCTTCCTAAGTACAAGATATACCGCGCACTTTTCGCGTGTGCGGGAACATAAGAACCAACAGCAACAACAAGGTGGGGAGTCCCTATGCGCAAACTTCTGCGAGCCGCTTGCGCGGCTCTCGTTGCCGTTGCGTGGTCGCAGGCGGCGTCGGCGGCCCGGAACGATTGCCAGCCGCAGGCGCTCCGCGACCTGGAGCGGCTCTCGCCCCAGGGCCACGCAGTCTACCGGGCCATCACCGACAAGCGGCATTTCCTGCGGTTCCTGACCTGCGACGACGTCGTGCTCGGGCTGTCCACCGCGGTGCACGAGTCGGTGCACCTGCTGACCAGCGAGAAGGAAGCCTTTCCGCTCGTCGAAGGCGGGGTGGCGAAGCGGCCCTCCGAGAGCCTGCGCTTCTTTCCGCCGCGGGAGATCGCCCGCAAGTTCGACGCCCGCGACGCCTACGTCCAGACCTACCTCAAGCGCGGCGCCGCCAGCTCGGCGGACGAC
>JBIOWI010000358.1:0-6573 GCA_044868325.1 Hyphomicrobiaceae bacterium
CCCTTGCCGAGGGAGGAGACCACGCCGCCGGTAATGAAGATGTACCGCGCCATGGGCCTGCAGAATACCCCCGCCCGCGCCGATTCGAAGAGTGGTTTTTTGGCCCTCTCCCATGCTCTTTCGTCGCGGGCGGCGGGACGGGGGAGAACGGGGTCAGACCCCTCGCTACAAACGTCGCGATTGTTGCTCGACAGCAGAGGCGAGGGGGCTGACCCCGTCACGCGAGCGGGCTGACCCCGTCAGCCGACCTACTTGGACTGCGGCACGCGGGGCGCCTCGTCCGGCAGCTGGCCGCCGGGCAGGTTCTTGAACTCGATCTGGGGCATCTGCGAGCCCGACGGCGGCTTCGGCGCCTGCTGCTGCGGGGCCGGCTGGGACTGGCCGGGCTGCCCGCCCGGCGCCGCGGCGGGCACGTCGAGGATCGAGCGCGGCCGCTCGGAGCGGGTGGCGACAATGGACAGCAGCAGGCTGGTGGCGAAGAAAGCCACGGCCAGACCGGCCGTCACCCGGGTCAGAAGGTTTGCAGCGCCGCGGCCGGTCATGAAGCCGCCCCCGCCGCCTCCGCCGATGCCCAGCGCGCCGCCCTCGGAGCGCTGCAGCAGCACCACGCCGATCAGCGCAAGCGCGATCATGAGGTGGACGATCAGGAGAACGGTGGCCATGCGAGGTCTTAACCTTCCGGGGGAGCTCGTGGCGGCTTCTACACCAGCGGCCCATGGCTTGTCACCGCCTCAGGCCCATGGATGCAGAACGGCCGGCTCGACGGTTTACCTTGCGGGAAGCTTGAGCTGGGTGGCGAAAGGATCGACCGAAGGGTCGGGCGGCGGAACCTTGTAGGCATCGTCGACCTTGGCCTTGGGCGGCTGGCGCTTCTCGATTGAGGTGATGCCGGGGCCGACCGGTTGGCCCGCCGCGGCCTTGGCGGGCGGCGTCTTGGCGGGCTTGGCGGCCGGCTTGGCCCCGGGCGGCGGCGCGGCCTTCTTGCCGGCCTCGGGCTTCTGCTTCGGATCGGCGGCCGCTCCAGCCGCCTTGCCGGCTTTGGGCGCCGCCTCCTTGTCGTCGCTCTTGTCGTCTTTGCCGTCCTTGTCGTCGTCCTGGTCGGTGCTCCATTCCTTCTCGGGGTTCAGATGCACGATCGCCCGGCTGCGGCAGCGGAACATCAAGAGCTCCTCGAGCTCGATGAAGCGCTGCACCCGCTGCAGCCGCTCCAGGCCCAGGTTGGCCTTGGCCCAGTCGGGGCCCTTCTCCATGTCCTTCACGACGCCCGCACTCTCCAGACCGTTGTGCTCGGTCTCGAGTTTGGCGCAGGTCTCGGCATCCAGCGGCGCGGCGCGGACCTGCGTCAGCGCCATGGCAGCGACGAGCGCAGCGACGAGCAATGGCAAGCGGCCCGATATCATGGTTACCTTGGCTCCGTTCCGCACGAGCTTCGAGCATTCAAGGGGGCTTGGCAGATCGCGCACTAAGGCCGATCGCCCGCCTGGTCAAGCGCCGCAAGCGGCGACGATAGCCAGAAGGTCGTCGGCCTTCAGGCTGGCCCCACCCACGAGCGCGCCGTTCACGTTCGGCACGGCCATCAGCTCGCGGGCGTTGTCGGGCTTCACCGAGCCTCCGTAGAGGATGCGCATGGTCCGGCCCTCTGCCCCGAAGCGCTCCGCCAGCGTGTTGCGCAGGAAACCGTGCACCTCGGCCACGTCGGCCGCCGAAGGCGTGAGCCCGGTGCCGATGGCCCACACCGGCTCGTAGGCGACCACGGTGTCGGCTGCGGTTGCCGCATCGGGCAACGACTCCTTGAGCTGCCGCGCCACCACGGCGAGCGTGAGCCCCGCCCGGCGCTCTCCCACCGTCTCGCCGATGCACACGATTGCCTGGAGGCCGGCGCGGCGCGCCGCCAGCACCTTGAGCCTCACGTCGCCGGACCGCTCCCCGCGGTCGGCGCGGCGCTCGGAATGGCCGAGGATCACGGCGTCGGCGCCGGCGTCCTTCAGCATCTCGGCGGCGATATCCCCGGTGTGGGCCCCGCGCGGCTCGGCGTGGCAGTCCTGCGCCCCGATCAGAAGGCGCGAGCCCGCGGCCTGGGCGGCCAGCGCCGCCACCAGCGTCGCCGGCGGGCAGATCATGACATCCGCGCCTGCGGCAAATGCCGGGTCGCCCAGCCGCTCTTGCACGCGCCGCGCCTCGCCGAGCGAGGCCACGAGCCCGTTCATCTTCCAGTTGCCTGCCACCAGAGGGCGAATGCCCCCCACCGCCGCCACACCCATCGCACCGCCTCCGCGCAATCCTCGCTTCCCCGCACGACCTTCGCATCCGCTCAACGCAGCCTGCAAATGCTGCGTTGCGTCCGCTATGACACCAGCGACACCAGCCGCTCGCCCTCTGGCCGAGCGCGCACACAACCGCTTATGCTGTCCAATCCTTAACTACCCCTATCCGGCGCGATCGCGCAAAGATCGCGGCCTGGAAAAATCTGGACTTTTGCGGTGCCGTCGGTAAGACGGCAGCCCTACGCGGGGCTGCGGCCGACAGCCGGAACCGGATCACTCCCATGCTCGATGCAATGCGACGGGGCGTCGCCAACCTACTCGTCAAGATTCTGCTCGGTCTCCTGATCGTGGCGTTCGCGCTCTGGGGCGTGCCGGAGTTTGTCGCGCAGAACCCCTGGCGGAGCAACGCGGTGGCGACGGTCGGCAAGAAGGAGATCTCGGTCGACGACTTCAAGCGCGTCTATCAGGAGGAGATGCAGGCGATCGCCCGGCGCCTCGGCCGCGCCCCCACGCCGGAGGAGGCCCATGCGCTGGGCGTGGTGCAGCGCACCCTCCTGCGCCTGACGGGCGTTGCCGCGCTCGACCAGCAGGCCACCAACCTCGGCCTCACCGCCAGCAACGAGATCGTCGCGCAGTTCATCAAGGGCGACAATCCGTCCGTCGTCGGACCCGACGGCAAGACCGACATGTCAAAGTACGCGCAGGTCATCCGCCAGGCCGGCTACAACAGCGTTCAGGCCTACGAGGAGGCGCGCCGCCTCGACCTCGCGCGCCAACAGCTGGTGGAGACGCTGGGGGCGTGGATCGTGCCGCAGCCGTTCCTGATCGACGCGCTGCACCGCTACCGCAACGAGACGCGGGTGATCGAGCATGTCACGCCCGATTTCTCCAAGCTCACCCTTCCGGAGCCGTCGGAGGAGAAGCTCAAGGAGTACTTCGAGCAGAACAAGCGCCAGTACGTCGCCCTGGAGGAGCGCAAGGCCAACCTGCTGCTCGTGCCGCGCGACGCCGCGCTGTCGCGGGTCAAGATCACGGACGAGGACGTGAAGGCGGCCTACGACCGCGCCAAGGGCTCATTCGACGTGGCGGAGAAGCGGCGTGTGGCGCAGCTGACGTTCCCCGACAAGGCCGCCGCCGAGAAGGCCTACGCGGAGCTGTCCAAGGCCAAGGACTTCAACGAGGCGGCGGCCAAGGCCGGATTCCCCCCCACGGACATCGATCTCGGCCTTCTCACCAAGACGGAGATGATCGACCCCAAGATCGCCGAGGCGGCCTTCAGCCTCAAGAAGGGCGAGCTGTCGAAGCCCGTCGAGGGCCAGTTCTCGGTGGTGCTGCTGCGCGTCAGCGAGATCGAGGGCGGCAAGACGCGCTCGTTCGACGACGTGAGGGCCGAGATCCGCGACAACATCGCCGCCGAGCGCGTCGGCCAGCAGCTGCAGGCACTGCATGAGAAGATCGAGGACGGACGAGCCAAGGGCACGCCGCTCAAGGAGATCGCCGAGGAGCTCAAGCTGCCGTTCCAGGAGATCGCCGCCGTCAACCGCACCGGCAAGACCGATGACGGCAAGGCGGTCATCGCCCACGCCGACGCGGGGCGGATCGTGGAGGCCATCTTCGCCGCCACCCCGGGCGTCGAGACCGATGTGCTTGAGCTGAGCGACGGCGGCTACGCCTGGTTCGACCTCCTGGGTGTCACGCCGCAGCGGCCCAGGGCCTACGAGGATGCGACGGCCCAGGTCCGGGCCGGCTTCCTGGACGACGAGCGGCGCAAGGAGGTCGCGAGCCGGATGGCCAAGGAGATCGACAGCCTCAAGCCGGGCGACGGCCTCGAGAAGGTCGCCAAGGCACTGGGCGGCAAGATCGAGCGCACCAAGCCCATCAAGCGCGTTGCCGAGGCACTACCTGCCGGGCTGACGATGCCGCTGCTGCAGCAGGCGTTCACGATGGCCAAGGGCGAGGTGGCGTCCATGCCGACGGCCGACGGCAAGTCGCGCACCGTCTTCCGGGTCGTGGACGCGATTGCCGCGCCCGCCCCGAGCGCGGAGGAGGAGGAGGCGCTCAAGGCCGAGCTGGCGCGGCAGCAGCGCATCGACCTGATCGATCAGTATGTCGGCGGGCTGCGGACGCGATACGGCTACACTGTGGACGAGAAGAAGCTGGTCGAGGCGCTGGGCCTCCAGCAGGACGCCGCCAACTGAAGGATCGGCGGCTGGGCCGCCAGGGGTCCCAAATGGGCTCCAAACCGGACGGAACGCGAAGGGCCATGACCAAGCACTACGGCGGCAGCCGCGAGTTCGAGGCCGAGCCGACGCGGAGCGCGTTCGCCGCCCTCTACCGGCAGAGCAAGGCCCAGGTGGTGTGGACGCGGCTGGTCGCCGACCTTGAGACGCCGGTCTCGGCCATGCTGAAGCTCTCCGACGGGCGGCCGATGAGCTGCCTGCTCGAGTCCATCGAGGGCGGCGCCGCGCGGGGCCGCTACTCCATCATCGGCCTGGCGCCGGACGTGGTGTGGCGCGCCGACGGCGAGCGGGCCGAGATCAACCGCGCCGCGCACCTGCACCCGGACCGGTTCGAGCCCGAGGCCGCACCCACCCTGCAGTCGCTGCGCGCGCTGCTCGCGGAGTCCCTCATCGAGTTGCCCGCCGAGCTGCCGCCCATCGCCGCCGGCGTGATCGGCTACCTGGGCCACGATACCGTGCGGCTGATCGAGCGCCTGCCCGACCAGCCACCGGATTCCCTCGGCGTGCCGGACGGCATGTTCGTGCGCCCCACCGTGATGGTGGTGTTCGACAACGTGAAGGACGAGATGATCGTCGTCACGCCCGTGCGGCCAGCTGCCGGAATCGATGCCCAGACGGCCTACGCGCGCGCGGTGGAGCGCCTGCGCGACGTGGTTGAGAGCCTGGACGCGCCGCTGCCGCACGCCACCGCCATGGCCGGCGTGCAGCTGGCCCTGCCCGAGCCGGTGTCCAATACGACGCCGGCCGAGTACATGGGCATGGTGGAGCGGGCCAAGGAGTACATCGCCGCCGGCGACATCTTCCAGGTGGTGCTGGCGCAGCGGTTCTCGGTGCCTTTCTCCCTGCCGCCGTTCGCGCTCTACCGGGCGCTGCGGCGCACCAACCCGTCGCCGTTCCTGTTCTACCTGGATTACGGCAGCTTCGCCCTGGTCGGCTCCAGCCCCGAGATCCTGGTGCGCGTCCGCGGCGGAGAGGTGACGATCCGGCCGCTCGCCGGCACGCGGCGTCGCGGCGCCACCGCCGAGGAGGACAAGGCGCTGGAGGCGGAGCTGCTGGCCGACCCCAAGGAGCGCGCCGAGCACCTGATGCTGCTCGACCTGGGGCGCAACGACGTGGGGCGCGTGGCCGAGATCGGCAGCGTATGCGTGACGGAGAGCTTCGCGGTGGAGCGCTACAGCCACGTCATGCACATCGTCAGCCACGTCGTGGGCCGCCTCGACAAGAGGCACGACGCCATCGACGCCCTGATGGCGGGCTTCCCGGCGGGCACGCTCTCCGGCGCCCCCAAGGTGCGGGCCTTGGAGATCATCGACGAGCTGGAGAAGGAGAAGCGCGGCCCCTACGGCGGGTGCGTCGGCTATTTCTCCGCCGACGGCGAGATGGACAGCTGCATCGTGCTGCGCACCGCGCTGGTAAAGGACGGCGTCATGTACGTGCAGGCCGGCGCCGGCGTCGTCGCCGACAGCGACCCCGCCGCCGAGCAGGCCGAGTGCGGCCACAAATCCCGCGCCCTGTTCAAGGCCGCCGAGGAGGCGGTGCGGTTCGCCGAGAAGGCGAAGCTGGGGAATCGGTAGTCATTGCGATCCGTAGTAACAGACTGTTATCCCGGCCGGAGCGATGCGAGCCGCAAGGGAGTGATGTTCCGAGTCTTCAGCTGTGGCTTGGGTTGGCAAGCCGGCGGACCTGACCCCGAAACTCCTCGAACGTTTGCGCGGGACGTTCCCCGACCTTGACTGCTAGACCAGTGACGACGCGAGGTCTGGAATAAAGACGGTGCATCAGTTCCTCGTCATCCGGGTCAAGCTGATCCCCAAATCGATCCCAAACGTCCCTCTTCCCATAAAGGTTCAAGCGACGGAGCTGAGCCAGGAATTCATTGGGCGTTTCGGCCGTTGTCTCCCCCAGCTTCGTGGCGAGACTCGCGACGATGTGCCTTGTCTCGAATGCTTGAAGCACAGCAGTCGGGTCGTCTGGGTTGATGTCTTCCCACGCTGGCTCCGGTGGCGGGCCTATTGCCCGCCACAGCAATACCGCCCCCACCGACGCTAGGACCGGCACAAGGATCGCGG
>JBIOWI010000359.1:0-10333 GCA_044868325.1 Hyphomicrobiaceae bacterium
GTGGCACCCTTCCGCGGCCGCGGCATTTCAAGCGGCAGGGCGCTCGCCTTCACCGTAGACGCGGCTCAGGGCCAGCGCGATCTCGCCTCCGAGCGACCGGTACTCAGCAACAGCCGCGCGCTGCACCTTGGTCTTCAACCATCCCGGCAGATGAACCGTGATCGAAACCACGTCGTCCGGTCGGTGCTCTTTGAGCGGCCGCCCGATGCGGCGGCGAAGTTCACGCATTCTAATCTCCCTTGCCATTTCCTCGCTGCTACATAGGTACGATCCGTAGCCGATCCTCGCGCGACATGGTGTTGGCGCCTTCTTTCGACATGTACGCCGACCAGCAGCACAAAGCAGGTGCTTCAATGCAGAATTTTTTTTGAGCGAAAACCCACCTGATCCTCCCTCTCGATGGTTCGCGCCAGGATCGCTCGAGCAGCTTCCTCAGCTTGCCGTTCATGCCGACTGGCGCGGACAACCTTGTCGTGCACCTGGTCGTCGGTGAGCTGCAGCGTTCCTTCTGACCGCGCCAGCACCACAGCCAGGAAGCCGTACCAAGCGCTATTACGTGTTGTTGCTGCCGGCGCGCCGAAGGTGTGCTCGAACACCTCGCCGAGCCGGTTAATAAGCCAATGGAGCGCGTCGTCGTCCTGCTTGCCCGGCCGCCTTACACCAGGCCCGCCATGGTCCATGCGAGCGTGCTCCAGGACCTCGGCCATCAGCGCCCACGCCCCGATCTGCCCGACCAAGTAGCGGCCGAGCGCGGCCTCCCGCATGGCGTCGATGCTGGGCACGGGCACTCCACGCGCCTGCGCGAGTTGGAGCACGCCCTCATCCCACTCGGGATATTCTCGGCGTAGCTGCTCGATCGTTGCCGGCGCCCTTGACGCGGGATGACCGGCGAGAGCGTCAATCGCCCATGCGAGCTGCCGATTGCTGAAAGGCTGCAACGCAGCCTCCAACCGCCTAGCAGCGTCCCGGACCTTGCGGAGGTTTTTGATGTGCTCGCCTGAGGAGGTAACGGGAGCAGCCAGCTTGTTCGCCTCGGCGAGTTTCTCATTGACGCGATGCAAAAGCTCGCGCCTCGCGTTGTCACCGAGGCTGACGCCCACTTCTCCCAAGATGTTCTCCATGTCGGCATCGCTCAACGGGCGCCAGCGGGGAGCGCGCTTCTTGGTCCTCACTGCGCTCTCCTTGCGCGTCTCCAGGGAGGCACGCGGCAACCCGGTGGAGAGCCGGGTGTTCGGGGATCAGCCTAGCCGCGTGTGTTCGTGTGTCTCGTCGCGCCCTCGATAGACCAGGTCACGGTCCCCATAGGCTAGGCGTTGCCTTCCGGCTTGCGGTCGGCGAGCCGACCCACCGCCCGCGCCCTGCACTCGTGGCATGTGCAATCGATGGCCAGGAGCAGGTGATGCAGAAGGGTAGGTGCTTGCGCTCCGATCGCCCAGAAATACTCGTCTGGGAAGTCGCGGGAGTAGGCGTCGATCGTCTCAGCCAGGACCTTGCGCTTCGCCGGATCGGCTGTGGCCAGCGCAGCCTCGACGGCCTCGATCAGCTCGTGCATGCCGGTGAGCTCGCCTTAATGGATCGCGTCGGTCATCGCTATCTCCTCGTGCTGCTTCAGTTCAGGACAGGCCCGCCGGGGAGACCGGGGAGCACGCGCAGCCGTGATCGCTCCTCCTCGGCTTTTGCCGCGCGAATGAGTGGCGCCATGTCGTCGCTGCCTTCCTCTTCCATCCATGCCGTTTGGCCGCGCGTCGGCGGTCCGGCATGGTTGGTCCGCTTGTAGGCCACGCGACCCGATGCGATGTCGGCGAGCAAGCCCTGCAGGAAGGCCTCCACCTTCGGGGTCGGATCGTTGAGGCAGATGTGCTGCGCCTTGCGCGCCTCCTCGAACGTCGGAAACCCGAACATCTGCTGCGCCACCGGCACGGTTGTCGGATTGACCCAGGGGATAGTGCTCAGCGCGCAGCTCGCCCCGTTAATGGCAATCCAGTAGCGCTCGCGCATCACACCGCCCCGCCCTCGCCGCCAGCGGCCTTGTCGCGCACGGGGCTCGTCTCGAACTCGCCGGCCTTGATCCTTTCGAGCACCGCGCGCGCAACCACGCGGCGCGATCCGAGCTTGATTGAGGGAATGTCGCCGTTGGCGATCGCCCGGCATGCCCGCGCCACGTCGATGTTGAGCTCCCGAGCGATGTCACGGCCGGTGAGCACCAGCTTCTCGGGCGGCACGCTGGGTGGCTTGGCCGGCCTTCTGGGCTTGGTGGCTGCCTTCGGGGTCATCTCCTTCTCCGTTTCTTGCACTGTCTTGCAACGACGTTATCCTCATTGCAGAGCAAGGCGGCGTTGTCAAACCGGGTCCTTTGTGCAACCTCCCAATCGCTCGGAATTGATGGGGATTGTTGCCAATGGCCAGACCGCTCAAGACAGCCAAGGCACGCGGGGCCAACGCTCCAGATCAGATCAGCACGACGATACGGATGGGCGCGGAGCTGCGCCGCCGGCTGGAGGAAGCCGCCGCTGGCAATGATCGTAACCTGTCTCAGGAGATGGAGCGTCGGCTCAGAAGAAGCTTCGACATCTATAACCTGGGGGAAGACTTGGCAGCCGCAGCCGCAGCCGATGGCGGCATCAATTCATTCAATGCGCGCATGGCCGTGGGCATGGCCCTCCACAGCATTTGCGGTCGCGAGCCGTCGCTGAACGCTTCCTTCGTCGCCTTCAAACAAGCCATGATTGCGCTGCTCAACGAAACGGCTCCCGGGACCAAGGTGAAGGTCGCGAAGGTTCAGCTCGAACGGCTCAAGACTGCCGTCCGCGAGATCGAGAAGAATTCCATCATCGTCAACGAGGAGGAGTAGGGAATGGCACGGGGACACATCCGCCGCCGGGGGGCGGAGTCGTGGGAGATCCGGATCTCCGGCGGGCGCGATGAGATCGGCAGGCGCAAGACGATTACCAAAACCATCCGCGGCAGCGAGGCGGACGCCGAGAAGGCGCTCACGGCGCTCCTTCGGGAGAGAGATACCGGAAGCGCGATTGATCCCAGCAAGACCACCTTGGCCGACTTCCTCAGCGAGTGGCTGGCGCAGCACCAGATCGGCCTGAAGGCCAGGGAGAGATACGAGGGGCTGATCCGTCACCAGATCAAGCCGCACCTCGGCTCCGTGATCCTGCAGCAGCTGACCAGCCATGCGGTTAAGCGCTGGCACGCCGTGCTGCGGGAGAGGGGATCGGCCAGGGGCAGGCCGCTCGCCGATCGGACGATCCTCGACGCCCACCGAGTGCTTGGCGTTGCGCTGGCGCACGCCAAGGAATTCGGACTCATTGCCAGCAACCCAGTGGCCGACATCTCCCAGCCGAAGGTCAAGGACAGGCGGGAAATGCAGATCCTCAAGGAGGGCGAGCCGAAGACTGTTCTCGACAAGCTCGCTGGCCATGATCTCTATGCCATCACCCACCTCGCCCTGGCCACGGGCGCGCGGCGCGGCGAGCTGCTGGCGCTGTCGTGGCCGCACGTGGATCTTGACCGCGGTACGGTGCGCGTAGAACGCAGCCTGGAACAGACCAAGGCAGGCGGGTTGCGCTTCAAGATGCCGAAGACATCCGCCGGCACCAGGACGATCACCATCCCGCTGGCCACGGTGCAGGTGCTGCGCGACCACAGGAAGCTGTTGTTGGAGCAGAGGGTGATGCTGGGCCTCGGCAAACCGCCGGCCGATGTCCTAGTGTTCCCTGGGATCGATGGAAAGCCTATGGAGCCCGACACTCTGTCGGATCGCTGGTCACGGGCCTGCGAGCAGCTCGACCTGCCCCGTATCCGTTTTCACGATCTTCGCCACACGCACGCGTCGATCCTGATCGCCAAGAAGGAGGATATCCTCAAGATCAGCCGCCGGCTCGGACACGCGAAACCCAGCGTGACGCTCAACACCTACGGCCATCTCTTCGATCACGACGACTCGTCGTCGGCAGCCGCAATTGCGGGTGTTTTTGGTTAGTCGGGTAGCAATCTAGTAGCAATGGTCAAGGCCGAATATAACTAAGTGATTGAGACATCAGAGAGAACACTCGAAATGCGAGCGCGCGGTTGACGCGCTGGCGCGCCGCCGCCACCGCGTCGCGCATCTCCACCCCGGCGCCCGGCGCCGAGCGGCGCGTGCGCTGGCTGGGGGCGAGGGCGGACCAGCTCGCCGTGACGCGCGGCTGCAGCTGGGCGTGCCAGTAGTCCTGGGCGAGCTTCTCGCCCGCCTGGAACTGCGCGTCCGTCAGCAGCGGCCGGCCGCTCTTGTCCTTGCGCCGCCGCAGCCACTGCAGCGGAGTCTCGCGGGCGGTCGGAGATGCAGCGCGAGGGGTGGAGCGGCGCGCAGCGGATTGGGCGCGCGCCGAGGCGCGCTTCGATCTTTTCATGGCGATACCCGAGGGGCGCTTTACGACTGGCGCTGCGAAACGAGGCGCAGGGCGCCTTCGAGCAGGTCGAGAGAGCGGTCGAAGGGTGCCGCGTCGCGACGGTCCTCGACGAGCGCGCAGGCATGCGCCACGGTGGTGCGGTCGCGCACGAATAAGCGCGCCACCTCGCTGAAGCTGAGCCCGAAGCCTACGTGCGCCAGGTACATAGCGACCTGCCGGGCGAAGGCTTCCGAGGGGGCTCCGCGCGTTCCGGCCCACAGCGCTTCGCGCGGCACGGCGAACGCCGGCGCGACGGTGCTCTCGATGATGCGGCGCAGGTGCCGGCGTGGGTCGGTGAGAGGAGGCGCCGAGCTATCGAGCCGGCGCCAGGGATGCGGAGAGCGCTCCGCGCAATCGCTGCCCAACATGATCCGTCCGTGCTCCTTGGTCAGGGTCGGTGTCAATGCTTGGGACAGGCAGCGGGCGGATGATACCAGACGCCGGTCCGGCTTCCACCCGCGGGGCGGCGACGTGGTGAACGAATGGTGCATCGGTGTCAGACCCTCTGGGTCTGACACCATCCGGTGCCGGTTCGTGCAATGGTGTCAGACCCGGAGGGTCTGACACCATCCCCTGCGACCGAGAAGCCCGCCCAAGCGGAATTTGTCGCGGGCGCGGCGCATCGCAACTGGACGAGGTGCGGCGCCGCAGCTAGGGTCGCGCGGCCAACCGGGCGAAGCGGGGGACGGGAGCGGCAGGGCTGGAGCGAGGCGTCGGAGTGACGGCGGCGGGGCCGTCGGAGGAATGATGCAGTGAAGTGGCTTATCGGTGCGAGAAAGGTGCTGTCTGTCGTCACGGCCGCCACGGTCGCAATGTCGTCCGCCGTCGCCGGTCCGGCGTTGCTGTTCGACCCGGCCAATGGCCGTATCCTCTACGCCGAGGACCAGGACGACCAATGGTTTCCCGCTTCGCTCACCAAGATTCTGACGGCGTACCTGGTGTTCGAGGCCATCAGGGACGGCAAGATCGGCCTGCAGAACAAGATCAAGGTCTCCGAGCTGGCCCACAGCCAGCCGCCGAGCCGGCTCGGCCTGCCGGTGGGCTCCGAGATTACTGTGGACACGGCCCTGCAGGCGTTGATCGTCAAGTCGGCCAACGACGCCGCCGTGATGCTGGCGGAGGCTGTGGCGGGCTCGCAGGAAGCGTTCGCCGAGACCATGAACGCCGCCGCCAAGCGCCTCGGCATGACGCGGAGCAACTTCGTCAATGCCAACGGCCTGCCGGCACCCGAGCAGGTGTCCACGGCGCGCGACCTTGCCAGGCTCACCGTGGCCGTGGTGCGCGACTTTCCGGGCTACGCCCATTACTGGGCGATGGAGGAGATGCGCATGGGTAAGCGGGTGATGCGCAACCATAACCCGCTCCTGCGCAGCTACGACGGCGCCGACGGCATGAAGACCGGTTTTATTTGCGACAGTGGCTTCAATCTCGTGGCCAGCGCCAGCCGCGACGGGAAGAAGCTGGTGGCGGTGGTGCTGGGCGAGACCACCGGCGGCAACCGCAGCGCGCGCGCTGCCAACCTGCTGGAGCATGGCTTCCAGACGCTAGGCTGGAAAGCGCTGTTCGGAACCGAGAGCCTCGATACGATGCCGCTGGCGGCCGAGGCCAAGAGCGCTGTCAGCATCCGCCAGAGCGTGATCTCGTGGGCGTGCGGCACCGGCCGGCGCCGCGCTGTGGCGCGGGCGAAGAACAAGGGCAAGCGCGGGGTCGTGGCTGCGGCGGCCGCCAAGCCGAAAGCGGGCCAGGCGGCCAAGAAGGCTCCCGCGGGAGCGCCGTAGCAGAGCCGGCCGCTGCATGCGGCACAGTGGCGCGCGTCGTGCGCACACCTCCCTTGGCTGGAACATCGGTCTCCGGCCCCGGTTCTCCCGGCTGTGCGCTCGGCCGGCCCAATGCTGACCTTGACGATCGCGCGCAAAGTCTGGATTGATGTGCCCGCACGCACAACCCTGGTCGGACGACTTATAATTTCTGCTTGAGGGTACGGGGGGCTCGATGGCCGCTGCGGGGCGCGACAGGGCCGGCCCGGCAACGCCGGACGCGGACGAGCGCGCCACGGGCAAGCGCACCGGGGCCGATGCCAAGCTGCGCGTGTACATCTCTTACAGCCGCGACGACCTCGACTTCGCCGATCAGCTGTGCACGGCTCTGGAGGCTTACGGCTTCGCCCCCGAGATCGACCGCCAGAGCAGCATGAGCGGCGAGCATTGGCAGACGCGCCTCGGCGCCCTCATCGGCGAGGCCGACACGGTGCTGTTCGCGCTCTCGCCCGCCTCGGCGCTCTCCAAGGTGTGCGCGTGGGAGGCGGAGGAGGCCGCACGCCTCGGCAAGCGCATCATCCCGGTCGTTTGTCGTCCGCTCTACGGCACCGTCCCGCCGCGCCGGCTGCGCGACCTCGGCTCCATCCTCTTCTATGCCGAGCCCGGTGTGCCGGGCAGCGGCTTCGGCTCCGGCCTGGGCCGGCTCGTACAGACCCTCAGCGCCGATACCGACTGGCTGCGCGCCCATACCTGGCTCGCCCGGCGCGCGGCCGACTGGGAGGCCGCCGGACGGCCGGCCAGCCGCCTCCTGTCGGGCAACGATCTCGTCGAGGCGAAAGCCTGGGTGGCGCAGAGGCCCCAGGACGCGCCGCAACCCACAGCGCTGCAGCTCGATTTCATCAGGGCGAGCGAGGGCGAGGACGAGGTCCGCATCCAGGCCCGGCGCCAGGAGATCGAGGCCCAGGCGGCGGCCCAGGCCGAGCAGGCTGCGGCGCTCGAGGCCGCCGAAGAGGCCGCGGGCCGACGCAAGCGGCTCCGCGTCACCCTCATGGCGGGGCTGACGGTCGCCGTCATCGCCACCGGTTGGCGTGCGTTCCAGGCCTTCCAGGAGAGCGCGCTGCGGGAAGCTGCGCGGCAGGAGGCGGTCGCGGCGCTGCGGAAGTCGGAGGCGGAGACCGGGCGCGTCGAGGCCGCGCTGGGCCAGACCGAGCAGGACAAGCAGCGCGCGGAGGCGAGGCTCGAGGAGATGTACCTCGCCCAGTCGCGCGTGATGGCGGCGAGGGCGCGCGAGGCCGTCGAGGCGCAGGACTACACCCGGGCCGTCCTCCTGGCGCTGGAGGCCCTGCCTGAGCCGGGGGTGGAGCCCCCACGCCCTGTCCTGCCGGGCGCCAGCTCCGTCCTGCACGACGCCCTGCGCGGCCTGCGCGAGCGGGCGGTGCTGGTCCGGCACAGCGGCCCGGTGCTGAGCGCGGCGTTCAGCGCCGACGGCCGGCGCGTCGTCACGGCATCGGCGGACGGCACGGCACGGCTCTGGGACGCCGCCGACGGCAAGGAGATCGCCGTCCTGAAAGGCCATGCCGGCCCGGTGCGGAGCGCCGCCTTCAGCCCCGACGCCAGGGCGGTGGTCACGGCATCCGCCGATGGCACCGCACGCTCGTGGGACGCCACCGGCGGCAAGGAGATCGCCGTGCTGCAGGGGCACGCCGGCCCGGTGCTGATCGCGGCCTTCAGCCCGGACGGCAAGACGGTGGCGACGGCCTCGGAGGACGGCACTGCGCGGCTGTGGGAGGCCGAAGGGCGAGAGTTGGCCCAGTTGAAGGGCCACACCGGTGCGGTGCGCAGCGCGGCGTTCAGCCCCGATGGCACGCGCGTAGCGACGGCGTCGGAGGACAATACCGCGCGGGTGTGGGACCTTGCAGGCAAGCCGCTCGCGGTGCTGAAGGGCCACGGGCGCCGGCTGATGGCTGCGGTTTTCAGCCCCGACGGCAAACGGGTGGTGACGGCCTCCGACGACGCCACCGCGCGCGTCTGGGACGCGGGCAACGGCAAGGAGCTCGCTGTTCTCAAGGGACACGGCGGCCCAGTGTGGAGCGCGGCCTTCAGCCCGGATGGGCGCGCGGTGGTCACCGCCTCCGTGGACGGCATGGCGCGCATCTGGGATGCGGCCAACGGCAAGGAGGTCACCGCCTTGACGGGCCACGCCAGCGCCGTCCGCAGCGCCGCCTTCAGCCCCGACGGCACGCGGGTGCTGACGGCCTCCGAGGACAAGACCGCGCGCGTGTGGGAGCCCGTTGAGGGCAAGGTGACGGCTGTCCTCAAGGGGCACGCCGGCGTGGTAGAGAGCGCCGCCTTCAGCCCCGACGGCAAGCGTGTGGCGACCGCTTCGCGCGACAGCAGCGCGAGCCTGTGGGACCTCGCCGGCGGCCTGGCCCCCGCCGTCCTCTCAGGCGGCAGCGGTGCGATGGAGAGCGCCGCGCTCAGCCCCGACGGCAAGCGCTTGGCGACGGCCGCCGACGACAAGACCGTGCATCTCTGGAACACCGCCGACGGCAAGGAGGTCGCCGTGCTGGACGGCCAGAGCGGCGCGGCCTTCAGCCCCGACGGACGCTGGCTCGTGACGGCCGCCGGCAACAACACCGTGCGCGTGTGGGACGCCGCCGACGGCCGGGCGCTCGGCGTGCTGCTCGGCCACGTCGGCCAGGCGGAGCAGGTGGCCCTCAGCCCCGACGGGGAGCGCGCGGCGACCTTCGAGGAGTTCGAGGCGCGTCTGTGGCACCTGGGCGAGCGTCGGCAGATCGCCGTGCTCAAGGGCCACACCGACGCCGTGTGGAGCGTGGCCTTCAGCCCCGACGGCAGGCGCCTCGTGACCGCGTCCGAGGACAACACCGCGCGCATCTGGGACACGATCGACGGCAAGCCGATCATGACCCTCAAAGGCCACGCCCGCGTCGTGGTGAGTGCCGCCTTCAGCCCGGATGGCAAGCAGGTCGTCACCGCCTCCAACGACCGCTCGGCCCGCCTCTGGAGCCTTGCCGACGGCGAGGAGCTCGCCGACCTCAAAGGCCACGCCGAGGAGGTGCGCAACGCCTTCTACAGCCCCGACGGCCGGCGCGTGGTGACGGTGGCCGGCGACCTCGCCGCGCGTCTGTGGGATGCCGCCAACGGCCGCCAGATCGCCGCCTTCAAGCGCCTCAACCGCCTGTTCGGCAGCGCCGTCTTCAGCGCCGACGGCCGGCGGCTGGCCATCGCGGAGGACGCCACGGTGCGCCTGTGGGACGCCGGCGCCGGCCGGGAGATCGGCATGCTGAAGGGCCACGCCAAGGACGTGACGAGCGTGGCGTTCAGCCCTGATGGCCGCTGGCTTCTCACCGCCTCGGAGGACGACACCGCCCGCCTGTGGGACGCCGGCAGCGGCCAAGAGCTGGCCGTCCTCAAGGGCCACACCGCCCCGGTCGAGAATGCCGCCTTCACGCGCGACGGCAAGCTGGTCGTCACGTCCTCGGGCGACAACACCGTGCGGCTCTGGCCGTTACCGTGGACCTCGCTGCCGGAGCTGATCGACACCGCCATCGCCCGGGTGCCGCGCTGCCTGTTCGAGTGGGAGCGCCGCAACCTGTTCGTGGCCGAGGAGGTGCCCGCTTGGTGCTACACACAGGCCAAGCCGCCCTATCGCCCCCGTCGCTACGGCTTCTCCTACGAGACGATCGACGCCGCGCGCGCCAGGCGCATCGGCCTGCCGGGCACGGAGGGTCTGGCCGTCGACCGCATCATCCGCGGCCTGCCCGCCGACCAGGCCGGCCTCAAGATCGACGATGTGCTCCTTGAGGCCGATGGCGCCCCGGTTACGGACCGCAAGGCCTTCACCGAGGCGCTGGACCGCCTCCCCGCCGGGGCCGCCATGCGCCTTAAGGTGCTCCGCGCCGGCCAGCGCCTCCAGATCGAACTCAAGCCGGCGTTTTGAGATGGGGTGTCAGACCCAGCGGGTCTGACACCTTCACTGCGGCGACGCGATCACCAGGGTCCAGAATGTCTTGAACTCAGTCTTGGCGTCCTGCACCAGGGCAATCCCCATGTGCTCGGCATCGGTCAGGAGGAGGTTCTTGTTGTGCCCCGGGCTCGTCTGCCAGCCCCTGATCA
>JBIOWI010000360.1:0-8776 GCA_044868325.1 Hyphomicrobiaceae bacterium
GCCCGCACGCTGGCCATCGACCCCAAGATCCTGCTGATGGACGAGCCGTTCGGCGCGCTCGACGCCCAGACCCGGCACCTGATGCAGAGCGAGCTGCTCGCCATCTGGCGGCGCAGCCCGAAGACGGTGATCTTCGTCACCCACGACGTGCAGGAGGCGGTGTATCTCGCCGACCGCGTGGCGGTGATGACGGCGCGTCCCGGCCGCATCAAGACCATCGTCGACATCCGCCTCGACAAGAGCGACCCCAACGTCGCCAAGGCAAAAGCCTTCCTCGACACCGTCGACGAGGTCTGGGGCCTCGTCCGCGACGAGGCCATCAAGGCGCAGGAGGCGCGCGTCTCGCCGTGAAACGGACAGGTATGACCGCGTTGGTTCCCCCCACCCCTAGCCCCTCCCCACAAGGGGGAGGGGGACCCGTGGGGGCATGCTGCCCGGGATGCGCCCCACGCCCGGGGGCAGCATGAGCGCCGTCTTTCGCTATCTGCCGCTCGTGCTGCTGGCCGCCGGCTGGGAGCTGGCGGCGCGCTCAGGGCTCGTCTCGCAGCTGGCGCTGCCGCCGCTGAGCCAGGTCGTGCTGGCATGGGTGGAGATGCTCAGGAGCGGCGAGCTCGTGACGAACGGCGCCTCGTCGCTATGGCGCGCCGGCGCCGGCCTGGGGCTCGCCATCGTCGCGGGGGCGGCGCTCGGCATCGCCATGGCCTGGTGGCGGCCGGTCAACGCCGCGCTCGGGCCGCTGGTGGAGATGTTCTACCCCATGCCGAAGTCGGCGCTGATCCCCGTCACGGTGCTATGGCTCGGCTTCGGCGACGGCTCCAAGATCCTGCTCATCTTTCTGGGCTGCATGCTGCCGGTGACGCTGGGGGCCTTCAACGGCGCCCGCGGCAGCGACCAGGCGCTGGTCTGGTCGGCGCGCAGCATGGGCGCCAGCCGGCTGCGCATGCTGTGGGACGTGGTGGTGCCGAGCGCGCTGCCGGAGATGCTGAACGGCATCCGCACCGCGCTGGCGCTGGCGTTCATCCTGCTGGTGAGCGCCGAGCTGATCGTGGCGCGCGAGGGGCTTGGGTATCTGATCGGCTTCCTCGGCGCCAACGGCACCTACGACGCCATGTTCGCCGTGGTGCTGACCGTGGCGTTCCTCGGCTTCGCCGCCGACCGCGCCTATCACGCCCTCATGCACAGGCTGCTGCAATGGCGCGAGTAGCCGGCATCGGCAACGAGGCGGCGCCGGCCGAGCCGGGCGCGGCGCTCAGGGCCGTGCGCGCCGTCGGCTGGGGCGTTGCGCGCGCGGCGCCCATCCTGGCGCTGGCGCTCGCCTGGGAGGCGCTGGCCGCCGGCGGCGCCGTCACGCCTTTCCAATTGCCGCGGCTTACCGCCGTGCTGGCCCGCATCTGGACCGATGCCGTGGCCGGCGATCTCCTCCTCAACACCGCGCTGACGCTCTACCGCGCCCTCGTCGGCTTCGCCATTGCCGCCCTGGCCGGCGTCGTCCTCGGCATGGCCATGTCGCGCAACGTTGCGGTGCGCTGGCTGCTCGATCCGATCGTGTCGGTGGGCTTTCCCATGCCCAAGATCGCCTTCCTGCCCATCATGATGCTCTGGCTCAGCGTCTACGACCTCTCCAAGATCGCCATGGTGGTTCTCGATGCCGTCTTCCCGGTGGTGACGGCGACGATCGCCGGCATCGCCGCCGTGGACCGGCACCTCGTCTGGTCGGCCCGCAACATGGGGGCGAGCGAGCGCGAGGTGGTCTGGCAGGTCGTGCTGCCCGCAGCCTTCCCGCAGATCATGACCGGCCTGCAGGTCGCCCTGCCGATCGCCCTCATCGTCGCCGTGGTGGCCGAGATGCTGATGGGCGGCTACGGCCTCGGCGGCGCCATGGTGCATGCCTCGCGCTTCGCCGACTCGCGCGGCGTGTTCGCCGGTATCGTCGAGATCGCGGCGGTCGGCTATGTGCTCGTCAAGGCGATGACGCTCATCCGCCGCCGCGTCCTGATCTGGCACCAGGAGGCGCTCGCACCGAGCACGGTGTAGGGATTCCCTCTCCCCGCTTGCGGGGAGAGGGTTAGGGTGATGGGCAGCGACACACTCCGACGTCAGAGATTGCCGCTGCCCCTCACCCCGGCCCTCTCCCCGCGCTGTCGGAGCGCGTGGCGAGCTCGGAGTTGCGCGGGGAGAGGGAGACCCCTCCTACTTCAGCCGTCCCGCCGCCTCCTTGACGAGGGAGAGATCCGTGTGCTCGGCGACGTTCACCTTGCCCTTCACGAAGCCGAGGTCGGTCGTCATGTCGAGGTTGCGCTGAAGCGCGTCCAGGCTCGGCAGCATGTTGGGGTCGCGGTAGTAGTCCCTATTGGTGAACAGCCAGCCGAAGCGCTCCGCCGGCTGCTTCGTGACCTTGGCCGCGATCTCGGCCGCCTCCTTCTGGTTGGCGGGGTCGATGTACCAGCGCACGATCCTCAGCGTGTCCTCCATGAAGTCCACCATGGCGGCGCGGTTCTTGTCGATGAACGACTTGCGCACCGCCCACACGATCATCTCGGTCTCGCCGATGGCCTCGCTCTGCTTGAACAGCGGCCGGGCGATCTTGCGCAGCTCCGGGTCGAGCGAGAACGGCAGCACGCCGGGGATCATGTCCACCTTCTTCTCGGCCAGCATCGCCCGCATGGTCGGGAACGGCGTCTCCAGCACGGTGTAGTCGCGCTTGTCCTCCAGGCCGTTCTTGCGCAGCATCGCCCGCATGGCCACGTCGACGGCGCTGCCGGCCGCGTTGGAGGCCACCACCTTGCCCTTGAGGTCCTGCGCGCTCTTGATGGGGCCGTCGGCCAGCACCAGGTACTCGTGGGTGTAGCGGCCGGGCACGCCGTCGCGGAACTCGTGGGCGATCACGCGCAGGTCGTCGAGGCCGGCGTTCTTGACGGCGATGCCCAGCGTCGAATAGGCGAGGTTGGCCACCTCCAGCTCGCCGCTCGCCAGCGCCGTCACCATCGGCGGCGTGCCGGCGTAGCGCACCGGCTCCATGGTGTAGGACTTGCCCAGGTGCTTCGCCAGGTCCTTCTTCTCTAGCCAGATGGAGGCCCAGTTCGACACCGGCGCCACCCACGACACGCGGATCTTCACGGGCTGCTGGGCGCTCGCCGGCGCCACGCCGCACATGGCGAGCGCCACGGCTCCGAGGAGAAGGGCTCTTTGTCCGCGCATCGTTTCCTCCCGTATCTGAGACTTGTTGCAGGGTCGCTCATGTTGTCATTGTCAACGGGCGTTGTCAGTCACCATCCGACAGCGCGCGCCGGCAGGCGACCTGTCCGCGCGTCCAACTATAATGAACGTGTTCATATTTGCCAATCGGCTGTCATGCTGCGGAGAGGACCTGGTAGTCGCCGCGCCTTCTTGGCTATGCCAACGTGCGGATGGCCAGCCGCCAGCTCTGGCGGTCGTCAGTTGCTTGAACGGGCGCAGTCGCCGCCGTGGCTGTCCTCACGCGATCCGGCGGTAGAGCCGGGCGAGGCTGCCGTCGCCCGCCAGCAGGCCGAACGGCGCGCGGGCGATGAGGGCGTCGAGGCCGAGGCTCTTGCCCGCGTTGGTGAGGATGAAGAAGCCCTGCACGAAGATGAGGAAGATGTAGAGCCAGGGCCATTCGGCCGGATGCTGGTAGAGGCCGAGCCAGAGGTGGACCACGAACAGCATGCCGATACCGGCCATCGGCCGCACCAGAAACCCCAGGATGAAGGCGGTGGCCAGCGACAGCTCGGTCAGGAACACCAGCGGGTTGATGAGCGGCAGCAGCGGCACGAAGACGTTGTCGGCGATCCAGCGGTGAAATTGGAAGGCGGCGTTGCTGCCGATGGCCTTGGTCCAGCCCTCGAAGCCGCCGGACACCGGCAGCGGCAGCTTCCACAGCGAGCCCTGGAACCACATGGCGCCGATCATGGTGCGCATGAGCCAGGTGGCGAGGTGCTCCTTGGTGCGCTGCGCGGGGTCCTGCTGCCAGTTGCGCCAGGCGATCCAGGCGCCGGCGGCGAGCAGCGCGAGAAACAGGGCCGTCAGGAGCCAGCCGACGCCGCTGTTAGCGTGGTCGTCGGTGGCGCCGATCAGGAACAGCCAGGCGTCATAGAACGGGTTGGTACGCATGGGGCATCTCCTCGGCGTCCTCGGGCTCAGATGGGGTGCTGGCTGAGGCGCCCGGCTGGTGGCGCGCCTCCTCCAGGTCAATGGCGATCGGGGCGAGCGCCTGCGACCGCGGCTCGACCGAGCCGACGATAGCGGCCGAGGCGTAGCCCGCCGCCTGCAGGGCGGCGACGCAGGCCTGGGCGCGCTCCCTCGGCACGGAGGCGAGCAGGCCGCCCGCGGTCTGCGGGTCGAACAGGGCGGGATAGAGCGGGTGGGCCGCCGCCTCGTCGAGATTGCGGATCGCGCGGCGCAGCCTGACGTTCTGCGGCTGCAGCGAGGAGAAGATGCCGGCCGCGACGGTCTCCCTGAGGCCGTCGAGGAGAGGCACGGCGGGCAGGGTGAGCGTGGCATCGACGTTGCCGGCCCTCACCATCTCCACGAGGTGGCCGATCAGGCCGAAGCCGGTGATGTCGGTGGCGGCGGTGGCGCCGTGGGCGCGCAGGATCGAGGCCGCGGCCCGGCTCGACTGGGTCATGTGGGCGAGCGCGGCCATCGCCCAGCGCGCCTTAGCCTTGCCGCGCATGTGGGCCGCCAGCAGCGCGCCGGTGCCGATGGGCTTGGTCAGGATCAGCGCGTCGCCGGGGCTGAGGCCGCCCTTGCGCAGCGCGGCGTCGCGCTCGATGAGGCCGTTGGCGGCGAAGCCGAGCGACAGCTCCGCGCCCTCGCTGGTGTGGCCGCCGACCAGGGCGCAGCCGGCCTCGCGCAGCACCGCGTTGGCGCCGGCCATCATCTGGCTGAGGTCTGCCTCCACCTTGGCCTCGATGCCGTAGGGCACAGTGGCGATGGCGAGCGCCGTCTGCGGCTCGGCGCCCATGGCGTAGATGTCGCCGAGCGCGTGGTTGGCGGCGATCCGGCCGAAGGTGTAGGGGTCGTCGACGATGGCGCGGAAGTAGTCGACGGTCTGGACGGAGAGCCGCTGCCCACCCGTGTCCACGACAGCGGCGTCGTCGGGTGCATCGAGCCCGACCACCACGTCGTCGCGCCGTACGGGCTCCACGGCGCCGAGCGCCCGCGTCAGCACGGTGGCTCCCACCTTCGCGCCGCAGCCGCCGCAGCGCATGGCGATGGCGGAGATCTCCTTGATGGCGGCCTCATCGGCGATGGCCGGCACGGGTGCTCCATCGGGCTCCGCCATGTCGGGGAGCTCGTTGAACTTCGCCATGAAGCGCCGGTCGATGAAGTCCTTGAGGGTCCACACCCACGCGCCCTCGAGGGTGAAGCCGTTGCGGGCGCCGAGCGCGTAGCGCTCGCCCGTGGAGACGAGGTAGAGCGCCTCGCGCTGCGGCTTGTAGCGGGCGAGCGGCCGCCCCTGGAGCAGGCGGCGCAGGTTGCCGGCCAGCGGCGGGCCGGAGCGCACCGCGTAGACGCCGGACTTGGGGGGCGCGTGGCCGTCGATGGAGGCGATGTCGCCGGCGGCGAACACATCGGCATGCGAGATCGACTGCAGCGTCTCGGACACCCTGACGAAGCCGTCGCCGTCGAGGGCGAGGCCGGTATCGGCGAGCCACATCGCGGGAGCCGCGCGCGTGGTCCAGAACACCTCGTCGAGGGGGACCGGGCCGTTGCCCTCGACCAGGACGGCGTCGGCACGCACCTCCGTGGCCGCGCCGCCGGCCACCACGCCGATGCCCCGCTCGCGCATCAGCTCGGCGAAGCGCCGCCGCATGCGGGGCGGGAACGTCGGCAGAATCTCGTCGCCGGCGGTGACGAGGGTGAAGGACAGGCCGGATGGATCGAAGCCGGCAGCCGCCACGTCGCGCTTGAGGCGGCTGTGCAGCGACAGCAGGAGCTCCACGCCGCCGGCGCCGCCGCCGACCACGCCGATGCGGGCGCGGCCCTTCGCCTTGAGGACGCGGGCGTGCGCCGCCTCGAAGCGCGCGATGAAGCCGTCGATGGGCTTGACGGGGATGGCGTACTCGGCGACGCCCGGGATTTGCCGGGCGCTCGGCGTCGAGCCGATGTTGATCGAGAGGACATCGTAGGGCACGGGCGGGCGGTCGCGGCAGATCACCTGACGGGCCGCAAGATCGAGGCCGACGACCTCGCTGTGATAGAGGCGGGCCTGGGCGAAGCGGGTGAGCGGCCCCGTGTCGATGTGGGCCTGATCCGGCTGGTAGAGGCCCGCGATCAGGCCGGGCAGCATGCCGGAGTAGGGCGTGTGCACCTGCCGGGTGATGAGGGTGAGGCGCACGCCGGGCATCGGGCGCATGCCGAACATGCGCAGCACGCTGACGTGCGAGTGCCCGGCGCCGACCAGCACGATGTCCTTGAGGATGGGGGTCTGCCCCGTCTGCATCGGCTCCGTCTCCTCTCAGCCTGCGGGCGCGTCGGCGAGCCGCGTCGGCATGGTGGTGAGGCGCAGCGCCCGCCGCAGCCGGCGCGACAGAGCGTCGATCAGCGCGCAGAGGCCGACGGTGGCGAGGATCAGCACCACGGCCACGTCGAAGCGCAGCTCGGAGATGGCTGCGTCCACGTACCAGCCGAGCGTCGCCACCCCAAGAATGCCGAAGATCGCGCTCTCGCGCACGATGATCTCCCAGCGGTAGAGACTATAGGCCAGGAACTGGCCGTAGGCGCGCGGCACCGTATCGTAGGCGTAGAGGTTGAGCCCCGTCGGCGCGTCGGCGCGGTAGTCGAGGGCGTCGGCGTGGCGCCCCATCAGGTAGCCGACGATGGCGCCGTTGTGCACGGCCAGCGCAATGACCGCCGGCAGCATCGAGGGGCCGAGCAGCTGGAGGAGCACATAGGCCAGCATGTACTCCGGCGTCGAGCGGACGACGACGAGGAGCACGCGGCCGGCGGGCTGGCCGATCCGCCCGATGAAGCGGCGCGAGATGAGGGGGAACAGCGCCAACGCCAGCAGCCCCATGCCGACCAGCGCGATCTGGGACAGCACGACGGTGTTCCAGGCTCCCGGCAGGATCTGGCGCCAGACGATGGGCTGCAGCCAGGCGGCGAAGGCGCTCCAGGTACCGAGGCTGGCGAGATCTCCCGAGCGCAGCGGGGCCGGCACGATGTCGTGGGTGACGAAGCGGGCGAGGTTGGCCAGCGCCGAGCCGCCGCCGATGCCCTCCGGCAGCAGCAGCAGGCTGCCGATGAGCAGGACAGGCACCGTCGCTGGCCTGGCCCACAGGCGGCGCGTGCCGATCAGCAGGTAGAACACGCCAAGCAGGGCGGCAGCCTCGGCGTACTTGCCCTGCTTGAAGTAGCCTTCGAGGTGGAAGCCGACGGTCGGCAGGCCGACGAAGCCCAGCACCAGGGTGGAGCGCAGGCCGCATTCCAGGCGGTAGAGCGTGTAGGTCTTGAAGCGCTCGGCCACCTCGGGCAGCCGGGCGAACGCGAAGGCCGACATCGCCGAGGTGCCGGCGGGCAGCACGCGCTCGGCGGCCAGGTCTGCCTCCTCGATGATCTCGGCGAACACCTTGGCGAAGATGCCCGCGTAGGGAATGGCGATGGCGAGCACGCCGGTGGTGGGGCCGAGGCCGAACACCTGGATCAGCAAGAGCGCCCAGAACAGCTCGTGGATGGAGCGCAGCACCAGCGCCGTCCCGCGCACGGCGGCGAAGCGGGGGAAGGCGATGGCGAGCAGGAACCCCGCGGTGGCCCCGACGCCTACGCCGATCACGGCGAAGGCGACCGTCCACACCACGCTCCACGCCTCGACGGAGAGCACATCGGGGCGCAGGATGCCGCGCAGGAGGCGGAGCATCTCGCCCCAGGGGTTGAGCGCGGTGACGGCGATGTCGGCAACGGCCAGGCACAGGAGCGCGCTGACGAGAAACAGCAGGCTGGTGTTGCCGAAGGCGAGGCGGTTCACGGCTCGCCTCCGAAGTGGCGCAAGAGGTCGTTGGCCGTGAGCGCGCCGGCGGGCTCGTCGATGACCTTGCGGCCGTGCTCGATCACGACGATGCGCCGGGCATGCTCCAGCGCCAGGTGCACATCGTGCAGGGCCAGCACCAGCGTCTCGTGGCTGCGGCCGAGAAGGGAGAGGACCTCGGAGCCCTGGATGCGGTCGAGGGCGGAGACGGGCTCGTCGCCGATCAGGACGGGGCGGCCGTTGTAGAGCGCGCGCGCCACCGAGGTGCGCTGCTGCTGCCCGCCGGACAGCGCGCCGGCCGGCTTGAAGATCTCCGCCTCCAGGCCGACGCTCGTGAGCACGCCGCGCACCTCGGCGATCCTGGCGGCAGCCGGCCACACCAGGTTGCGCAGGTTGTAGGCCGTGGAGTGCCGATCGAGCCGGCCCATGTAGACGTTGTGGAACACGGACAGCGGCTTGACCAGGGCGGAGGCCTGGGGAACGAGGGCGACATCGGCCGGCCGCTGGGCGTAGAGCAGGCCGAGCAGCGTCGACTTGCCCGCGCCGCTGCGGCCCATGATGGCGATGCGCTCTCCCGCCCGCACCGTCAGGTCGATGTCGAACAGCACGGGCCGCCCGTCGTAGCCGGCAGATGCCCTCTTCAGCTCGAACAGGAGTCCCCTCTCCCCGCCAGCGGAGGCGGGGTCAGACCCCTCGCCACCGACGTTGCGATTCTCGCTCAACGTCGAGGCGAGGGGTCTGACCCCGTGCACCTCGCCGGTCGAGCGGGCACAACCGAATTCCCCTCCCCCT
>JBIOWI010000361.1:0-3053 GCA_044868325.1 Hyphomicrobiaceae bacterium
CCCTCCCCACAAGGGGGAGGGGGATCCGCGCAGCGCTCCGGGTCTGACACCGTCACACCTCCGGACGACGGTGGTTAGGCGGGCGCCGGGTTGTCGCCGTGGCGCTTGGCCTGCTGATCGAAGAACAGCACCTGGCTCACGATGGCCGCGATCGCCTCCTCGCGGAAAGGCTTGCGGATCAGGAACGCCGGCTCCGGCCTCTGGCCGGTGGAGAGCTGCTCGGGAAACGCCGTGACGAAGACCACTGGCACCGTGAGGCTCCGCAGCAGGTCGTTGACGGCGTCCAGGCCCGAGCTGCCGTCTGCCAGCCGGATATCGGCGATGACGAGCCCAGGGTTCTTGAGCTTGGCCGCGCGCAGCGCATCGTCGTGGGTGCGGGCGATAGCGACGCTGTGGCCGAGCCCCTCCAGTATCCGCTTCAGCTCCAGAGCGATCAGCGGCTCGTCCTCGATGACCAGCACCTCGGTAGCGATCTGGCGGCTTATCTCGGCGGCCGACTGCTGCAACAGCGTGCCCACCTGGCGCTCCGATATTTCGAGGATCTGGGCAGCCTCCTGCCGGCTGAACCCCTCGACGCTGACCAGCAGGAAGGCATGGCGGCCTTCAGGCGTCAGAGCGGCCAGCGAGCGCGCGGCGGTATCGCCCAGGAGCCCGGGCGAAGGGCCGGCGTCGCGATACCGCCGCGTGAGCGTGGACAGGAAGCATTGGTAGAGGCCCAGTCGCGGCGAGAGGTGCGGGAACATGGAAGGATCGGCCGCCACGACCTGCAGGACGCGCTCCACCGCCGCATCGCCGGCGGCCTGAGTGCCCGTGAGCAGCCGGGCAAACCGGCGCAGGTGTGGTATATGGGGTGCGATGCTTTCGGCCAGGGACATGGATCGCGGGCTCGGGGGCGTCAGCCGGTGCAACCGAAGGCGATACTATGTAAATCACCTTCGCCGAATCGCAAAGACCGACAATGATTAAGCATCGCACACGCCGCTCGGCGGCCGCACTCCCGGCCCCGCCCGCACCGGGCGCCGTCGCACCCGCGGAGGCTGTGCCGACGTCGGACGAGCCGAAGCCCGAGGCAAAGCCGGACAGGAGCGAGGCGAAGGGCGCGGGGGTTGGCGCGCAGATCGGACATAAGCTCAAGACGATGTTCGAGAGCGTGGTGGCCGAGCCTGTTCCCGAGAAGTTCCGCCAGCTGCTGGAGGAGCTGGAGCGCAAGTCAGGCAAGCCATGATCGGCGAAGCCCGGGATCACAATGGCGAGATCGGGGCCTAGTGTGCGCGCCGAGGCGGAAAGGTCTCCGAGGGACGGGGTCAGACCCCTCGCCTCCAGCCTGGAAGGATATTTCCAACGTCGTGGCGAGGGGTCTGACCCCGTTTGCGCCACCCGAGGCGGAACTTTCGCAGGTGTGGAGCGTTGCTTTTGTCGGCGAGGGGGGTCATCCCCCTGTCCCCTGCTCCCCTCGCATGAGACCCGCGGTAGCCCCATGCCGCGGGTCTTCTTATTATTTTCTTTAGGCTGGCACCGGTAAACGATTGTCCCAGGCCGGGCAGATCCGGCCCGCCCAGGCGCCCATAGGCCGCGAATTCCGATAGCAACCCGGCGTTGCGGGGGTATGATCGGACGTGCGGGCGGAGAGCACAGTGTAGGATCGTTGCGTAATGGCACCCAGACCGAACTGGAAGGGCTATCTCAAGCTCTCCCTCGTCTCCTGTCCCGTCGCGCTCTTCCCGGCGACCACCACCTCCGAGCGTGTCTCCTTTCGCACGCTCAACCGGGCGACGGGCAACCGGCTGCGACGCCAGATGGTGGACGAGCAGACCGGCGACGCAGTCGAGGCGGAGGACCAGGTCAAGGGCTACGAGGTCGCCAAAGGCGAGTTCATCCAGGTCGAGGACGACGAGATCAAGTCGGTGCAGGTTGAGAGCAACCGCACCATCGACATCGAGCAGTTCGTGCGCCGCACCGAGGTGGACGAGCTCTATCTCGACACCCCCTATTACCTCACGCCGACGGACCGCGTGGGCGAGGAGGCCTTCGCCGTGATCCGCAACGCCATGCGCCAGGAGAAGATGGTGGGGCTCGCCCGCGTCGTGCTGTTCCGGCGCGAGCGCATCGTCATGCTGGAGCCGCGCAGCAAGGGCATCACCGTCACCACCCTGCACTACGCCAACGAGGTGCACCAGGCGGCCAACTACTTCGACGAGATCCCCGACCTGGAGCTGCCCAAGCAGATGCTGGAGCTCGCCACACACATCATCACGAAGATGACGGGCAAGTTCCAGCCGGAGAGGTTCGATGACCGCTACGAGAACGCCCTGATCGAGCTGATCCGCTCCAAGCAGAAGGGCATGCCGGTGAGGGCGCAGCCGGTGCAGCGCCAGACCAACGTGATCAACCTCATGGATGCGCTCCGCCGCAGCGTCGAGGGCGCCGGCCCCAGTGGCGGAGCGGAGCGCGGAGCCGAGCGCGCCGCCGACAAGAAGGCCGAGAAGGCGCCTGCCAAGAAATCCGAGAAGACGGAGAAGTCTGCGCCGAAGGCGCGCGCGGCCCCAGCCAAGGCCAGGACGCGAAAGGCCGGGTAGCGCACGCGCCGCATGCCACGCCGAACCGCAAGCAGCTCCCTTCGCGAGTACCACGGCAAGCGCGATTTCACGCGCACCGCCGAGCCGCGCGGCGCGCTGAAGCGCGCGCGCGGCGACCTGTTCGTCGTGCACAAGCACGCCGCGCGGCGCCTGCACTACGACCTGCGGCTGGAGCTCGACGGCGTTCTCAAGAGCTGGGCCGTCACGCGCGGCCCCAGCCTGTCCCCCGCCGACAAGCGCCTGGCGGTGCGCACCGAGGACCACCCGCTCGACTACGGCGAGTTCGAAGGCCGCATCCCCGAGGGCGAGTACGGCGCCGGCAGCGTGATCGTCTGGGACCGCGGCCGCTGGTCCACGGAGGGCGACCCGCACGAGCAGCTCGCCAAGGGGCACCTCGTCGTGGACCTCGCCGGCCGCAAGCTCAAGGGCCGCTGGCACCTCGTGCACATGAAGGGCCGGGAGATGGATCGCCGTGGG
>JBIOWI010000362.1:0-7342 GCA_044868325.1 Hyphomicrobiaceae bacterium
ACATAAAGGAATCCTTATATCCTTGTTGCCCGCGCCCGCAGGCATGGCTATAACGCGCCGGAACCGACCGCGCCGAGGAGTGGGACCATGCCGAAGACCGCCGACTATGTGGTGAAGGACATTGGGCTCGCCGACTGGGGCCGCAAGGAGCTCGCCATCGCCGAGACCGAGATGCCGGGCCTGATGGCCATCCGCCAGGAGTACGGCCCCCGCCAGCCCCTCAAGGGCGCCCGCGTGGCCGGGTCCCTGCATATGACCATCCAGACCGCGGTGCTGATCGAGACCCTGCGAGCACTGGGCGCCGACGTGCGCTGGGCCTCCTGCAACATCTACTCGACCCAGGATCACGCCGCCGCCGCCATCGCCGCCGGCGGCACGCCGGTGTTCGCGGTGAAGGGCGAGACCCTGAAGGATTATTGGGACTACACCCACCGCATCTTCGAGTGGGCCGACGGCGGCACGCCCAACATGATCCTCGACGACGGCGGCGACGCCACGCTGCTGATCCACCTCGGCGTCCGGGCCGAGGCCGGCGACACCAAGTTCCTCGACGGCGCCAGCAACGAGGAGGAGGAGGTGCTGTTCGCCTCCATCAAGAAGCGCCTCAAGGAGAAGCCCGGCTCGTACAGCGCCAACGCCAAGGCCATCCGCGGCGTCACCGAGGAGACCACCACGGGCGTCCACCGCCTCTACGAGATGCAGAAGAAGGGCACGCTGCTCTGGCCCGCCATCAACGTCAACGACTCGGTCACCAAGTCGAAGTTCGACAACCTCTATGGCTGCCGCGAGAGCCTCGTCGACGGCATCCGCCGCGGCACCGACGTGATGATGGCCGGGAAGGTGGCGTTCGTTGCGGGCTACGGCGACGTGGGCAAGGGCTCGGCCGCCTCGCTGCGCCAGGCCGGCTGCCGGGTGCTCGTCTCCGAGATCGACCCGATCTGCGCCCTGCAGGCCGCTATGGAGGGCTACGAGGTGACCACCATAGAGGATGCCGCGTCGCGCGCCGACATCTTCGTCACCGCCACCGGCAACGTCGACGTGATCACGGTGGAGCACATGCGCGCCATGAAGGACCGCGCCATCGTGTGCAACATCGGCCACTTCGACTCGGAGATCCAGGTCGCGGGCCTAAAAAACTACAAGTGGCACAACGTCAAGCCGCAGGTGGACGAGATCGAGTTCCCCGATGGCAAGCGCATCATCCTCCTGTCCGAGGGGCGCTTGGTGAACCTCGGCAACGCCATGGGTCATCCGAGCTTCGTGATGTCGTCCTCGTTCACCAACCAGACGCTGGCCCAGCTCGAGCTGTTTACCAACCCGGGCAAGTACGAGAAGAAGGTCTATACGCTCCCCAAGCACCTGGACGAGAAGGTGGCCCGCCTGCACCTCGCCAAGATCGGCGCCAAGCTCACCAATCTCACCGAGCAGCAGGCGTCGTATATCGGCGTGCCGCAGGCGGGACCGTACAAGCCGGAGCATTATCGGTATTGAGCCGTTCGGTCGTCGGCCATTCGTCAGCGAGCTGCGGATCAACTACGGCCCAGGCTACCGGGTATATATCACGCAAGCCGGGAGGACGGTCATTCTCCTCCTGTGCGGCGGAGACAAGAGCACGCAGGCCCGCGATATCGCCATTGCAAAGAAGCTCGCCAAGCGTGGAAGGAGTGAAGACTCATGACCCTGAAGACCGCGCCCTTCGATGCTGCCGAGGTGCTGGACACCGAGGAGGCCATCGGGGAATTCATCGCCGCCGCCTTCGAGACGGAGGATCCCGCTTTCATTGCACGGGCTCTCGGTACGGTCGCCCGCGCGCGCAACATGTCAAAGCTCGCCGAGGAAATTGGCATGAGCCGCCCCGCCTTGTATCGGGCACTGAGCGGCACGGGCAACCCGGAGTTCGCGACCATCACAAAGGTGATGCACGCGCTTGGACTCAAGCTCGCCCCGGTGAAGGTGCCCGTCAAGCCGGTTGCTAAACGGCGAACGAAATCCGCCGCATAGGACAGCCTCCTGATGCTTGAGGTCCTGAAGGAGATCAGGAAGGAGCAGCGCGATCAGCGCACGCTGCTGCTGCAGCTCGCCGACGTAGACCTGTATTGTCGGTGGCAGGGGTGCGGGACGCACGCATCTCGCGACTTTTCGCTCACAATCGTTCGCTAGGCAACCGGCTCGCCTGCTTCACCCACTGCCTATCGGCAGATGCACGCCATGCGATTTCGCAAACAAGGCCGGGCAGGCATGCCTCCTGCACCTGTGCCCTTCCTGCTCTGGCCAGGGCCGGCGAAGCTCCACATAATGCTTGCTGATTCGTAAACGGGCAGCACGGCCCTGTGCATTTGGCGCGTTGCACAGCCAAGCGCGGCGGGGCCGAGAATTGGGTCGTTCGGCATTCATGTGGGTGGCAAGCGCCAATGCCAGCCTGGGCAGGCCGCGCGCGGAGCTGGCATTGCTTCTGCTTGCCAGCACGCTGGTGGTGCTCGCCCTTGGCATCGCCGTAACGCACGGCCCCGCTCTGGCGCCGCCGGAGTGGCGGGCGGCGCTGGTGCTCATCCTGAGCGCCGCTGCCGGCGGTACGCTGCTCGCGGCGGCCATGAGCATCGTCTCCACGCTGCGGCGCGACGGCCGCGCCTACCGGCCCCGCGACGAGGTGGCGGAGCTGCGCAAGAACCTGCTCACCGCCGAGGCCATCATCAAGGCCGAGCCGCAGGTGCTGGTGCTGTGGGAGCAGGGCCAGCGCGTGCGTGTGGTCGTGCATACCCTGGCCGGCATCCCCGGCCTGCCGGCACACCACGCCGAAGTCCTGAAATTCGGCGCCTGGCTGGATGCCGCCTCCACGCCGGCCCTCAAGGAGGGCCTGGACGCCCTGTTCGCCGACGGCCGCCCCTTCAGCCAGCTGCTCAAGACCGTCGCCGGCGGCTACGCTGAAGCCGACGGCCGCGCCACCGGCGGCAGGGCCATCCTGCGCCTGCGCGAGGTGACGGGCCGCAAGCGCGACCTCTCCCGCATCCTCGACCAGTACCGCATGCTGGCGCGCTCGACGCAGTCCGGCCGGACGCTGCTCGATGCCCTGCCGATGCCGGTGTGGTTCCGGCGCGACGACGGCCGCATCGAGTGGGTCAACGAGGCCTACGTGCGCGCCGTGGAGGCCGGCAGCGACCGCGAGGCGATCGAGCGCCAGATCGAGCTGCTGGAGACCCGCCAGCGCCAGCGCGTCGGCCGCGCACTGGCCAAGGGGGCGCCCTACCGCGAGCGCGCCCACATCATCTCGGGCGGCATGCGCAAGGCGCACGACGTGGTGGTGCTGCCGCTGGAGGGCGGCACCGCCGGCGCCGCCATCGACGTGGCCGCCATCGAGACGGCCCAGGACGAGCTGTCCCGCCACGTCGCCGCCTACGAGCGCACGCTCGACCGGGTGGCCACCGCGGTCGCCATCTTTGGCCCCGACCAGCGCCTCGCCTTCTTCAACGAGGCCTACCGCAAGCTGTGGTCGCTGGATGCCGACTGGCTCGCCACCAAGCCCACCGACTCCCAGATCCTAGACCGCCTGCGCGAGCTGTCGCGTCTGCCCGAGGTGGAGGTCAACTACCGCGACTGGAAAGCCAAGATCCTGGCGGGCTACAAGACCGGAACGGAATACGAGGACTGGTGGCACCTTCTCGACGGCCGCACCATCCACGTGACCTCCGCACAGCGGCCCGACGGTGGCCTCACCTACCTCTACGACGATGTGACGGAGCGGTTCGCCCTGGAGAGCCGCTACAATGCGCTGATCGACGCCCAGCGCGAGACCCTCGACGGTCTCAAGGAGGGCGTGGCCGTGTTCGAGCCCGACGGGCGCCTCAAGCTGCACAACTCGGCGCTCGCCCAGATCTGGCGGCTCTCCCGCAGCACCCTGAACGAGGGACCGCATATCGACGAGATCGTAGCCCAGTGCCGCCAGCTGTACGACGACCCGGCCACCTGGGGACGCATAGGCAATGCCGTGACCGGCATCTCCGACCGCCGCCAGGCAATCCAGGGCCAGATGACCCGCCCCGATCAGACCGTGATCGACTTCGCGGTGGCGCCGCTGCCCGATGGAGCCACACTCATCACGTTCGCCGACGTGACCGATTCCAAGCGCTACGAGCGGGCGCTGATCGAGCGCAACGAGGCGCTGGTGCTGGCCGACCGGCTCAAGAGCCAGTTCATGCGCCACGTCTCCTACGAGCTCAGGACGCCGCTCACCAACATCATCGGCTTCACCGAGCTGATGATGCAGGGGCCGAACTCGGAGCTGACCGGCAAGCAGCGCGAGTACCTCAACGACATCCTCACCTCGTCCAGCACGCTGCTTGCCATCATCGACGACATCCTCGACCTCATCACCATCGATGCCGGCGCGCTGGAGCTGAAGCTGACGCCTGTGAAGGTGGCCGGCATCGTGGAGTCCGCCGTCCTCGGCGTGCGCGACCGCGCCACGCGCGAACGCCTCAATATCGACATCCGCATTGACGACGATGCTGAGGAGTTCATCGCCGACGAGCAGCGCGTCCGCCAGGTGCTCTATAACCTCCTCTCCAATGCCATCGGCTTTTCCAAGCCGGGCGATACCGTCACGGTGAGCGCTTGGCGCGAGGCCGGCATGATGGCCTTCGCCGTGGAGGACCAGGGCCTGGGCATCCCCAAGGAGGAGCAGCGGCGCGTGTTCGAGCGCTTCGAGAGCCGCACCCAGGGGTCCAAGCACCGCGGCGCCGGTCTCGGCCTCTCCATCGTCAAGAGCCTGGTGGAGCTGCACGGCGGCGTGATGGCGCTGGAATCGGAGCCCGGCCGCGGCACGCGCGTCACCGTGCGCTTCCCCGAGAACGGCACGCCCGCCGCCGCTCCTGCCGATGCGGGCCGCACGGCCGCCCAGGCCTGAGCCGCGGGCCTCAGCCATGCAGTGGACCAAGTGGACACGCGAGCTGGACGAGGCGGGCACGGTGCGGCTCGCCGAGCTGATCGCCCTCAAGATCCGGGTGGGCGACGCCATCGCGCTCTGTGGCGACCTCGGCGCCGGCAAGACCACGCTGGCGCGCGCGCTCATCGGCGCCCTGTTCGGCGTGGGCGCGCCGGAGGTGCCGAGCCCCACGTTTGCCCTGCAGCACACCTACACGACGCCGCGGCTCACGGTCTCGCATTTCGATTTCTACCGCCTGACGAGCGCCGACGAGGCCCGCGAGCTGGGCTTTGAGGAGGCGCTGCAGAGCGGCGCCGTCATCGTCGAGTGGCCCGAGCTCTACGCGCCACTGCTGCCCAAGGACCGCATCGAGATCGTCCTCGGGGAGACCGCCAATCCGGACACGCGCCAGGTGACCGTGCTCGGCCTCGGCGCCGCCGTCGCACGGGTGGAGCGCATCGGCCAGATCATGGCGTTCCTCGATGCGCAGCCCGACTGGGCCGGCGCAAGCGTCGCCTATCTGCAGGGCGACGCCTCCACGCGCGCCTATGCGCGCCTCCGCCGCAACGGCCGCGCCCTGCTGCTCATGGATGCCCCCCGCCAGCCCGATGGCCCACCAATCCGCGACGGCAAGTCCTACAGCCGGATCGCCTGCCTGGCCGAGGACATGGTGCGCCCGTTCGTGGCCATCGGCGAGGTGCTGAGGAAGGCGGGCCTCAGCGCACCGGAGGTGCTGGCGACCGATCTCGATGCCGGCCTCGCGCTGGTGGAGGATCTCGACGACCGGCTCTACGGCCGCGAGATCGCTGCCGGGGCCTCGCAGGCGGAGCTATGGCGCGCTGCCGTCGATGCGCTCGTACATCTGCGCGGGGTGCCGGTGCCGCCGCGGTTCACCCTGCCCGACGGCTCGACCTACGCGCTGCCGCGGCGCGACCGGACGGCGTTCGAGATCGAGATCGAGCTGCTGCTCGACTGGCTGTGGCCGGAGCTGAAGGGCGGGCCTGCGCCAGATGAAATTCGCGCCGAGTTCCGCGGTCTCTGGGCGCCGGTCATCGATCGTCTGCTGGCCCTGCCCGGCGGCTGGTTCCTGCGCGACTACCACTCACCCAACCTGGTCTGGCTGCCGGAGCGCAAGGGCGCGGCCAGGGTCGGCATCCTGGATTTTCAGGATGCCCTCAACGAGCACCTCGCCTTCGATCTGGTGTCGCTGCTGCAGGACGCCCGCGTCGACGTGCCGGAGGCGCTGGAGCGCGAGCTGCTCGACTACTACTGCACCCAAGTCGCCGCCCGCGAGCCGCACTTCGACCGGGATCGGTTCGCCACCGCCTATGCCGACTTCGGCGCGCAACGCAACACCCGCCTACTCGGTCTGTGGGCACGCCTCATGCGCCGCGACGGCAAGCCTCACTACCTCCAGAACTATCCGCGCACGTGGGGATACTTGGCCCGCAACTTGCGGTACGCTGAATCGGATGTCACGCTGGCGCCACTCGCGGCATGGTACGAGAGGCACTTCCCGGAGACGGAGCGTAGAAGACCACTGCGGGCGTAGGGCGGATTAGGGCGAAGCCCGTAATCCGCCGATATGCATGCAGCGGCGGATTACGCGTCGCTAATCCGCCCTACGGAGGGATGAGGGAATGCCGGCTACGATCATGACTGCGATGGTGCTGGGCGCCGGCCTCGGCACGCGAATGGCTCACGCCAACAACGTGCTACCCAAGCCACTGATACAGCTAAGCGGCAAGGCCCTGATCGACCACGTGCTGGACCGTCACGTGGATGCGGGCATCGCCCGCGCCGTCGTCAACGTCCACCACAAGGCCGACCTGATCGAGGCGCACCTGCGCGGCCGCTGCATGCCGGCCGTCGAGATCTCCGACGAGCGCGAGACGCTGCTCGATACCGGCGGCGGCGTGAAGCACGCTCTTCCACGGCTGGGTGCCGGGCCGTTCTTGATCCACAACAGCGACTCGGTGTGGATCGAGGGCGTGGGGTCGAACCTCGGCCGCCTGTTCGCGGCCTGGGACGAGGCTCGCATGGATTGCCTGATGCTGCTGGCGCTGGCCTCGCAGAGTCTCGGCTACCAGGGCCGCGGCGATTTCGCCTTCGAGGCCGACGGCCGTGTCCGCCGCCGTGTCGAGCAGGAGATCGTGCCGTTCGCCTTCACGGGCGTGTCGCTGGCGCACCCGCGCCTGTTCGACGGCAGCCCCGAGGGCGCCTTCTCGCTCAACGTGGTGTGGGATACGGCCATCGCCGCCGGACGCGCCTACGGCCTGCGGATGGAGGGGACATGGATGCACGTAGGCACGCCCGACGCCCTGGCCCAGGCCGAGCAGCGGCTGGCCGAGGCGAAGGCGTAGGCAGGGTGTCAGACCCTCTGGGTCTGACACCCTCGCTCCAACGCCGATTGCGGCATGGTGT